>CAZDWM010000163.1:0-5433 GCA_964509145.1 uncultured Eubacteriales bacterium | reverse complement strand
GAGCTTGTCGGCTTCATGAACATAATCCCAGTCTGACGCGGCGGTTCTATCACCGTTGCCGCTTGTTACAGATTCATCAGCGGTGTTTCCGCCGCCGCAGCCTGTAAAAACAAAGAGACAGAAAAGAGCGGCAAATGCTAGACAAAGAATTTGTTTAAATCGTTTCATTTTATACCCTCCTGTTATTAGCGCGCTGTCAATTTATCACACTAAAGCGCGTCCGAAAATAGTTTACCATAATTGTCAACCTATTTCAAGGGGAAAACCAATTTACAGTTGATAATTGAAAATTGACAATTATCAAAATGTTCAATTATCGATTTGAAATTTTTCACTTTTAGCGAGCCGCCGGACGGCCAGCTCGTCGAGCATTTGTTCCCTGAATTTGCCGTGTATGTTGAACATAAGCAGTGTAAGGCCGTAACCGAAGCGCGCCATGGCGGGAGCGAGGGCGAAGATGCCGAAAATACCCTGAAGCACCCTTTTGTCCTTGTGAGGCACAATGTTGCCGAAGGCGTCCTTTTGCGGCTTGAAGCCAATCCAGTCAAAAACGCTGCCGGACAGCAATGCAATGACACTGCCTGAAAGCTTGTTGACATAGCCTGTTACCGCGTTGACAAGCCCCTCGCTGCGTAAGCCAGACTGCCACTCAAGGTAATCGTACATGTCGCCTGTCAAAAGGGGATTGCAGACGCTGATGATGTGGTTTGGTAGACCGCATATCGTCAGCCCGACGACAAGATAGATAAAGTTTTTAACGCCCGCCTCGGCACCAAACGGGGCGTAGCCCATAAGATAGAGCGCCGTATAGGCAACTCCGCCGAAGAAACCCGCGACGACTGCCGTGCGGCGCAGACCGAATTTTTTAACAAGAACGGGTGTTAGCGGTGTTGTGAAATAATTTGGAAGCCCGGTAAACAGGCTGCATAAAATTTTGTTTGAAAGCCTGCCGGTGTTGTTGAGCCAAAAAAAGTCCTCGGACGCGCCGCCTACTCCCTTGACACTTGAAAAAAAGTTAGCAAGCAGAAGAATAAATAACGGGCGGCATTTAAAAATCACCTTGACCGACTGCCATATACTGATGTTGTGCAGCTCCTCGCCCATGACAATGGCGACGCGCTCCTTCATATTGAGGAAACCGAAGATGACAAGGACAACGGCAATCAGTACAAAAACAAATGAAAAGTCTTTGAAGATTGACTGTTGCGTTACGGCGTTGTTCGTCAGCTTGGGCAGGAAGTCGACACACACGGGGACTAGCGAAGGCAGATAGGTGAAAAGGTTTATAAACTTGTTTGTGGCTATCAACCGACTTCGTTCGCTCAGGTTCGGGGTGATATTATACAGCAGCAGCTCCCAACCGCCGAGGTAAGACATGCCGATGCCGTAAATAATAGTTGTTATCAGCACGTACCAAAACTTTAACGAGTCTGTTACGGCAAAACCGGGAATGATGTAAAACATGACCGCAGTGATAGCCCACAGGGGGAGGGGGGCAATTAAGAAGGGACGCAGCCTGCCCCAGCGCGTTCGGCAGCGGTCGATGATGATGCCCGACAGCGGGTCGTCAAGGGCGTCCCAAATTGACGAGATGGTACCCACGGTGCCGTAAAGCGTACCCGACAAACCGAGGTAGTTCATCATGAAGTACTGTTTTGTCGAGCCGATAAAGGTCGTCATGTTATTGAGACCATATGAAGTGAGGGAATAGGCGATGATTTCGCGCGGGCGGATGTAACGCCGCTCGGGCATATGGTGCGCGGGGGCGGACGGGCTGCCTGTGTCGGTGAGCTGTTCTTGATTCATCGGCGCCAGCCTTTCGTTATTAATGGACATTCACAAGGGATGAACTGCCCGGAAAAACTATCTCGAATTCGTCGGGAAGCGGGGCATAAAATGCCATTCGCCGTTTTGTAACGGGGTGTTCGAATTCAACTGCCGAGCAGTGGAGCATATGACGGTTCAGGTCGCTTCGAGGTGTGCCGTATAAAGCGTCTCCGACAAGCGGTGTGCCGATATGTGCCATATGAACCCTGATTTGATGGGTGCGACCGGTCTCAAGCCGCAGCTTTAATAGGGACAGACCACCGCGGCTGTCTATAACCTCATAATGTGTAACGGAGCGTTCGCCGATGTCGCCGGACAATGTTTCGCGGCAGGCACGAAGTGTCTTGTCGGGGTCTGGACGGTATATAGGGACATTAATCGTGCCGACCCCGGAAAGCGTACCTTCGCACAGTGCGATATAGGTTTTTTCAAGATGACCCGTAAGCAGCGAAGCGCCATAGGAATTAAGCGCGCAGACAACGACACCGGACGTACCCTTATCGAGCCGTCCGACAGCCCTGAACGCGCCGCTGTGACCTTTTGCCTGAAGATGCCACGCTACGCCGTTGGCGAGGGTGTCGGCTTGATGCCCGTGAGACGGATGAATGGCGATGTCGGGACGTTTGTTGATAACCAGAAGGTCGTCGTCCTCATAAAGTATATCAAACGGTATCTCAACAGGCTCAACGGCACAGCGTCCGTCGGGAAGATGGACGGTTATAACATCGCCTGCGTGAACCGCGTCGACGGTGCGGATTTTATCGCCGTTTCGCAGCAGCGAACCCTCGGTGTGGCGAAGTGTCGACACAAGAGTGTGTGACAGCTTAGCACCGCAACGGAGAAAAATGTTGAGCTTTTTGCCGTCATAATCACCGCCGACGATAAAGTCTATCGAACGGGGCATTTTATTCAACCCTGCTCATCACGTCCGCGAAAACGTTCGCGATGGTTTCCGTGGTGAGGTAGCCCAGAGAGTTTGTTTCGTGGTAGTGGTTCCTGCCCTTGATGTCCTTGCCGTTGCTCAAATAGGGCTGTGTCTTGTGAAGGACAAAGTCGTTGGGCGGCACCATATAGCCGGTCATATCGTTGGTGACGCCAAAGACGAGCAGCTCCTTGTCGCCCGCGATATCGACGAGCGGCGTTGGGTTGATGTCGGGCGCAAGACCCGTAGCCGAATCCTCGGCGGAGGAATAACCGCCGTAGACGAACTCCGGGAAAGCCTCGCCGGGGAGCAGCAAAATTTGCTGGCTGCCGAGCTTTATGTAGGTTAATTCCGTCTTGAGCGCGAGACCCAGTTCACCCTTATCACAGGGGAACTTGAGAGAATTAACCGTCTTGATAAGACCCATCAGGCACAACACGCCGTTGTCGATGGGCGCGTAATATGCCTGCTGAAGCAGGGTGATTTCGGGCGCGAGCTCGATGTCGTTGTTGATTGAAAGCGCCGCCTCGCCGAGCACCTCGCCCTGCTTGATGGTGCGCTCGAGCCTGTCGTCGGAATACATGCCCGCGTCGACGGCGGCAATAGCGCCCACACCGAAGAGGACGTTTGTCTTTTTATCCTTGTTGATGCGCTCGCGCATATAATACGGGTAGTCGGCACTGACCTTGGTGTTGGCGCCTCCCATGGTGTTGGGGTGCGCGGCAAAATTAATTAACCATGTCTCCTCTGTGCCGTCGTTGGGGACGAAGCGCAGACGTGTGAGAACGTCATGGAGCACAATTGGCGGACGACCGTCGTGCTGCGCATCGGGGACACGAACGGAGCCGACATATAGGCGACCCTCCCTGCGGTTGCGGTAGGACTCAAAGCAGACGTCACGGATGGCGCCGAAGAAACGCTTCATAAACTCGGGATCCTTGCCGTCGCCGGGGATGGGTCCGACAACAGTCTTGCCCCAATAGCCGCAGGTGTCTATACCGGCATGTGTATGCGAGCAGCAGACGTTGACGGCCTTGCAGCCCGTCTCCGCGCAGAATTCGGCGAGTGATTCACGCAGCGCCGCGATGTCGTAGCCGGTGATGCCCACGCAGTCGGCGGCGACCATTATTAACCCGCCGTTGTCCTTACAGTCTATCCACATGGCGCTTACGGTCATCGGGTCGATGACGCCGGTTATCTGATTGTTTGTCTTAAATCCGGCGAGCCAGTAGGGCTTTGCTGTGACGTCGTCGGGCATGGTGATGCGCTTTGAGAAGCCGACATTATAAAAATCGTCGGTTCTGTTTTTCATTTTTATGGGGTCGGTCTTCTGAATTTGCGGCGCCGGTCCGTTTCTCTTGAGCAGTTTCTTGCCGCTTCTGACACTGACCTTTTTAACCAGATTCGCGGCTACTTCTTCAAAGCCCATTATTATGACCATCCTTTCGATGAATGCGGAAGTTTAAGCCGGTCGGCGAAGCCGATTTGCGCCTTCCTATATGGCGCAAAAGGGTAAAACTTCCAGACTGAAAGATTTATCTTTCAGTCTTGACACTCCTTGTCGGTTTCTTCATTTTTAAGCTTGTTATCTATATTAACATCGGGTTCGGTGGGCGCATTCATCTTTGTCGCTGCCGCGACCTTACGGGCATTGTCTTCCGCCTGACCCTTTTCGAGCCGCTCTCTGGCCGCCGCCTCAATGGGGCTGAGGCGCTTCTTGCCGCGACGGATAATCCTGATTATGATAAAGGCAACAAGAACCGCGATGACGACCAGCGTAAGCCATACGAACACGCAAAGCCCGAGCGGCTGGGAACACATACCGCAAAGGGGGCATTTACCATTGACGGTGATATCACGCTTTGGCTCATCGACGTTTTTAATGATTGAAAAGCTGTCGTCGGACGTGCGGACGATATTTTTACTCCAGGGTGTGCTGAACGCCTTAATTCCGGCGTCCTCATTGCCCTCGTAAGCAAGGCAGCACCTGAACTCGAGCGTTCCTTTGAACATATCGTCGTCTACGGCGAAAGCACGTGTGCCGACGGTGTATGGATACAGCTCGTCCTCAACGCTCCAGTATTTCCATTCGCCGCCATTCAACCGCACCTGTGACTTTAGAATCATGTCGTCGCCGGTGGCGCACTTGACCTTCCACGCGGCGTCCGTCAGCTCACTGCCGAGCGAGATGTCGAAGTAAATATAGTTCTGTCCGTCCGAACTGCCGGAAAAGGCGTCGCTGACTGCCGGAGCGGTCAAACCCGTTATAGATCCGCTGAAAGCTGTGTCCTGCGAGTTAAAGCTGTCGTTAACACTGTAGGTGTCGCTCCACGGGGAGGTGTAGGCGGTGCCGCTATCGCTGTCGAAATAGACGAGCCTTGCGCGGACGTTTAGCGTGTGTTTGTCAAAGTCGAAAACGCGCGCCTTCTGACCGTCGTCCGTCTTTGTGGTTTTAACGGCGTCCGCGCATTTACCCACGGCGTCATCGTAGGTGAACCATAAAAACTCGCCCTTGCTTATCATATCTACGCCAACATCAAGATAGATGTAATTGCCTTCGCCGTAATCCCATTTGGACGCGTAGTGCCAGTCGTCCTCGGCGTCGACGGACCAGTCGAACTGCATAATATAGCTTCCGTCGAAGCTGAAATTTGCTATTTTTTCGTCGCTTCCCATGGCGACAA
>CAZDWM010000162.1:0-5451 GCA_964509145.1 uncultured Eubacteriales bacterium | reverse complement strand
TTGCCCCAGCAAACCATCATCTTAGCGGGTCTACCGCAGCAAACGCACTTGTCGCTGATGTTTTCCTGATCAAACGGTATGCACCTTGAACCGACGCCGGTTAGCTCCTTAACCCTTTCCTCGCACTCCTCAGAGCCGCACCACATGGCTTTGATAAAGCCGTCGCCCTTTTCATTAAGGGATGCCGTAATCTCGTCTGTTGTCAGGCAGGTGTATGTGCGTTTATTTTGGTTTTCGAGAGCACGATTAAAGAGAGAGACGGAAATATCCTTAAGCAGCGCGTCAATGGCTGTTTCCAAATCCGAAAGAGCGATGAAGCTCTTTTCGCGGGTATCGCGGCGAACAAGAACACACTGGCCTTTCTCGATATCCTTAGGACCGATTTCAAGCCTTAGGGGTACACCCTTCATCTCATATTCGGCAAATTTCCAGCCGGCGGAATTGTCCGAATCGTCAAGTTTCACGCGGAAACAAGCGGACAAACGATTTTTTAGCTCGTTCGCCTTTTCGAGAACGCCTTCCTTATGCTGGGCAATCGGAAGAATGACCACCTGCACGGGAGCGACGGGCGGCGGTACGACGAGGCCGTTGTTGTCGCCGTGCGTCATAATCATGCCGCCGATGAGGCGCGTGGTGACGCCCCATGAGGTCTGGTGGACATATTGCAGCGTGTTGTCCTTATCGGCGTAGGTGATGTTAAACGCTTTGGCAAAGCCGTCTCCGAAATAGTGGGAGGTACCCGCCTGCAGCGCTTTCCCGTCGTGCATCAACGCTTCGATGGCATAAGTAGCCACCGCACCGGCAAACTTGTCGCTTTCGGTTTTACGCCCTTTGATGACAGGCATGGAAAGCGATTCCCGGCAGAAATCGGCGTAGACGCCGAGCATACGCTCGGTTTCTTCTACGGCTTCCTGCGCCGTTGCGTGGGCGGTATGGCCTTCCTGCCACAAGAACTCACGGGAGCGCAAAAACGGACGTGTCGTCTTTTCCCAGCGCACGACGCTGCACCACTGGTTATAGAGCTTGGGCAGGTCGCGGTGAGAGTGTACGATGTTGGCGTAGTGTTCGCAAAACAGCGTTTCCGACGTCGGACGCACACAAAGACGCTCGGCAAGCTTTTCGTCGCCGCCGTACGTCACCCACGCCACTTCCGGGGCAAAACCCCTGACGTGATCTTTTTCTTTCTGAAGGAGCGACTCGGGAATGAACATCGGCATATAGACGTTTTCATGACCGGTTTGTTTAAAGCGCCTGTCAAGATCCTTCTGAATATTCTCCCAGACGGCGTATCCATACGGGCGTATTACCATACACCCTTTCACGCTGGAATAATCAATCAGATCCGCCTTTTTGACAATGTCCGTATACCACTGGGCAAAATCCACCTCCATAGAGGTAATTGCCTCAACGAGCTTTTCCTGCCTTTCTGCCATTCGCTTAACGCTCCTCTATAAAACGGACGACATCGCCGACCGTTTTAATGGCTTCCAATTCCTCATCAGGGACCTCAATATCGAACTCGTCCTCAATAGACATGATGAGATCGACAACGTCAAGACTGTCAGCTCCTAAATCTTCGAGGATGTTCGCTTCCATGGTAACCTTTTCCTCTTCAACATCAAGCTGTTCACAAATAATTCCTTTTAGTTTCTCAAAAACCATACTCTCAACTCCCAAAAATACTGTTTGAATTATACCTCTGAACAATAAGGAAATTCTATATAGTTTACTTTATTTTGTCAATAGTTTTAATAAAAATATAAGAATGATGCATTAGTCAAGAAACAGTCTGTACAGCCAGCTCTGACAGAGGGCAATCCATTTCGCCACGTCGGGGTTGTCTCCCGAAGAACCGCGTAAACAGGTAACGGGGTTTGCAAGCGCCAGACCGTGTCCTCCGTCGGAAAAAATGTGCGCCTCAAACGGAACACCGTTCTTTTCAAGAGCGCTTAAAAACGACGTCGAGCTATGAATCGGCACGCATGTATCGGCACAGGTCGAGAACAGAAATGTCGGCGGATTGTCAGCAGTGACCTTATCGTCAAGCGACGGAACGGATGTACACAACACCCCCTCGCCGCAGATGTCGGCGCTGATGCACGGATAGCCGAGGATCAGCGCGTTGGGGCGCGTGCTTCCGAGGGTACTTATCCCCGCCGCCAGATGTCCGCCCGCCGAAAAACCGCATACGGCGATTTTATCAGGTAAAATATTATATTCCTCCGCCTTGCCGCGAATCAGCGTCAGCGCCTCCTCTGCATCGGACAAGGCCTTATCGAAAACATCCTTGCTGTTCAGCGAATAGCGCAGCACAAACGCCGAAAAACCCATAGCTAAAAAAGCCATAGCGATCGGTTCAGCCTCGCGGTCGGAACAGAATTTATAGGCACCGCCGGGAAAAATCAGCACTGCCGGACGTTTCGCCATATACGGCATCTCACGCGAGCTGTCAAGAATATACGTCGTCAGCGTTACGTTTTCATTCGTTAATAATATTGTATCTGTCCTCATGGTTTTCCTCCGTTAAATCATTCCTTTTATCGCGAGTACAACAAAGACACAGGTGATGAGCACGACAAGCGATACAGCCGCAACCCCAAAGGTATGTCCCTTCGACGACTGAACCGGTTTAGCAGGTAAAAGTTTGCTCTTGCGCAGCGCGGTAACGACCGGTTTGTATAGCAGCATAATGACCGCTGAGTTGATAATACATTTGATCAGGTTAAACGGCAGAATTACTGGTACGAGCATCGCCGCGACCGCCTCACGCGGGGCAGCGGTATAGAGCGGCGTGATGATGTAGTTCCAGAGCAGCATCAGCGCGGTCATAATCAGTGTCCCCGTAAGTAAACCGAGCACCGCGCCGCTTACCGAGTGTTTTCTCTTATATATATAAGCCGCCGTACAGGAAAATGAGCACGCAGACAAAAAATTCATAAGAAAACCGATTGGTCCCGTGGCGCTGATGATAACCATTTCGACCGCGCAGACAACAGCGGAAACGAGCGCCGCCGCAAGCGGCCCGAAAATAAATCCCGCGATGGTGATGATAACGCCCTTGGGATCATACGTCAAATAGTCGGTAAACAGAGTAAAGTGTACCGCCAGCGTAACGGCGAAAGCAAGCGCCGCCAGCATCGCCAATACGACCGACTTTTTCAGTTCTTCTCTTTTCATGTGAAAGCCCCCAAAAAAATAAAAAATCCCGGATATTCGGGGGCTAAAAAAATCCATGGTTCGTTTCATCCGGACTATACCGTCGGTCTGAGAATTCCACTCAGTCAGCCGCCAAAGGCGGCTCGCAGACTGTCACTGCCGGTGGGGAATTACACCCCGCCCCCGAAGCCAAGTGTATTATAAGCTTCGAGGGGCGGTTTTGTCAATGAATCTGACAGAAAAACGATATTTTTTTCTAAATACTATAAAGCGTTCATTTCCTAATGGACACACAATTTAATGGCTCCATTTGGCGATAATGGCTTCCAGCTGACCGGAGAGCTTTGACAACTTCTTCGAGGGCTGTCCTTTCTGCTTCATGATGACCTCCGTCAGTCTGTTGGCAACCGACAGCAGGTGCGTATACGCCGGGTTCTCCTGAGCGGCGTCCGACGCTCTTGGCACGAAAGGCAGCTCAATCTTCTCGTCGGTTTTCACGTCGGCGATCAGGTCGTAGCCCTCGCCGTAGTACGGCACGGTGATTTCCGATTGATAGCGCGAGGAAATCTCATCGGCGAAGGAAACGCTTGATTCCTCGCTGCCGTGTACGACGAAAATGTGCCGCGGTGTGCCGCCGAAGGCATCGAGCCACGCCATGAGCCCGAATTTGTCGGCATGGGCACTCAGTCCCTCAAGACGAACAATCCCGGCTTCGACCTTGATTTCCTCTCCCATGATGCGTACGTGCTTTGCCCCGTCAAGAAGAATCCTTCCCAGCGTGCCGTTCGCCTGATAGCCGACAAAGACAATCGTGCTCTCTCTGCGCCATAGATTGTGCTTTAAGTGATGCTTGATGCGGCCGGCGTCGCACATGCCGGAAGCGGAGAGAATCACCTTCGGCTCATCGTCGAAGTTGATCTGACGGGAATCGTCGCTTGAAACAGAAAGCTTAAGGTTGTCAAAGCCTATCGGGTTCTTATGTTTTTTAAGCAGGGCGAGCGCCTCATCGTCATAGTCCTTACGGTCCCGTGTATAAATGTTTGTCGCCTCAACGGCCAGCGGACTATCGACATAGACAGGGAAATTGTCGTGACCCTTAACCATTTTGCGCTCTTTTATCTGTCGGATAAAATAGAGAACCTCCTGTGTCCGCCCCACGGCAAACGACGGGATGACAACGTTGCCGCCCTTGTCAAAGGTCTTCTGAAAAACAGAGGCGAGTGCGTCGGCGTAATCCGGCGGCGGATTGTGGACGCGGTTGCCGTAGGTGGACTCGACCACGACATAATCCGCCTCATCCACAAACGAGGGATCTTTTATCAGCGGCTGGTTTGTGTTGCCGACATCTCCTGAAAATACGATTTTTTTCGTGATGCCGTCCTCGGTCGCCCAAACCTCGATACACGCCGAGCCGAGCAGATGTCCGATATCCGTAAAGCGGATTTTTATGCCCTTGCAAACCTCAATCGTATCGCCGTACACGCACGATTGGAACAGCTTTAAAGCCGCCTCAGCGTCTGCCATTTCGTAATACGGCAGTATCGGATCGCGCCCGGCGCGTTTCCCCTTGCGGTTTTCCCACTCTGCCTCGAACTCCTGAATGTGAGCGGCATCGCGCAGCATAATCTCGCAGAGGTCATATGTCGAATCGGTAGAATAGATTTTTCCGCGAAAGCCTTCACGGCACAAGAGCGGCAAACGTCCCGAATGGTCGATGTGCGCGTGCGTCAGAAAAACATAATCCACGTCTTTGGGCGGCACGGGAAAGCTGACAGGCGTTTTCACATCGGTGCTCTGCTCCATACCGCAATCAATCAAAATATTTCTACCCGCTGCCTGTAGAAAATGGCTGCTGCCTGTAACTTCGCGCACAGCCCCGTAAAATGACAGCTTCATACTTTACTTCCTTTCCGACGCTCACTTTTAGCTGTATTCTACCACAACGCAATGACAATATCAACAAACATCGAAAAATCCCGTAAAGCAATTGCAATCAACCATATAAAATGCTATACTGGGACGAATTGATTGGGGAGGAAAAATTATGGAAAAAACGGATAACTGGGTACCGTGCTGGGGACAGGCACACGCGGGCTTGTCGATAGCGCATTTTGTCACCCCCAAAACAACATACCGTCTTGTCATCAACACCCCGATATCCGGAGATGCTTTGCGCCTGCGGCTCTCCAACAAATACGGCACGGATAACATCGTCATCGGTGCCGTCACCGCCGCCGTTTGCGACAGCGAGGGTCAAATTCCCACCGGCACGCCTATCGTTCCTTTAACCTTTCT
>CAZDWM010000161.1:0-5454 GCA_964509145.1 uncultured Eubacteriales bacterium | reverse complement strand
TTGACCGGTCGGCGAAGCCGATTTGCGCCGTCCTGTATGGCGCAAAAGGGCAAAACTTCCAGATTGAATGATTTATCATTCAATTTTTCTCCTTTACATGATATTGTTTGATAATATAATACAATGTCGGCAGCGTGAGCAGTATTAAAGCGGCTTCAATCATCCAAACGGAAACGCCGTTCAATGACGCGACGGAAACGGCGGCGTCCATCGCCGTATGAGTTAAAAACGCGACAAACAGCCAAACCGGCTTCTTTTCACGGACGCTTTTCATGACCATAACCGACCAGCCGATGTGAAAGGTCATCGCGGCTAAACGCTCAACGCCGCCGGCAAACATCAGGCTTGGGACAATGCTCTGGCTTGATACAATAAGCGTCACGAGTGCATTAACCCCCGCAAGCAAAACAGCTTCAATGCCGCCATGTCCGATGCCGAACCCGATTCCATCCAACGGTTGGAGGCTCTTTTTTAGCAGGAGCTTCATGGTAAGGTATCTTCCGAACTCCTCGACCAAGCCTGCCGTAGCGCCTAAAAACAGTGAGTATAGTAACGGCTGAGCTGTGCTCATCACCAGGTACCAGCCCATTTTAGGCAAAACGAGCTGAATAATCGGAAGCCTGAACAGAATCTGAAACACAAAAAATGTGACCGCGCCGACCAATATCGGTTTCCAAAGCTTTCTTTTGCGAACGATGAGAAATGCCGCCGCGCCAATAGGAAGAACAAGGGCGCACAAAACGGTGAACAGACCGCTGGCAATGACCATATTACTTCACGTCCTTTACACTTTTTTGATACAGCAGATATGAAAAGATAATGGGCAATAAGACAAGCAGTGCAATAATAATTAGGGTAATAATCCATGAAATATTAAGAAAAGCGGTAAGAGTTATAACGCTCCCGCCTGCTACCCAAATAAATCCGGCAAATCGGTGAGTTTTATTCCAGTTTTCCTCACTGTCCAGTGTCCACGGCAGTTTGATGCCGACGGTGTAGTTCCTTTTGCACTTTGGCAGGTAGTTACCGCACACCGCGATGACGATACCAACGAGAGCTTCGGCGATGAGCACAATCGGTATGGAAACGCCCATAGCCATAAAAAGCGTGACGGGCATCAAAATAACAGAAAGCAGCGGTAACAGCCATCTTGCCAAGACCTTTAGCGCGGCGGAGGCGTTCTCGGCTTTCGGGTCTTTGTTCACTCTGAAATGGGTATACAGATTGATTGCCGCTAAAAAGACCGGCAATCCGAAAGCCGCAACCGCCTTGGGCAGGTAGTTGTCGGGTTCACCGGCACTGTTAAAATGGACGGCTATTTGCTCCGGCAGTTTATTGTATAGCGCCACTGACAGCACAATCGGCAAAAGGCAAATTACGGTTGATATTAAGGCTGATTTATTTTTCATTTGACAAATATGATTTATTCATCACAAAAGTGATGAATAAATCGCTCCTTTCTAAAAATTGTGGTGCTGCTCAGTATCGGCAGACGGGCTTTCAGCCCGTCAACAATTTTTAAGGGTTGAATTTATTCAACCTTATCCTCCCCAAACTGTGAAAACCATAGCATGACTTCTTCAAAAACCGAGGTGTTGAGCTCATAGAAGATGAAATTTTTAAACTTTGTTTCGGTTATCAAATTCGCTTTTTTAAGCTGTGTCAGGTGATAGGATATCGTCGCTCCCGTCATATCAAAGGCTTTTCCTATGTCTCCGGCCGACATTTTACCATCCCGGAGCATCACCAGGATTTCGCGCCGGACAGGGTCGGAAAGTGCCTTGAAGGTTTCGGGGAAGCCCAAACAATCACCTCATTCCACAGTTAATTAGAAAATCATCTAAATAGATTATAGCACAAAAAACTAAAAAGTCAACAGTTATTTAGAGATATATCTAAATAGCTGTTGACTTTTATATACAATACATTAAATATAATGAATTCCGATTTCACCGAGGGAAACGTTGCCCTTTAAGGTCAGCAGGGGAGCGGCGGGGTCGGCATGAACAGACTTTGTGTCGTTTGTTACGACACCCAGACCGGCCTGAATGCTGTCTTTGACGTTCCAGCTTCGCGGGATATACAGCGCGAGCTCACCGAACCGACAGTCCAAATAAATTTCGGCGCCCGCGGGGTCGAGCTGCGCCTGGTCGAAGTAGACGTCCAGCTCACCGAAGGACACAATAAACTGCCCGCTTTTAATGGCTGTGCCGTGGAGATACTTACTCGAGGAACCGAACGACAGCCGCGAATAGGGGGCGTTGTCGTCGATGGTTTCGGTTGAGGAAGTGAACTTTTCAACCGATCCGCCTTTATCACAGCACCCTTGCCAGTTGTTAACATGATTCTTCCGATACATCCGATACCGGGGACGCCTGTTGAATATAATGCCAAGGCCGATGCTTGCTAAAACGGCGGAGAGCAGCAGCAGCCAGACGGAAACGTCCATTAGCCCTAGGGGCTTGCTGTAAATCTCATACAAAAACGCGGCCGGTACAAAGATGCCGATGAAGCTGCGGTGAATAATGCTCTGAACCATGATGGCGACAAGCAAAACGGTCCCCAATATGCTGACAAAGCCGACTTCGGCAAACGAATAAATCTGGCTTGCCACAAGGAACACCGCCGAAAGCAAAAAGAAGATGCCCCAAAACCAATTTCTCTTTTTCATAATATTGACAATCCCTTCTGAAAATATGTTGCTTAGCCGTCGGCAGGTCTTTTATCAGCCGGAACGGTTTCTTTCGCTCATGCGCTGGCGCAGCTCCTGATAATAATAGCGCGATACATAGACCTGTTTATGGCTGCCGGAAAACTGAACAAGGCTGGAAGCGGTGAGGTTGCGCGCGATGGAATACACCTGATTTATGTTGACGATGGTCGATTTCGAGGCTCGAACAAAGCTTTTGGGCAGCAGCTCCTCAAGCTCATACAGCCTGTACTTAATGAGGTACGCGTCGTCCTTTGTGTGCGCGTAAACATGCTCACCCTCGGTTTCAAAAAACAAAACACCGTCCATCGGGAAATAGAATTCTTCGTTTTGTTTATAAAAGGTTAATTGAAACTCCGAATGCAGCTGTTCGTAAACGCTTTTGTAGATTCTATTGACGGTTTCATCCACTCGGCCGCAGCGGATGATAACCTCGTCCTCGGGCAGCGCGTCGACCACCTCGATGCGTATCTTCACCGTTTCACCCCCTTTGTCTGCATTATAGCTTATCTTACCAAAAATGAAAAGAGATATTAACCGTCAGGTCATTTTGCGTCGGTAAGAAGTTAATATATTAGGCTGAGATGTATTTTATACAGTGCAAACGGACTCTAACCGCTTGATATGTAAGGATGAAAATGCTATATTTATATTGACTATGAATCATATGAGGTTTAAACTTCGCAGCCGAAGTCAAGAAAATTCTAATACTTTCTGTTATAGTAGTTGCGGGAGGTGAGAGATCGAATGGACAAAAACGTCAATCCGAGTCAGGACAAGATTGATGCCGTTACCCGTATGCAACGTTACATCGCAGAACATATCAAGGAGCCGATAACGCAGTATCAGTTAGCCCGCGCGGCGGGATACTCCGAATATTACGCCGCCCGCGTGTTTAAGGAATTGACCGGTATCACACTTTTTGAGTATATCAGACGGTTGAGACTCAGCCAGTCGGCTGTTATGCTGCGCGATGAACAGACAAGGGTGATTGACGTTGCGCTCGACTTCGTGTTTGACTCGCATGAGGGCTTTACGAGGGCTTTCTCAAAGGAGTTCGGCATCACGCCTAAGAAATATGCGCAAAACCCCAAGCCGCTAAACCTTTTTATGCCCTCAATCATTCGAGACTTCTACCTGCTTAATAATAACGGAAAAGAGGAAAAGACGATGAGTGAAATACCGAGCACCATTTTTGTGCAGATTGTAGACCGTCCCGCAAGAAAGGTGATTTTAAAGCGCGGCAAAACAGCGACGCATTACTTTGAGTATTGCGAGGAGGTCGGTTGTGACATTTGGGGTATTCTTTGCAGTATCAAGGACGCGCTGTATGAGCCTGTCGGCATGTGGATGCCGGACGGATTGAGACCGGAGGGGACATCCGTTTACACGCAGGGTGTCGAGGTATCGCTTGACTGGCAGGGCGAAATCCCTGAGGGTTTCGAGGTTATGGAGCTGCCGCCATGTAAAATGCTGATATTTCAGGGGCAGCCTTATAATGAAGAAAATTTCATGGAAGCCATCGACAAGCTCTGGAAACAGACGGAAAACTACAACCCCGAGATTTACGGCTACAAGTGGGCTGATGAGCTTGCCCCCAAAATTCAGCTTGCGCCCATGGGGTATCGCGGCTACATCGAAGGGCGTCCCGTAGTGGAAGTAAACAGCAAAGGCGCGGTGTAAAAGCCGCAGTCGATATTAGGGCATAATAAAAACCCCGAAAAACCTATTATGGTCTTTCGGGGTCTTGCAGTTATTTTGTGTTAGATATGCAAATCCTTTTTGCTGAATACGATGATACCGGCTGTGAACAGGAAAACGGCACCGGCGAGTAAAATCAAAAATCCTGCGATTGCGCCGCTTTCGCCCGCGGCAATGCCGTTCGGGTCGAACAGCGTAAAGAACGTGAGGTATTTGGCCTTATACATTTTGCCACCCATGTTGGCTAGCATCTGAATCACATACATCAGCGTCGGCACGCCCGCGCCGACCGAGACGCTGTATTTCGCGTCCGAAAACAGGCAGGAGGCTAAAAAGCAAATTCCGGCAATGAACAGCTGCA
This sequence comes from uncultured Eubacteriales bacterium, assembly GCA_964509145.1. GTDB lineage: Bacteria > Bacillota > Clostridia > Oscillospirales > Acutalibacteraceae > UBA1425. The sequence goes on along the minus strand of CAZDWM010000161.1, from coordinate 682 downwards.
TACAAAGCAGACCCACGTTGATTAAAAGAAGCTTTCCGACGATAAGCTCGCCGGGGAATTGCGCTTCTGATACAATAATTTGCAGCACCGTAACATACGCGAGCATCGCGAACAGGCAGGTTTCTAGCACCTTCATCTGCGTGAACGCGACAGTTCTGCGCTTAACGGGTGCTGCGAGCAGCGACACCATTGAGCCTTTGTCGACGTACTTTGCGATAAGCGCGTTGCCGCGTATTATGGAGAAAACCATGGGGAAAACGAGCAGGAGCATTCCGTAAAGATAGGATGACATAAAGCCGAGCAGCGATGTTTCCGCACCCTTCATGCCGAAGGCGTTCATCAGCTCGGGCATCATTTTAGCGAACTCGTCAAGTGTCTTTGACAGGTCGGGGTTGTACATGCCGATAATCATGACTACGTACATTGTTAAAATACCGGCGAATATCACAAAGAGCTTCCAACTGCCTTTGAGCTCTCTTTTATATAGTGTCCAGTTAAGCATATTTGTAATGATGTATTCATCACTAAAGGTGATGAATACATCCCCCTTTCTCAAAAATATTGGTGCCGCACTGGCGGCAGACGGGCTTTCAGCCCGTCAAATATTTTTTATATGGTTGAATTTATTCAACCTTTACCTCCATAATAATGCATAAAGACTTCCTCAAGGCTCTGGCTCGGT
>CAZDWM010000160.1:0-5464 GCA_964509145.1 uncultured Eubacteriales bacterium | reverse complement strand
AAAGAAAAAACTCTTTGAAACGCGAACGTTTCAAAGAGTTTCTGAAGATTGGAATCAGAATTAAACTTACAACCTTCTCATTACGAAAGGCAGACAATAAAAAATTCTATATGTCAGCTTAGTCAGAAATAGCCAGCCGTGCGGCTATATCGTTGCCGATTTCAACGCGTACCTTGGCAAGCAGCGTGTCGTCAAGTGTGTAGTCGGTCAGTGTATTAGTTACCTTTGCGATTTTACCGTCAATATAGCCTTTACCGAACAGTTCTTCTGCAATAGTTAAATATTCAAAATCGTCGATGCCGTCTGAAATTTCCTCAAGGCGCAGCGAGGAGACGGGACCGTTTTGACCGGGGTACATCAGAGAACCGTCGCCGAAGGCTGTGTTGCCCGTCCACGGTGTTGTCAGAGGGTCACCCCACGGCGAGGTGACGTCGCACCAGTAGTTTGTGTCCCAATAAAGCAGGCCGCCGATGTTGAGCTTCTTTTGCTGCCACGCAATGAGCCTGCCTTTAATCCCCTCAAAGTGAATAAAGATATTGCAGTAATTTTCCTGCGGACCGCAGCAGACATACCACCAGATTTTTGAGTCGGTACGGCGCGCGTCGACCTGCGCAAGGAAGCTGTCGATGCCGAAGATGTTCGAGATGCCGCAGAGAATATCGCTCCTGCCCGCCTGAAGCTCGGCGGTATAGTAGGTTTTTCCGCCTTCGTCAAAGCCCGCCGTGTTAGCGGGTGTGACCATATGATAGCCGGGGCAGAGACGGTTAAGCCGGTCGGTTATTTGCGTATAGCTCTGGTAGGCCTCAAGGCTGCCCGGCTCGTCGATGGGATAGAAATATCCTTTTTTTGCCCAGTCGGGGTTGGACTGTACCTTTTGGTAATAAGCCTGTAAGGTTGCGTCGTTGCCGGAATAGGGAATCATAAAAGAGGTTACCCTCGGGTCGCTCATGTAGGCGTCGGCCTCATCAGTGAGGATGTCGACAGGAAGGGTGTAGGGCGAAATTTTATGGTCGAGCAGGAATTCGTAATATTGCTCGTAAAGCGCCTGCTCGCGCTCGGGATTGCCAGATGTGTAATAGGTTCGCGCGATATTATAGCGGTCGAGACCGAAGGCCGTTTCGCACGAGGGCTTAACGGGCAGGGTGAAGTCCCACACCGTCGCCGTTACCTCGGCGACGAGCTGGGTTTTGCCGTCTTCACTGCTTGTGACGGTTACCTGCGCCGAATAAGTTCCGGCCGGTGTGTTTTCATCGGCGTGAACCTGGATATAATAAGGCCAGTTCTGTGCGTAACGAAGCCGGAGCTGTCCGCCGCCTGTATATGGCACAAGCGCGTCGGGATAGGTACCGTAGTTCTCATCGCTGATGCAGGCGATATATTTTTCTTCATAAACCTGTGTTTCAAGAGTGTCACCGTTGTCGTTTTCAAAGTCGGTGAATTCGACGGTGTATTTCCTTGTCGGACTGTTGAACTTTGAACGCAGTACAATCTGGCAGGCTTCAGATTCATTGCGCGCAAGCTTAATGTCATAGGTTTTTGTTTTACCGATATACTCGTTTTTATCCACCTTGTACGTGGAATCATAAAAGCAATAGGTGACAACGGACGACCGGTCGTAGTAAGCTCCCTGGAAATCGAGGCTCAAGCCCAGCGAATAGCCAAAGCTTAAAATAGCCACGAGCACCGAGCCGACGATACGCTTGAGCTCCAAAAAGCTGTTGCCGAAGAAAAACATGGTTTATCCCCCTTATAAATAAATTTCTTCACCTGTCACATTTTAACGCCGTTTGGACGAGTTGTCAATATTTATACATAGTATTGACACCCGGGACGGACGGAAGTAAAATGTTGACATGGTTATGTATAAGCGATAACAATATAATCGGAAAGAACTTGATGTAATGAAGATTGAATTTTTAGGCGCGGCTCACGAAGTTACGGGCTCCTGTACGCTTATTTACGCCTGCGGTAAGAGGATTCTTGTCGACTGCGGTATGGAGCAGGGTCCCGACACCTACGAAAATTGCGAACTGCCGTTTTCTCCGGCGGCCATAGACCTTGTGCTGCTGACCCACGCGCACATCGACCATTCCGGCAAGCTTCCGGCGCTGACGGCGGCAGGCTACGACGGACCGATTTACGCCACCGACGCTACGGTTCGCCTGTGCGGCATTATGCTGATGGACTCCGCCCATATTCAGGAGTCCGAGGCGCTTTGGCGTAACCGAAAGGCGAAAAGAGCCGGTGAGGGCGAATATGTCCCGCTCTACACAACGCAGGATGTGCATGATACGCTACCGTTATTCGTCTCGTGCGGCTACAACGCCGAATACGACATCGCCGACGGAATAAAGGTTTGCTTCCTCGACGCCGGGCATTTGCTCGGCTCGGCGAGCATAGAAATCACCATCACCGAGGACGGTGTGACAAAAAACGTCCTGTTTTCCGGCGATGTCGGCAATGTCGACAGACCCTTGATTAAAAATCCGCAGAAGCCTGAAAAGGCCGACATCGTCATTATCGAGTCTACCTACGGCGACAGGCTTCACGGCGAACGCAAGGACTACGCCGCCCAGCTCGCGCAGGTGATACAGATCACTCTCGATAAGCGCGGTAACGTCGTTATTCCGTCCTTCGCGGTCGGCAGAACGCAGGAAATTCTATGGCTTATCCGCGAAATCAAGGCGCAGAACCTCATCAAAAATCATCCCGATTTCGAGGTTTGGGTCGACAGCCCGCTTGCCGTGGAGGCAACCGAAATCTATGGCGGCGAAATGCTTGAATATTACGACGACGACACCATTCGTCTGCTTACCAAGGGTATCAACCCATTGCGATTCCCCGGGCTTCACATGTCGCTCACAAGTCAGGAGTCCATGAAAATCAACGCAGACAATACACCAAAGGTCATTATCTCCGCCAGCGGTATGTGCGAGGCGGGGCGCATCCGTCACCACCTCAGGCATAACCTGTGGCAAAAGAACAGTACAGTTCTGTTCGTAGGCTATCAGGCGGTCGGCACACTCGGCCGCAGCGTCGTGGACGGCGCGAAGTCCGTCAAGCTGTTCGGCGAGGCCATTCAAATTAACGCTAGCATTGTGGAAATGGAGGGCATCAGCGGCCACGCCGACCGGGATATGCTCCTCGAATGGCTCGGAAACATCAAAAAGAAGCCGGAGCTGGTCTTCGTGAACCACGGCGAGGATTCTGTGTGCGAGTTGTTCGCCAAAGAGGTCAACGTCCGTTATGGGATAGAAACCGTCGCGCCTTACAGCGGTTCGCTGTACGACCTTGAGACCGGCGCGTGTATCGAGACAGGCAACACCGTCCGGCTGCAAAAAGCGGATAAGTCCGAAAAGCGCCGCGCCGCATCTGCGGCCTATGACCGGCTCGTTAAGGCAGGACATCGGCTGATTGCGGTTATTGAGCGCAACCACGGCGGCACCAACAAGGATCTCGCGAAGTTCACAAGCCAAATCAACGACCTGTGCTCGAAGTGGGACAGATAGGTTTTATTAACTAAAACATTCCATCATCTATTGGCTTAAAAACGTTTTCAGAACTCGCAAAGGTGTCGACTGCAAAAAGCGCACCCATACGAAAGCTGTCCACAAATGTTTCTGTTACCGACTCGTCTAAAACCTTACTCCATGCGTCAGTATAATCCAAAAACAGCTTTTTTTCTTCACCACCCAGCGTATCAATCAGCTTTTTCTTGTTGTCCGTCAATCTTTGCATCGCTTCTGCGTAAGTTGAGTTTAAATCATACCGTCTGTCTTGAGGGTTTACATTACCATAATAAAGCTCTCTAATGAAGCTATCCATGTTTTTGTCTCCTTACACAAGTAGGTAGTCTGCGGTAAATTACCAAAGCACGGCGTCTTTGAGAAATGCATACCACTAACGTTTAGTTCAACACCATCTTACTACACTTTTGTAGTACCGTCAATACTACATAAAAGTAGTATGCTAAAATCTACCTATCACACAAATAAAAGAGGTAGATTAATATGAATTACATGCAAAGAATAAAGGACTTAAGAACCGATAAAGATATGACGCAAGCGGGAATAGCACAGGTACTTCATATAAGCCAAAAAGTATATTCCAGATATGAAACAGGGACAAATGAGTTGCCACTTCACCATTTAATAACAATATGTAAATATTATAATGTTTCAGCTGATTACATTTTAGGGTTTACAAACAGCCCGATTCCATTACCGAAAGCATAAAAATATAAATATTTGGGTTTTATAAATCTTTATAGATAGTCCGCTTGAAGAATAACGGACAGTGTAAATGTCATATTGTATACAATAGTATCCGATTAAATACTTGTCAAGGTATTTAAACGAACACATGTTATAATCTACACATTAAACAAAAAAGTAGATGATAAATGTGTATTATTACCAACGTATAAGAGATGTAAGAGAAGATAGGGACATGATTCAGGCTGATGTTGCCAAGATATTAAATATCACAAGAGAGCAATATAATTTATATGAAACAGGAAAAAGAGAGTTGCCTTTACATCACCTGATAACACTGTGTGGTTATTATAACATTTCGGCTGATTATATTTTAGGGTTTACAAACAACCCCAAACCTCTACCGATAGAATAGTGTCTGCCTAACAAATCGACAAGATGATTTGTTAGGCAGACATTAATTGTTGCATTTAAGCGCAAGATATAAAGCCCATATAAACGAAAACAACCGCCCTATTGGGCGGCCGAATTCAAAGTGTCGGCATCGACCTATCTTCCCGGGCAGCTACCCGCCAAGTATTTTCGGCACGAATGAGCTTAACTACCGTGTTCGGGATGGGAACGGGTGGACCCTCATCGTCATAAATACCGACTCATCGGAAACGTTATCGCGTTTCCGGGACAACGGAGCAATATTACCACATCCTCTCCTGTTTGTCAACTCTTTTTTCAAACTTTTTTAACTTTTTTCGAGCGCTTTAACAATCTCGCCGACATACATGCGATGGTAATCGCCCGACGGGTAGTTGCTTTCGATACTTTTATCGAGGAAACCCTTCGGGTCAAGGTCGAAAAACGCCAGCTTGCGGCAAACCAGCACGAGCTCCGACTGACGGATATACACCGCGCCGTCGTCGAAGACAGGTGCGAAGCCCGTTAGCGCCGCTTTATCGGTGTCGCGCCCGCTCTTGCTGCCGCAAAGGGACAGCTCTTTTTTGTATTTGCCGCCGAAAAAGCTGAGCGTGAACCGGTCGGACGTCTCCATGAACTCCTTGGTATAGCGTTGTGGACGGACGAACACAAACACTACGTCCTTGCCCCAAAGCTCGCCGATGCCGCCCCAGCTGACGGTCATGGTGTTCCACGCGTCGCAGTCGCCGGCACTGAGAAGCGCCCAGTCGTCGGAAATTAGCTTAATCGGGCTGACCTTCAGCTCGTGGATATTTATTTCGTTAAAATTCATGTTTATG
>CAZDWM010000159.1:0-5485 GCA_964509145.1 uncultured Eubacteriales bacterium | reverse complement strand
CACCTCTTCGGAAATACGGGGGTTATCACGCAACGCGCGGCTGACCGTGGAGGGTAAAACCTACAAGGAGGCTTTTAACGACAGGGAGCCGTATGACCGTCTGACACATGTATTTTATGTCTGCCGCAGAAAAATTGCGGCGGCAGCAACTATCCGATTTATCTGCACCGAGCCGGAAGGTGAAAAAGGCGAACGGCTGTATCTCGACATCGATAACAAGCCCGTCTACGAAAACGCCGCCGAGTTGACGGAAAGCTGCGACAGCGGAATAATGCCTGTTACCGTTAAAGAGACGGCTATTGCGGACGGAGTCACCTATAAGCAATTCGACTGTGTCGACCGATTCGCCAATCCCGTTAAGGCGTTCGCGCTCTTTGTCGATATAAAAAAAGCGTCGTTCGCCGTGGGTACACCGGATGACGGCGACATGTCCGCGGGCTGCCGTCAGACAGTCGAGGGTGAGGCACTCGCCGCCATTAGCAACGGAAAAAACGTTATCGCGGCCACAAACGCCGATTTCTTCGATATGTTCGGCGACGGCGCACCGTCTGGGCTTTGCGTCAAGAACGGAAAAATAATCGCGAACGCCGACAGCAAACGCCCTTTTTTCGGCGTCCTCGACGACGGCACGCCGGTGATTGCGAGCCTTAAGGACGCGCCTGAGCTTGCCGGGCGGTTGCGTCAGGCCGTCGCCGGGCTTCAATTACTGCTCAAGGACGGTCAGCTTTATGAGACGGCACCGCTTGAGCCGTTTGGTTATGTACGCCACCCGCGCACGGTTGCGGGCATTGACGGCGACAAAACGGTGATTCTGCTCGTCATCGACGGACGTATTCCGGACTATTCAAACGGCGCGACGCTCGTCGACGCCGCCAGGATGATGCAATCTCTGGGGGCAAAAGAGGCGCTCAACCTCGACGGCGGCGGCTCGGCTATTATGATTGTCCGGCGCGGACAAGCTTTTGAGACGATGAACAACCCCGCCGACCTTTACCGACCGACGGAGCGTCTTATCCGCGAGGGCTATAACTCGATTCTGGTGGTCAAATAAAAAACCACGCCGTGTCCCAACTATAAAAATATACAGGCTGCATCAGGCTTCATAAAAAGCACGATACAGCCTTGTTTATTCATTTATGGGTTATTTAGCCGGATTGGTGTCTAACCGAAATTTACACGCTGAGCAGCCCCGCGTCGAGCACAAACTGCGAGCCTGTGGCGTACCGCGCCTTGTCGCTCGCTAAATAGAGCACGAGGTTTGCCACGTCCTCCGATTCAATCCACGGTACGGGCAGCAGGTTTCCGGCGGAGCGCTCGGCAATTTCGAGCGGCGTAGCGCCCTCAAGCGCGGCAAGCCCGTCGTTCATCGGCGTGTTGACACCGGTCGGGTGGATGCTCACCACGCGGATATTATACGGCGCAAGCTCGATAGCCCACGCCTTTGTCAGCCCCGTCAAGCCCCACTTTGACGCGGTGTAGTGAGACAGCCTGTTGCCGCCGCGCAGCCCCATGACGGAGGAATTGTTGATGATGACGCCGCTTTTTGCCGCCTTCATGTAGGGAACGACGCGCCGCGTGACGTTGAACGGACCCTTGAGGTTGATGTCAATCATGGCGTTCCATTCGTCGTCGGTCATTTTGTCGACTTCGGCATAGGCGCAGATGCCCGCGTTGTTGAAAAGGATGTCGATTTTTCCGAACGCCGCAACGGCCTTTTCGACGGCGGCGGTAACAGAAGCGTCGTCACGCACATCGCCAGCGGCGATAACGGCTTTTCTGCCCAATGCCTCAACTTCCTTTTCAAGGCTCAAAAGCTCCTCGCTTGAGCCGAAAGCATAGGCGGGATATTCGATTTTTTTTGCTACGTCAAACGCTACGATGTCAGCGCCCTCACGCGCCAAGGCCAAAGCGGCGGCGCGACCCTGTCCGTGGGCGGCGCCTGTGATGAACGCAACTTTATTTTCAAAATCAGACATATTATTCTTCTTCCTTCTTTTTAGTGTATTTGTATAGCACCTCGTCAAGGGGTACCTTCGCGATGGTGTTGAACAGGTTAGTGGCGTACATGATGCCCGCGAAGGATATCAGCAGCACAAGCTGTTCGGTGTCGAAGCGTGCCTTTAATTTGTCGTAGATATCGTCGGGTATCTTGTGCGGGTCGACGCATATAGCCTGCCCGAAATCCATCAACAGCTTTTCGGTGTCTGAAAGAGCCGGATTATCAGGGTCTTCACCGCTGTCTATTAGTATCTTGCGAAAAAAGGTAGAGCAAATCAGACAGTTGTTGCCGTTCGAAATAGCGTAGGAATAAAGCGACAGCGCCCGCTCGCCGATGAACGGCACAATCAAATCCTTTAAGGTGTACCATTCCATATAGGCGTGAAATGCGGGAACGTTATGCAGGAGCGTACGCTTCATGTTGGTGATGCGTCCGTGCTTTTGAACCTGGTCGTCGTATTCCTTTTTTACCGTTTCGTCGGCGGAATCATAGTCCGTCATGGGCAGATAGCTCATAGTTCCTCCTAAAGTAAACCTGATGTTTTATTTGTATTACACAAGTTGGATAGTTTTAATTTCATCAATGGTGTAAATTTCTTCGTTCATGAAGCCGCCGCTCCTTTATACATATATTATCAATATTTTAACAAATATCATAGTCTTTATCAAGCGGTTTTATAAAACTTGTGTTTTAGATTGACTGTTTAATCACACAACAATCATTGTTTGGTGTTGCTATAAAAACCAACCGCCCCGCATAAGATGTATTACATTAAAAACGTGCGGGGTGCTTTTATGCTTTCGGAGCTTATTAAGGTCATCGCGGAAAACTTTCTTTATCTGGCGCTTCATTTAAACAGCTCGGGGTCGTTCCCGCCGCCGCTGTCCGCAGCAGAGGAGGCGCGCTGCCTGCGGGAAATCGCGCAGGGCAGCGCAGAGGCTAAAAGCCGTCTCATTGAGCACAACCTCCGGCTCGTCGCGCATATTATTAAGAAGTATTACTCAACCTATTCCGAACAGGAGGATTTAATTTCCGTTGGTACTATCGGGCTTATCAAGGCCGTCAATACCTTCGACATGGAAAAGGGCACACGCCTTGCCACCTACGCCGCACGGTGTATTGAAAACGAAATCCTCATGTATTTCCGCAGCCAGAAAAAGAACGCTCAGGACATGTCGACGAACGACCCTATAGACATTGACAGCGAGGGAAACCCGCTTACGCTCATGGATATCATCTGTGTTGACGACACCATCGCGGACGACATCGACATGAAAATTAAATCCGAGCAGCTTTATGAATATGTCGAAGAACTGCCGGACCCTCGAGAGAAACAAATTATCGTCGCCCGTTACGGCCTGTTCGGCTCTGATGTCTACACACAGCGCGAGGTTGCAAAGCTGCTGGACATCTCACGCTCGTATGTCTCAAGGCTTGAAAAAAAAGCGCTCACCCGTCTTAGGAAAAAATTCTGTAAAAACCTGTCCGCCGCTGAACGGCCGGATCATGAGAAAAAAAATTAATGTGACGCCGCACAATTTACTGTTGTGCGGCGTTGTCCTAATTGCTTTCGCCAGTCTTGAAGCCCTTGCCGAGGATTTCGCCCACCTCAGAGATGATGGTGAAGGCGTCCTTGTCGATACGTCGGACAATCTTGTTGATCTTTGACACCTCGTTGCGGCGCACGGCAATGAGCAACATATTCTTTGTTTCGCCGGTGTAAGCGCCGGTGACGGGGATGATGCTGACACCTCGCGTGGTTTCCGCGATAATGGCATTTGACAGATCAACAGCCTTTTCGGTGACAATCATTAAAAGCTTGCCGTTGTCCATGCCGTATAAAACATAGTCAATGACGCTGGTGCTTATGAAGATGACGACGGCGGCATACATAGCACTTTCATAGCTTCTGAATACCCATGCGGACAACGCGACGACAATTGCATCGGCGGCGAGGATGACCTTACCCATGGAGATGTGCGGCCATTTAACACGGACAAGCTTTCCTATAATGTCGGTGCCGCCCGAAGTTGCGCCGCGTACCAGAATAAGCGCGAGACCTAAGCCGGAAATCATGCCGCAGAACACTGCGGCCAGCAGCCGGTCGCCCTCATACGCAGGCACATATTTTAACAGAACGTCGAGTTCAACCGATATGATGGAGACAACCCAAAGTGTTTTAAGCACAAATCTGTGCCCGACAAATATCCAAGCAAGAATCAGCAGCGGAAGGTTTATCAGAAAGTTTGTTGCGCCGACGGGGAAGCCGGTTAAAAAGTTGACGACAATTGAGATGCCGGAGACGCCGCTTAAGGCAATCTGATTGGGTACGGCAAACATATTGATTGCGGCTGCGTAAATTCCGCCGCCGACGACCCAGATAATGTTGTCGAAAATAAAATCCCTGACCTCGCGCCAGGTCGGCTTTCGGACAGTCAGCTTATTGTTGTTCATTTCATTCAATCCCTTTATTGAAGCTTTCGCACATCAGCGAAAACAGCTCGCGCAAACGCGCGTCCTCGCCCTTGAGGTAGAGATAGCCGAAAAGTGTCTCGCACGCCGTCGCGAGGTGATAGCTTGCCTCCGTCGCGTTTTTAGGCGTGCGCGAGGTGTGGGCGTTTCTGCCCCTTTTGAGGACGGTGATTTCCTCGTCGGTTAAAAGCCCTTTTTCCCATAAGCTTTTAATGCCTTCAGCCTGCGCCCCGGCACAGACGCGTTCGGCGGCAAGCGTATGGAGCTTCCCGACGGGACGGTTGGCCTCTTTTATGAGCATCTCGCGAACAAACAGGTCGAAAACCGTGTCGCCGATAAAGGCGAGCGCCAGCGGGCTTAAAAGCGCGGGGTCGCTGCGTGTCGCGTCAGTCGACAAATTCAAACTCGAAATCATATATAGAAACCGTGTCCCCCTCGTTTATTCCGTGTTTTCTTAAATCGTCAATAATGCCGCTCGACTGAAGCACGCGCTGGAAATATTGGAGCGCCTCGTAGTCGTCAAGGTCGGTGCGCTGGAGAATTTTGAGCAGCCATTGCGCCTCGACATAATAAACATCGTCGCAGACGGTGATTTTATAGCCGGTGTCTTTTTTGTTTTCAAAAAATTCGCGCGGGATGATTTCTTCATCGTAGTGCTTAACGGGGGGGAGTGTGTCAAGCTTGCGCGACACGGCGTTGACGACCTCTCGCGTGCCCTCTGAAATCGGCGCGCACATGGTGTGGAATTCGTAGCCCCTGCCCTCGATATACGCACGCAGCCTTGAAAGCTGCTCGTCGGAGGCCAAGTCGACCTTGTTAGCGACGACAATCTGAGGTCTGCCGGCCAGCTCCGGGTCGAAAATTTTCAGCTCACGGTTAATAACCTCGAAGTCCTCAATAGGGTCGCGTCCCTCGCTTCCGGAGGCGTCGAGGATATGCACAAGCATCCGGCAGCGCTCTACGTGGCGCAGGAACTCGTGACCGAGCCCGACGCCCTCGCCCGCGCCCTCAATG
>CAZDWM010000158.1:3135-5505 GCA_964509145.1 uncultured Eubacteriales bacterium | reverse complement strand
GGTGCTGCCACAGGTCGGTTATGTCGGCTGGGATATCGCCGTCACGCCCGATGGCCCTGTTCTCGTCGAGGGCAACGAATTCCCCGGTCACTGCCTTTACCAACTCCCACCCCACACACCCGACAACTTCGGACTTGTACCACTGTTCGAAAAGGCCGTCGGCGGTAAAATCAAGTAGTCGTTCAAGCAGTAAAAACAGAACCCGACAAGCCCGTTAACCATATGATGTTAGCGGGTGATAGATATGACAAAGGAAATAATCAGCGTTATCTGTCTGCTGCTCGTATTTTTCGGCCTTATCGCGCTGGCTTATTATATTATACTTCGGATATTGCGTCCGAAAAAAGGCGGTAAATATGCTGTTTTAATAGCTGCGGACGAGGGCTCGGCGGACGTTGCCGACAGGCTGTGCTCCGAATTTATGCGCCTTGAGCTGCTCGGAGAGCTGTCAAACGGATGCGTCGTCGCGATTGACTGCGGCATGACTAACGAGGAACGGCGGCGCTGCGAGGAATTTTGCAGGGAAACGAAAAATGTTTTTGTATGCTGTCCCGATGAGCTTGAGCCGCTGACAGAAAAGCTGCTGAAGTAGCGCGTCATCGTAGGGGGCGGCGTCTCGACGCCCCGGATTTTCAACGCCGTAAAATGAGCATATAGCATAAAGATATCAAGATACGCAAAATCGGAGTTCATAAACGGGTCGTCGAGGACGCCGACCCCTACAAACAAGGATATTTCAGATTAGAAAACAGGTTAAAAATGCAGGAAAACGAAATTCAAACCGAAGAATTGCGCGGCAGCGTTGAAAGCGTCACGTTCCGCAAGGAGGACACAGGCTTTACCGTGCTGGAGCTAAACAGCGACGGCGAGCTTGTGACCGTCGTGGGCGTTTTGCCGCAGGTCACCGAGGGCGAGGCGCTTCGCCTGTCGGGACACTGGGATTTCCACAGGTCGTTCGGGCGGCAGTTCCGCGCCCAGCTTTGCGAGCGCAAGCTTCCGTCGTCTGCCGAAGACCTGTTAAAATATTTGTCCTCAGGCGTTGTCAAGGGCATCGGTCCGTCGACGGCGCTTAAAATCGTTGAGGAATTCGGTGACGAGGCGTTTGATGTGCTTGAAAACTCGCCGCGCCGTCTGGCTAAAATAAAGGGCATTTCCATGGCCAAAGCCGAGGAGATTTCAACGCGCTTCAAGGAGCAGTTCGCGGTGCGTGAGGTGATGATTGCCCTTGAACGCTACGGCATGACTCCCTCTGAGTGCCTCAAGGCTTTCAAGCTGTTCGGCGTTCGGGCGGTCGAGACCATCAAGGTGAACCCTTACATATTATGCGGTGAAAACGTCGGTATCGGCTTTGAACGCGCCGACACCATCGCGTCTGCCATGGATGGCAGGCCGGACGATATTTTCAGAACAATGGCGGGCGTTACGCACGTCATCCGCCACAACCTTTCAAACGGACACACCTGTGTTCCGCGCGAAAAGCTTTATACACCCTGCCTTGAGTTGATAAGAGCGGGCAGTGAGTCCGTCGACGAAGCGATTGCACAGTTGCTTGCGGGCAAACAGCTCGTTTCGTCGAAGCTTGAGGGGCGGGAGTTTTTGTTCCTACCCTATATCTACAACTCGGAGAAGGACACAGCCGACCACATCAAAATGATTATTCGCTTCCCGCCGCCGACGCGCAGTACGCTTGATGAGGAAATCAGCATGGTCGAGCAGCGGGAGCATATTGTCTATGAAGAAAAACAGCGGTTGGCTGTTAAGACAGCCGTCGAAAAAGGGCTGTTGATTCTTACAGGAGGACCCGGCACGGGCAAAACGACGACGCTTAAGGGAATCATCAGCCTGTTCGAGCAGCAAGGGCTCGACATTGCGTTAGCCGCGCCTACGGGACGGGCAGCCAAGCGTATGAGCGAGCTCACGGACAGGGAAGCCAAAACGCTGCACCGGCTCCTTGAGGTGGAGTGGGACGAAAGCGACCGCCCGGTGTTCCAGCGCAACGAGCGCAACCCCATTGAAGCTAACGCCGTCATAGTGGACGAGCTTTCAATGGTTGACATCTATGTGTTCTCAAGCCTTTTAAAGGCGCTGCCCATAGGCTGCCGGCTTATTATGGTCGGCGACTCCGACCAGCTGCCGCCCGTCGGTGCGGGTAATGTTTTAGCGGATATGATTGAGTCGGGGCTGCTACCCGTCGTTAAGCTCACAGAGGTTTTCCGTCAGGCAATGGAAAGCCTCATCGTCTCCAACGCCCACAAAATCGTCCGCGGCGAAATGCCGGAGCTCGACTGCAAGGACAGGGACTTTTTCTTTATGGAGCGCGATGTCCGCGGTACCGCCGCCGATATCCACAACCATAACGCCCTTGGGGTG
>CAZDWM010000158.1:0-3125 GCA_964509145.1 uncultured Eubacteriales bacterium | reverse complement strand
GTACCGCCGCGACGGTGGCCGAGCTGTGTGCCGTGCGTTTACCCAAGGCCTACGGTTATTCGCCGTTCGACGACATACAGGTGCTTTGCCCCTCGCGCAAGGGCGAAACGGGCACGGGCAACCTCAACCGGCTTATGCAGGAGAAGTTGAATTCGCGCACCGCTAAAAAAAAGGAAATCAACGTCAAGGGCAGGCTTTTCCGCGAGGGCGATAAGGTGATGCAGACTAAGAATAACTATGATGTCTATTGGGAAAAGGGCTCGGAAAACGGCACAGGTATCTTTAACGGCGACATCGGCATCCTTAAAAAAATCAACGCGGCGGACGGACTTTTAACAGTCGAGTTTGACGGGCGCGCCGCCGAATACCCGCTTGGATCTGCTTTAGAGCTTGAACTGGCCTACGCCGTCACCGTCCACAAGAGTCAGGGCAACGAGTTTGAGGCGGTTATTATGCCCGCTGCGGGCATCGTCCCGCAGCTTTCCTACAGAAACCTGCTGTATACAGCGGTTACAAGAGCCAAGACAAAGATGATTATCGTAGGCAGTCGCGAGCAGGTTCACGCGATGACTGAGAACGATAAAAAAGCGCGGCGGTATTCCGCCCTGAAATACTTTTTGACTGATGAATATGAGTGAGATATTCCGGCAGTTGTCATATTTGATTTTTCCGCGGCGCTGTTTTTTCTGCGGCGCTGTCGTAGCGCCGTCGGTAGAGGTCTGCGTAAAATGCGCCGCTTCCGTCGAGCGTGTCGGAGCGCCTGTCTGTCCGGGCTGCGGGTGTGAAAAAAAACGGTGCGGCTGCAAGGGACACCGCCGCTTTTTCTCCGCCGTTGCCGCACCGTTTTATTATACAGGCGCCGCGCGTGATTGCCTTGTCCGCTTTAAATTCAGCGGCAAGCGGGAGCTCGCCAAAGGGCTCGGCGGCGAGATGGTAAAAGCAGCCGAAAACATTTTAGGCAGTAAGCACTATGATCTTGTGACATGTGTCCCTATGCGCAGAATAAACGAGAGAAGCCGTGGCTATAACCAGAGCGCCCTGCTGTGCGCCGAGGTGGCGAAGCGGCTCAACATTGAGCATGATAGCGCTTTGATAGTCAAGCTGTACGATACACCCAGTCAGCACGACCTGCCTGTGTATCTGCGCAGCGGAAATGTGTTCGGAGTGTTTGACGTCGCGAGACCTGACAAGGTAAAGGACAAGACTGTTCTGCTGTGCGACGACATTAAAACCTCAGGCGAAACGCTCAACGAGTGTGCCAAGATGCTAAGGCTCAGCGGGGCAAGGGATGTTGTATGTCTGTGCGCCGCCGTCGTGCCGGGCAGGAAGGAAAAAACTTGTCAAACATTTACAAACGTGCTACAATAAATTATTAAGCTAATACGGAAGACAACGGAGGTTTCCGTCTTGAAAATCAGTGACAGTTTTAAAAAGAAAAGCCCTATATCCTTTGAAATATTTCCGCCCAAGGGCGAGCTGAGCGTCGACGCGCTGCGCCCGATGCTTGAGGAACTCAAAAAGCTTACACCGGAGTTTATAAGCGTCACCTTTTCCGCCGGAGGCACGGGCAACAGCAACAACACCGTCGAGCTTGCGGGCTTCATCAAAAACGAGTGCGGTATCGAGACGATGGCACATCTGACCTGTGCCCACTCGCGTGCCGACGAGATTGAAAGCGTACTCACGCGTCTGCGTGAAAAAAACATTGAAAATATCCTCGCCCTGCGCGGCGACATGATAGATGGACGCGAAACGGCCGATTTTAAATACGCAAAGGACTTGATTGCCTACCTCAAGGACAAGGGCTTTTGCATCGGCGCGGCCTGCTATCCCGAGGGGCATGTCGACTGCGACAGCCTTGAGGAAGACGTGCGGTATCTGCGCGAAAAACAGGACGCGGGCGCGGATTTTTTCGTCTCACAGCTTTTTTTCGATAACGCGCTTTTTTACAGGTTTCTTGACCGCGCGGAGAAAGCGGGTGTCACAAAACCCATTGTACCGGGCATTATGCCCATGCTCGCAAAGCCGCAGCTTGAACGTATGATTTATATGTGCGGCGCGTCCATGCCGTCGGTCATTGTCAAGCTGCTTCACCGTTACGCGGAAAAGCCCGACGACCTGCGCAAGGCGGGTATTGAATACGCTGCGGCGCAAATCCGGGATTTGCTCGCACAGCTCGACAGCGGCGTACATATCTACACAATGAACCAGCCGAGTATCGCAAAACGCATACTTGAACTGACAGCGTAATATGAATAAAGGAGTGTTATAATGCTTGAGCTTTCAAAATTTCTGATATTCGACGGGGCGATGGGCACAATGCTCCAGAAAAGAGGCCTTAAAGCGGGCGATGTGCCCGAGCTGCTCAACCTCACAAATGGTGATGTGGTACGCTCGATTTACGAGGAATATGTCAACGCCGGAGCAGATGTCGTAACGACCAATACATTCGGTGCCAACGCGCATAAGCTCGGCGGCAAGGGCGACGTGGACGAAATCGTTTCCGCGGGCGTCCGCCTTGCGCACGAATCGGGAGCACGGTATGTCGCGCTCGACGTCGGTCCCACGGGTGCGCTTTTAGCGCCGATGGGCGAGCTTGAGTTTGAGGACGCGGTGGCGATTTTCAAGGAACAGATTTCGGCGGGTGCCAAGGCCGGAGCGGATTTGATAATTATTGAGACCATGGCTGATTTGCTCGAGGTCAAGGCCGCAGTCATTGCGGCAAAGGAGTGCTGCGATCTGCCCATATTCGCCACGATGACCTACCAGGAAAACGGCAGGACATTTTTGGGAACCGACCCCGAGGCGGCGACGATTACGCTGTGCGCGTTGGGTGTGTCGGCGGTCGGCGTCAACTGCTCTCTCGGTCCTGCTGATTTGCTGCCGGTCGTCGACATTGTGCTGAAATATGCGACGGTGCCTGTCATTGTTCAGGCTAATGCCGGTCTGCCGTCCATTGTCGACGGTAAAACGGTGTTTAACATAAAGCCCAACGAATACGCCGAAAGCGTTAAAAAAATGATTGACCGCGGTGTGTCGATTGTCGGAGGTTGTTGCGGAACCACTCCGGAATATATTAAAAAAGTAAAGGAACTGACCATCGGCAGAAGCCCGATGAGACGCAT
>CAZDWM010000157.1:0-5546 GCA_964509145.1 uncultured Eubacteriales bacterium | reverse complement strand
CCGGCAGAGGGTGACATGCGGGCGGAAGGCGGTGTGGTCCGGGTGGAAGTCGAGCGTAACAAACCCTGAAAAGGGGCAGGTTTTATATCTTACACTGAACTCATCAAGCGGAAGTAAATTTTATTTTGTCGGAGCTTCCTCGTTTGACTACGCGGCGGTTAAAAAGCAGGAGCTTGTCCCCAATATCACTAACGTTGATGTCACAGACACCTCGCTGACATTCACAACCTACCGCGTTTTAAACATGTCCGTGGTTGATAAGTTCAGCATTATTAAAACATTGCCCGAAACTGACGATTACAGCGACCTGAACGTCATAATCCCCGCGACAGGCGGCAGCGAAACTGTCATGCTTTCCGTTTTTGCTGTTGCTGCAGCGGCTTATGTTACAATGTCTTTGTCAGCAAAACGAAAGGTTCGCTGAAACTATTCGCAACATTCCCGTTAGACTGCATGATAGGGACTGTAACATTTCGCTGATGCTGTCAGCTTTCGTTACAGCCCCTTTTATGGTGCAAATTATTTAACTTGAACATGAACATTCATGAAATTCCTCACATGTCCGTGTGGATTGCTTATTGATTGTTTTAATATTGTCTAATTAATTATCAATCCTGATTGCCCCGGAGCTTGCCTGAGCATAAATATGAACGGTTGGGTTATCGCCTATTGTCGCGGTTACCTTGCTGCCCCTGTCGTTTTTTTCGGCGGCAAAATTCGTATGAATACCGCCCGAGCTTGTTTGCGCGTCCAAGGTAAATTGCAATGTTGGCTCAAGCGCAACCTTAATTCCGCCCGAAGTCGAATTCAGATTGATGTTGCCTTTGGGACTTTTTAATGAAACCTTAATTCCGCCCGAGGTTGTCGTTGCGTCGCCTTCACCCGAAATACTTTCTGCGTTGATTCCGCCGGAAGAGCTTTGCAGACGATAGGCTTCAACATTCGCTGTCAATATATGAATCCCGCCGGAACTCGTTTCGGCATCGAGTATTTTTGCGGTCACCGAGTTGATTTTAATACCGCCAGAGGAGCATTTAATTGTAGTGTCTTCACCAATAACAATATCTCCCTCAACATGAACGCCGCCGGATGTGTTTACTATTTTTAGTGTATCAGCGGTTAAATTTCCATTTATATAGATGCCGCCTGACGAGCTGTTCAGCTTGACAGCGTTCAATGCTAATTCATCTTCCGTTTTTACACCGCCGGATGAGGTCTTGACGTCCAAATTGCCTGAAAAATTTTCGGGAATTTCGACAACGAGCTTTTCATTAAAATCAATGTTAAAAAACGTCCAAGACCAGGTATTGTCGAAATATATGCGCACACCGTCGTCAGAGCTTGACACCAAAAACAGCTTTTTGTTTTTTGCCTTCGCGTTGCCGTATTGGCTTACCTTGATGCTGTCGCCGACGGTTTTGCGGATTTCAACAGCCTGACTGGAAGTATCTATCGCGATATTTTGAATATTATTGAGCAGAATGTCCTCGTTTTTAATCAATGTACTTGGTTCCATTATATTATCAAACCCTCCGTTAATTTGGAATATTACCGCTCCTACCACAGCGACAGCTACAAGACTCCATAAAACAATGGCTATTAATATAAATTTTCTGTTCACATAAAGCCTTCCTTTCGCAACGAATTGCTTAACCCGCTCTTTTCCAAATAATAAGCAGGCGAATGATTTGCTCGGCGGCAACGGCCATTATAAATATCATCCACGACCAAGCCCATGCATTAACGGCGAAGCTGATAATGAAATAAAGCGCCGTTGTTGCAGTCCACAAAATGCCGTGCCATACATTTTTGCACTTTTCTGAATTCGAGAATTTATATACGATAATCTGCTGGACACAAGCGCCGATAATGAATATTACCCACGAGACATACCACCAATTTGTAATGAAGCTGAACGCCAAATATACAACAACTAAAAGCGGCCACATTGATGAGGTTATCGCGTTTCGTAGCTTTTTACGATCGCTGTCAACAGCGACCTTTTCTTTATATTCCTCTACAAAGCTGTTATCCGTTTTGCTGTATTTTGTTTTGCCAATGCTGTTGCCGAAAACCACGAAGCCGGTTGCGGCCGCACAGACGACAAACATTGATACGACACCGAGCGCCGAATTGCCCATCTGTTCAAACAAAATAATCGGAACAATACTCAAAACATAAAGCGCGATGCCAATCGAAATAAAGACGCCTCTTTTTTGTTGATTTTTTTCAATTTCGAGCGGCTGGTAATCCGGAGACTCACCTAAATCCTTAAGCAAATTGTCAATATCACCGATGCCTGATATAACTAAGGCAAACGCCTCATCTTCACTTTTACCCGATAAAATAAGGTCGTCGAACTTGTCATTGAGATTTGACAAAAGCTCCTCTTTAATGTCTGAAACTTGGCTCGCGTTTGGTCTGTTTGTAAAAAGTGCGTTGACATGCGCTTCAATTCTTTGATTCATGTTATTTTACCCCCGTATCGATTAATTTGTCGATTAAAGCTTTTGCGTAAACCCATTCCCGGCAGCAGATTTCAAAAAAAGCTTTTCCGCTGTCTGTACTGCGGTAATATCTCCGCCTTGCGCCTGTGGTTTCGTTGCCCCAGTAAGAAACGATATAGCCGTTTTCCTCAAGCCTGCGAAAAGCACCGTATAGCGTGGCTTCCTTAAGCTCATATTGGCCGTCGCTGGCTTCTTGAATTGCTTTGTTGATTTCGTAGCCATAGCTGTCCTTGTTATAGAGATGCGCCATTATAATGGTTTCGGTATGACCTCGAATCAAGTCGGATGTGATGGACACCTTCCAGCCCCCTTTTCTCTGCGATGAAACATAAAATTGTCGAATACTGTTAAGAACTATATACATACTAACACAACATACATCGCCTGTCAAGGTATATAATAAAATTATTTATATTTATGTTTGGTTTTTATGTTCGCCGAATGATGCTAAAATGCTTTAACGATTGATATTATGGGGTTAAATTGTTCAGCGTACATATGAAAAGCTTCTTAAATCCACAATAAATAACGGGCTCGCCCGTCTCCGTTTGTATTCGGAGCTTAGCGACCCGTTATGGTATACCCGGATTATAACATCCTTAATATGATCTCCTGCAGGTTCTCAGTCGGCTTCCGGTACAATGAGAACCATCACAATCTCCGGTCTGTTGAATACACGCGGCAGGTTGTCGATACACAGTCCGCGGCTGACAATTAAATCCACGCCGTCAAGATTATATAATCCTCCGGTATATTTCGGAAATTGTCCCTGATTGGGCGCGTAGAGACCGTTAATTATAAACGGAATTCGCACCTGTCCCCCGTGAGCATGGCCGGAGACGACAAGGTCAAAGCCGCTGCCCTCGAAGAACCGGACAAGCTCCGGACGATGTGAGAGTAAAACGGAATATATATCTTTATCATTGTTTTTGCATTGTTCAAGCTGAGTGAGCCAATCGCCGTAGCTGCCGTCCTCCCAGCAACCGGGCGGCGCGGACATCACAGGATCATCAACACCGGCCAGATAAATCGTCTGGCCGTTTATTTTAACCGTTTCGCCTGTGCCCTCAAAAACCGTTACGCCGAATGTGCGAAGCACCGTTTTAATAGCTTCTGCCTGCCCCGCCCAATACTCGTGGTTGCCCGAAACATAAAAGCATGGGTATTCGCCGCACACGGCGTCGAACAGCTTCGCGGCAGCGCTGCCGGGTGTGTCACTGTAGGTGATGTCGCCGACAAACAGAAGCGCGTCAGGCTTGAGCTTTTCAATTGCCGCTATAAGCTCTGACTGATTTTCGCCGTAGAGCGTGTCGTGCAGGTCGGTGATGACTCCCAGACGGACGGGAGCGGAAACCTTGCCTGTTGCCTCGATATATGTGCGCACCGCCAGACCATCCCACAGGGCGGCTTCGCAGAAAATAAAAGCAAGCATGAGCACCGAAAAAAATACCCACAGCCGTTTTAGCCGCCTGCTTCTCATCATACTTCGTCCCTTTCCCGTGGTGGTGGTTGCGGCTTTTCTCACATCTCCGGCACATCGTCCTTGAACAGCTCGTAAAATTCGCCGTTGGTGACATAGAGGATATCGCTTCGGCCGCTGATGTACGCGCAGAACTGTTCAAACGCGTCCCACGCGTCGGCGTTATCAAACTCAAAGCTATGACCGAACACATAAAAAAGCAAGTCCTCGTCCTCCGGCTCCGCTGCAACAAATTCCTCTGCAAGCGTCATCAGGTTGGCGGCGGTGAAGGTGGTGGTAACGCCCCATTCCATAAACCGCTCCGGCAGCGCAAAGCCGTCGGTGAAGTTAACGGTGCGGGCATAGTGAATACCGCAGCTGTCGTGCAGGATTTTAATCACCCGTTCGTCGTAAGAGCCTCCGGGGTAGGCATGACCTATGACCTGCTGTCCGGTCAGGTTCTCAAGCGCCATTTTGTTGCGTGTAATTTCCCACATTACCTCAATGCCGTTTTTGCCCGTCAGATCTGGATGTGTGTAAGAGTGGCATTCCACCTCAAACCCGTCGTATATACCGTCCTTGAGCTGCTCTTTGGTAAAATGCGAATGGTCAACAGGCACACCCAGCAGCGCCGTCAGGTCGTCAACCTGTCCGCATTGACTGGCGTTTACAAAAAAGGTGCAGCAGTTTAGACCGTATTTTATCATAATTTCCATAGCGCGCGCGTCCTGAAGGATGCCGTCGTCGAGGCTGAATGTCAGATACTTATTATATTTTCCGCGAACGTCCGCGTTGTAGCGGGAGACGAAACCGTCCGCCGGACGGTAGACGCCAATTAGCCCGCAGACCGTCACAATAATTGCGCTGATTAACCGTAATATTTGTATTGCTTGTGTTATCATAACCGTCTGTTCGCCGTCTTTCATTTTTATTGCTGTTAAGAATGCGATTTAAGGTACAGGATTGCCTCGCGGTAGCCCTCAAAGCCCAACCCGGTAATTGTTTTAACGCACGCCATACCGGCGAAGGATTTCTGCCGAAAGTCCTCGCGTTTTTCGACAGCCGACAGATGCACCTCCACCGCCGGAAGCGCCACGGCCTTGAGCGCGTCGAGGATGGCGACGCTCGTGTGGGTGTAGGCGGCGGGGTTGATGACTATGGCGTCGACACGTCCGTAAGCCTGTTGAATTTTGTCGACAATCGCGCCCTCGTGATTCGACTGGTAAATTTCGCAGCCGACGCTCTCGGCGGCGCAGACCTCTTTGATAAACAGTTCAAGGTCGGCGTAGGTTTTAGCGCCGTAGATGTCCGGCTCACGTATGCCCAGCATGTTGAGGTTCGGTCCGTTTATCACAAGAATTTTCACGTTAACGCCTCCACTATCCGTGCCGCGGTCTCGGCGGGGTCGCTGTTGTTTTCTATTGTAATATCCGCGAATGTCTCATATAGCGTCCGGCGTTTTTCGTAAAGCGCCGCCGCGCCCCGTGCCTGCGACAGCGGCCTGTTATCGGACGGTAACAGCGACAAATCGCGCCGGAGCCAGACAATCGTCCCGTTCTGGTGAAGCAGAGAATAATTTT
>CAZDWM010000156.1:0-5586 GCA_964509145.1 uncultured Eubacteriales bacterium | reverse complement strand
GCCGGACGGCCAAAACGGCGAGTTTGTGGCGCGCGGCTACAACATTATGAAGGGCTACTACAAGATGCCCCAGGCGACAGACGCGGCCATCGACAAGGACGGCTGGCTCCACACTGGCGACATCGCCTGCCGCACACCGGAGGGCTACTACCGTATAACCGGCCGCTTGAAGGACATGATTATCCGCGGCGGCGAGAATATTTACCCCAAAGAAATAGAGGAATTTATTTATACGCACCCGCAGGTGTCCGACGTGCAGGTCATCGGCGTGCCGGACGAGCAGTACGGTGAGGAAATTATGGCGTGTGTCATCCTCAAGGAGGGTGAGACACTGACGGAGGACGAGCTTAAAAAGTTCGTCAGAGACCATATGGCGCGTCACAAGGTGCCAAGGTATGTCGACTTTGTCAAGAGCTTCCCGACAAACGCCGCCGGAAAAATCCTGAAGTATAAGATGCGGGATGCCGCAGTCGAAAAGCTCGGTATTAATAAGACGGGCGACATTGAAAAGTCATAACGAACCGCTGATAAAATGTTAATTATAATGAAGGGATTTGTCCGCAATGGGATATCAGCAGCTAATATTCCCGGAAAACAGTGTTTTCCTTGTAACGGGCGGCGCGGGCTTTATCGGCTCAAACCTCTGCGAGCAGATTCTGAAAATGGGTTATGTCGTACGCTGTCTTGACAATCTGTCAACCGGTAAGCAGGCAAACGTCGACCTGTTCGAAAGCAATTCGAACTACACCTTCACAAAGGGCGATATCATCGACCTTGAAACGTGCAAGGCGGCGTGTGAGGGCGTCGACTATGTCCTAAACCAGGCGGCATGGGGCAGCGTGCCGAGAAGCATTGAAATGCCGCTCTACTATGAGCAGGTCAACATCCGCGGAACATTGAATATGATGGAAGCGGCTAGAGCGCAGGGTGTTAAAAAATTCGTCTACGCCTCCAGCTCGTCGGTTTACGGCGACAGTCCCGTACTTCCTAAATGCGAGGGGCAGGAGGGTGAGCTGCTGTCGCCCTACGCGCTGACGAAGCGCGTATGCGAGGAATACGGAAAGCTTTATTTTAAGCTGTACGGGCTTGAGACCTACGGGCTTCGGTACTTTAACGTTTTCGGTAAGCGTCAGGACCCCGACGGCGCTTACGCCGCCGTGATTCCTAAGTTTATCAAGCTGCTTTTAAACGGCGAAACGCCGGTCATTTACGGCGACGGTCGCCAGTCGCGGGATTTCACCTACGTTGAAAATGTTGTCGAGGCCAATCTTAAAGCGTGCCTCGCTTCAAGGACGGCGGCGGGGCAGTCCTATAACATCGCCTACGGCGGCAGGGAGTATCTCATCGATATTTACCGTTCAATTGCGAAGGCGCTTGGCAAGGAAGATGTTCAGCCGCGTTTTGAATATGACCGTAAGGGCGACATCAAGCACTCGAACGCCGACATTGCGAGAGCGCGTACCATGCTTAGCTATGAACCCGACTACGATTTCGACAAGGGTCTTCGGCTGGCGATTGCGTGGTATACGGAAAACCTTAAATAACTCAAACCGAAACTTGAAAAAATTATAAAAAATGCTTGCATTCCGGCGACGACTGTGATATAATTCGTCCGTTGTATTTATGAATCCCAAAAGAGGTGACAAAAATGAAAGACGGAATCCATCCGAAATACGAAAAAACAACCATTCGCTGTGCCTGCGGCGAGGTCATCGAAACCTCTTCCACAAAGGCCAACATGCGCGTTGATATCTGCTCTAAGTGCCATCCGTTCTTCACCGGCAAGCAGAAGCTCGTCGACACCGGCGGACGCGTTGACCGCTTCAAGAAGCGCTACAATCTCGAAAACAAATAATAAACCAAACAACCAAAGCGCCGCTGTATAAGCCGGCGCTTTTTGTTACATTTTTAAGGCACATTTTATTGCATTTCAGGGCTTTTAGTGGTAATATATAACTTATAAAATATTTAGAAAGAGGATGTCAGTATGCTCAACATCAAAATCGAAAAAACGATGTCACCTAAGCAAAAGCCTGCCGCCAATCAGGCTCTGGGCTTCGGTAAAATCTTCACGGATCATATGTTCGTCATGGACTACACCGAGGGAAAGGGCTGGCACGACCCCAGAATTGAACCTTTTAATAACCTTTCGCTTTCGCCCGCGGCTATGGTTTTCCATTACGGTCAGGAGATGTTTGAGGGGCTTAAGGCTTATAAGGGAGACGACGGGAAACACTATGCTTTCCGTCCAGATATGAACGCGAAGCGCACAAACGACACCAACGACAGGCTCGTTATCCCGCGTATTCCAGTTGAGGACTATGTTCAGGCGGTTAAGGCTATTGTCAAGGTTGACGCCGACTGGATTCCCTCCGCACCCGGCACATCGTTATATATCCGTCCGTTTATCATCGCAACAGACGAGTTTTTAGGCGTTGCCCCGTCAAAGACTTACATGTTCATAATCATCCTTTCACCCAGCGGTGCTTACTATGAGAGCGGTCTCGCGCCGGTCGGCATCTGGATTGAGGACGAGTATGTCCGCGCCGTCAAGGGCGGAATGGGCTTTGCAAAGACGGGCGGCAACTATGCGGCCAGCCTCATAGCGCAGGTCAAGGCACACGACGAGGGCTTTTCACAGGTACTCTGGCTTGACGGCGTCGAGCGCAAATACGTCGAGGAAGTCGGCGCGATGAACATCTTCTTCAAAATTAACGGCAAAGTTGTGACACCTATGCTCAACGGCAGCATTCTGCCCGGCATCACGCGCAACTCCGTTATTGAAATTTGCAAATCGTGGGGTATCCCTGTTGAGGAGCGCAAGGTTTCTGTCGACGAGCTGCTTGCGGCGCAGGCCGACGGTACACTTGAGGAAGTCTTCGGCACAGGCACCGCTGCCGTCATATCGCCCGTCGGAAAGCTCCGTTTCAAGGACGATGTAATGACCATCAAGGACGGCGGCATCGGTGAATTGAGCCAGAAGCTTTACAACACCGTAACAGGCATACAGCTTGGCAGGCTTGAAGACAAATTCGGCTGGAGAGTCTGCATAGACTGACAAAAGGAATAATATGTCATAAATGTCTTGATTTTGTCGCATGTTTCTGATACAATATTCCCATGCCCTATGTGGAAAGGAAGAGAAAAATGAAAAAAAAGATTTCGGCTGTTTTAATATCGCTTATTCTCGTTACTACGATTATATCCGGCGCATCTTTTTCCGCCGCGGCGATAACCGTTAATGTTCCGACTTTCCTTTATATCGGTATAAACGGCGAAATAGGCAACACGTTTCAGAATCAAAATTTAGCATCTAAGCTCACAGGCAGCACAAAGCTGGTCGGCTACACCTACGAGGCGAACAACTATCGCTTCAAATATTATAAAGACGACGACAGCAACTATATCCTTTATTTAGACGGCTACACCATGACAACGCCATATGGGCGCGGCAGCTATACTTACGGAATTTACTGTGTGGGCGACCTTATCATTGAGCTTAAAAACACCAGCAGCTTTACAGTCGCGGACGCCATGTCCTACGGTATATATGTCGACGGTATTTTAACCATTCGTTGTTCCGGAGACACCGCGGCAAGTCTGACGGCTGAGGGTGGTTTGAAGGGCATCGAGGCTGATGACATCATCATTGAGAGCGGCGACATCACCTCTACCGGCCGTACGCAATACGGGCTTGAAACAGGCGCGCTGCTCGTTATGAAAGGCTCGCTGGCCGCCAACGGCAGAAGCTACGGCGTTAAGGTCAAAGACATCGGCATGGCGGGCGGAACCTTAAGCGGAACCGCTGACGATATTGTCAACTTTACGGGGACATTTGTTAACGCGGGCGGTACCCTTGAGGGCGAAGCCTACGCCGACGCGGCGGGCGACAACTACAACGAGATTAAACTGCTCGAAGCAAAAAGCATGTATTTCAAGCTCAACAGCAGTGTGCTTGACGGAGGCGAGTTTAAGGCCGAAAGTCCGTTCAGCCTTATCTCGACAGATACCGGTGTTGTGAAGGTCGGCAAGGATCAGTACGGCTCAATCACCGCTTCGGGCAGAGGCGCAGCGTCGGTCAACCTTGTTATGCAGATTGGCACCAATCTATACACGCTGGACTCCTGCACCATCACCTCCGACTACCTCACGATTCAGTGGATTATCATTATCGTATTTTTTGGCTGGCTATGGTACATGTAAAAATTAATTAAGCTTGGCGGATATTAGAGTGTTTTCTGATATCCGCTTATTTTATACATTATAGGAGGGAAATAATGGTAATAACAAAGAAAGCAATCAGCGTCATTCTCGCAACTGTTCTAACATTCTCAATGCTTACGGTTTATATATTTGCGGCAGACATCGTACAGGACGAAACAACTATTATTTACGGCGACGTAAGCAAGGACGGCAAGGTGTCGTTAGTCGATGGGTTTATACTACTGGCTTCAAAGCTCGGCATTTTAAGCCTTGACGAAACGCAGGAAAATTGCGCCGATGTCAACGCCGACGGTATTGTGGGCTTTTCGGATATATGGCTAATTGTTAGGTTTTCCTTTGGCAGTATAGACAGCTTTCCCGCCGACGATATTCCGTTACCCGACGATCCTGACGATCCTGACGAACCGGACGAGCCTGAAGAAAAGCATCTTCTCGAGAAATATTATAAATATGACAAGGAAACGGGCTACGAATACTTTATTGACATGAATTATACATTAGACAGTCTTAGTATGCGTATGAGAATACACGTAAAGGGAAATAAAACATTAGCTGTAATTACATATGGAGGCATGGGTTACAGTGTGCTGATGGACGGAGAAAAATACTATATCATAATGCCCGCCTCAATGGAATACTGCGAAGTTCCGGAAGATGAAATTGATGAAATTGGTGGTTACGAAAGCGGTAATATGATTGATTTTGCAAATTTAACCTTTGTAAATTCAATAAAAGTTACGCTTGACGGGACAGGGTGTGTCTGCGAAAAATATTCAAGCACCGATACTGAATACTCCTTCTGGTTTAATACATCAGGTGTGGTTAGAATGGAATTGACAACCGATGGAAAAACAAGTGTCTATACCGTTAATGAGTTTTCGCCAAGTGTAAACGACAATGTGTTTACAATTCCGTCCGGCTATGAAAAGGTAAATTGGAATGATATAATGATAAATTATACATAATAAATATAATTAGGGGGTAATCATTTTAAAAAAGATAAAAAGCACAGTCAGCGTCATTCTCGCGGCGGTTCTAACATGCTCAATGTTTACGGTCAATATATTTGCGGCAGACGTCACACAGGACGAAACGGCGATTGTTTTCGGCGACGTAAGCAAGGACGGCAAGGTGTCGTTGGCGGACGCGTTTATGCTGCTGGCTTCAAAGCTTGGTATAATCTGCCTTGACGAGACGCAGAAGTTTTACGCAGACGTCGACGCCGACGGCAAAACGGGCTTTTCCGATATCTGGCTTATTACAAAGTATTGCTTCGGCTGGATCAGTTTTTTTCCCGTAGACGCTGCGGCGTGGCCTGAGGGCGAAGAAACGGCGGAGACGCATTTTCTCGACAACTGCTAC
>CAZDWM010000155.1:0-5588 GCA_964509145.1 uncultured Eubacteriales bacterium | reverse complement strand
TGTTTTCGCCGGAATTTCTGCGTGAGGGGCAAGCGGTATACGACAATCTGTTTCCGTCGCGGATTGTCGTCGGCACAAACGGCAACGATAAAGCGGCGCAGTTGTTTGCGCAACTCATGTTAAACGGCGCGCTTGGCGAGGATATTCCCGTCATGCTCATGCCGGCGACAGAGGCCGAGGCCGTCAAGCTGTTCGCAAATACCTATTTAGCGCTACGTGTCGCTTTTTTCAACGAGCTTGACACCTACGCCGAGATGAAGGGTCTTAACTCACGCCGGATAATTGAGGGCATCGGTTTAGACCGCCGTATCGGCACACATTACAACAACCCGTCCTTTGGCTACGGCGGCTACTGCCTGCCGAAGGACACCAAGCAGCTTGTCGCCAACTATAATGATGTGCCCAACGAAATCATATCCTCCATTGTTCAGGCAAACAGAACAAGAAAGGACTATATTACACAGAAAATCCTTGAGATGAAACCGGAAACAGTCGGCATATACAGGCTTACGATGAAAATCGACTCCGATAACTTCCGCCATTCGGCGATACTTGGCGTTCTGCGCAGGCTCAAGGAGTCCGGCGTGAACGCGGTGATATACGAGCCGACGCTTGAGGACGAGTTATTTTGGGATTACAGAGTAATTAAAGATCTCAGCGAGTTTAAGCGCGTCAGCGATGTGATTGTCGCAAACCGAATCAGCGACGAGCTTGTAGACGTGATGGACAAGGTGTATTCGAGAGACCTGTTCTCGAGAGATTAAAAATTGGACGGTGTAAAGATGAAGGTTGTCATTCTTGCGGGCGGGTTCGGTACAAGAATCAGTGAGGAAAGCCATCTCAAGCCAAAGCCGATGATTGAAATCGGTGGTATGCCCATTCTTTGGCATGTCATGAAGCTGTATTCGTTTTACGGTTATAACGAATTTATCATTTGCTGCGGCTACAAGCAACATGTCATCAAGGAGTTTTTCGCCGACTACTATCTTCACAGGAGCGACGTCACGTTCGATTTTACCGACGCGAACAATATGACCGTGCACAGCAACATCGCCGAGCCGTGGAAGGTGACACTGGTCGACACAGGGCTTAACACGATGACGGGCGGCCGTGTTAAAAGGATTCAGGACTATGTCGGCAACGAGCCCTTTATGCTTACCTATGGTGACGGCGTGTCAGACGTGAACATACCCGAGCTTGTCAGCTTCCACCAGTCGCACGGCAAAACCGCGACGCTCACAGCCATCAACATCGGTCAAAAGTTTGGGGTGCTTGACATTGACGACAGCGGCAGCATCACCGCTTTCCGCGAAAAGATGGAAAACGACGGAAATGTTATAAACGGCGGCTTCATGGTTCTCAATCCCGATATATTCAACCTTATCGACGGCGACGAAACCATCTTTGAAAAAAAGCCGCTTGAGACGCTCGCAAAAACAAGCCAACTAATGGCTTACCGTCATATGGGCTTCTGGCAGTGCATGGACACACAGCGCGACAAGCAGTTGCTTGAAAACCTCTGGGCGTCGGGCAACGCGCCGTGGAAGCTTTGGAAGTAAATATGCGACATATAAACAATGAGAGGAGCGGTTCATTTGAGCGATTTTAACTTTTACAAGGATAAATGTGTACTAGTCACGGGTCACACCGGCTTTAAGGGCGCGTGGCTGTGTTGTATGCTCGTAAAAGCCGGAGCACGGGTTATCGGCTATGCGCTTGAGCCGCCGACCAATCCGAGCCTCTTTGATATAAGCGGCGTCGAAAAGGACATCGTGTCCGTCATCGGCGACATCCGCGATTTTGACAATTTAAGGATGACCTTCGAAAAATACGAGCCGGACATGGTGATTCACCTCGCTGCGCAACCGATTGTACGCGAGAGCTACAAACAGCCGCATTATACCTACGAAACAAATGTCATGGGTACCGTCAATGTGCTTGAATGCGTTCGAAACAGCGGCGAGGTACGGTCATTTCTCAACGTGACTACAGATAAGGTTTACGAAAACAAGGAATGGTTCTGGGGCTACCGTGAAAACGAAAACCTCAACGGCTTTGACCCTTATTCAAGCAGTAAATCCTGCTCCGAGCTTGTCACCGCCGGTTATAAAAACTCCTTTTTCGCTAACGGCAGAACGGCTGTGTCCACCGCACGCGCCGGAAACGTCATCGGCGGCGGCGATTTCGCGGCCGACAGGATAATTCCCGACTGCGTCCGCGCGGCGCACGCTGGCGAAGAAATCACGCTGCGTAACCCCTATTCCGTCAGGCCATATCAGCATGTGCTTGAGCCGCTTTACGCCTATTTGCTGATAATGCAGCGGCAGTATGTCGACAGCGCGCTGTCCGGCAGCTACAATGTCGGTCCAGACGAGCAGGACTGTATCACGACCGGACGGCTTGCAGATATCTTTTGTGAGGCATGGGGCGAGGGGTTGAAATGGAAAAATGTCGCGCAGGAGGACGCGCCGCATGAGGCGAACTTTTTAAAGCTCGACTGCTCAAAGCTTAAGTCCGTTTTCGGCTGGCGTCCCGTCTGGAATGTGCAGACCGCCGTTGAAAAAACCGTCGAGTGGACAAAAAGCTGGCTGTACGGTCGCGATATTAACGAGACGATGAACAGACAGATTGATGAGTTTATAAACCATATTTGAAGGATTAGGTTATATGTTTGAGGGAATGAACGAACAACAGGCGCGCGAAGAAATATTACGCGCCGTAGGCGAGTACTGTGACACATTTCATAATAAAAAACCGAACTTTGCCGAGGGACAACGCATCGCCTACGCGTCACGCGTCTACGACCGTGACGAGATGGTTAATCTGACCGACAGCGCTTTAAAATTCTGGCTGACGGCGGGGGAGTATACAGACCGTTTTGAAAAAGGCTTTTCCGAGCTGTTCGGCGTCAAGCACTGCGCGTTTGTCAACTCCGGCTCATCGGCAAATCTTTTAGCTTTCTCGGCGCTAACCTCACCGCTTTTAGGCGAGCGTTCCATAAAAAAGGGCGACGAGGTCATCACCGTCGCTGCAGCTTTCCCCACGACGGCGGCACCAATCATCCAGCTCGGCGCGGTACCGGTTTTTATAGATGTTACCATCCCGCAATACAACATTGATGTCTCAAGGCTTGAGGCGGCTCTGTCCGAAAAAACGAAGGCCGTTATGGCGGCGCATACGCTGGGCAATCCGTTTGACCTTAGCGCTGTAAAGGCGTTTTGCAATAAACACAATTTATGGCTTGTTGAGGACAACTGCGACGCGTTAGGCAGTCGCTATTTCATCGACGGTGAATGGAAATATACCGGCACCATAGGCGACATCGGTACCTCAAGCTTCTACCCGCCGCATCACATGACGACAGGCGAGGGCGGCGCGGTATACACAAACGACCCGCTGCTTGCAAAGATTGTCCGCTCAATGCGCGACTGGGGGCGCGACTGTGTTTGCCCGTCCGGCTGCGACAACCTCTGCGGACACAGGTTCGACAGGCAGTACGGCGAGCTGCCCTTGGGTTACGACCATAAGTATGTTTATTCTCATTTCGGGTTTAACCTCAAAGCCACAGATATGCAAGCGGCGATTGGCTGCGCACAGCTTGGAAAAATTATGGGCTTTGTTGAAAAACGAAAGCTAAACTACGCTAAGCTGTACGATGGCTTAAAGGGTTTGTCCGACAAGCTGATTTTACCAGAGCCCTGCGATAACTCCGACCCGAGCTGGTTCGGCTTCCTTACAACATGTCGTGTGGGCGTAAACCGCAACACCGTGGTGCAATACCTTGAAAGCAAGGGCGTCCAGACGCGGATGCTCTTTGCAGGAAATTTGATTCGGCATCCGTGTTTTAACACGTTAAGGGGCGATGCTTCCGCTTACCGCGTCGTCGGCGGGCTTGAAAAGACAGATATCATAATGAACGACAGCTTTTGGATAGGCGTCTATCCCGGCATGACGGACGACAGGCTTGATTATATGATAAACCGCCTAAAAGAAGCGGTTGAAATTTAAACATATAAGCTTAAGTATGAATGGTGACAACTTGAACAACGACAATATCAAACGTATCATCATCACCGGCGCGGGCGGCATGATAGGCACCGCGTTGGCTGAGTTTGCGCTCGACAAGGGCGTGGAGGTATATGCCGTAGTGCGTCCGGGTAAGGGGATGAGCTTTGAGCGCAACGGGCTACATGTCGTCGAATGCGATTTATCGTTGCTTGAAAGCTGCGATGTTCTGTCCGGTTGCGACGCGTTTTTCCACCTTGCGTGGGACAAAACGACGGCGGGCGGCAGGGACGATGCCGACACTCAGCTAAAAAACATCGGCTATACGCTCGACGCTGTCCGGCTTGCGAAAAAATGCGGTTGTAAGGTGTTTGTCGGTGCGGGTTCGCAGGCTGAATACGGCATCACCGACGTTCCCTTAAACGGTAATACGCCTGTCAATCCGCAAAGCGGCTACGGTATCGCAAAATACGCCGCGGGTAAAATGAGTGCACTGCTTTGCGGTCAGCTTAATATCCGCCATTGTTGGACAAGGATTTTGAGTGTCTACGGCGAGCGTGACCGCGACGCGTCACTTATCAGCTACTGCGTCGACAGCTTTATAAATAACATACCGCCGGAACTGACGCCGTGCGGGCAAATTTGGGATTATATTTATAGAGGTGACGCGGCTAAAGCACTGTTTGCCGTTGCAGAGCGGGGCATTAATGGCAGAGTATATCCCGTCGGCAGCGGGCAATGCGCACCGCTTTGGGAATATGTTGAAAAAATCTGTAAGCTTTCGGGTAGTTCGGTAAAGCCGTTGTTCGGCGCAAAGGATTATTACCCACACCAGCCGATGTATCTGTGCGCAGATATCTCCGAGTTGACAGCCGACACAGGCTTTGTCCCGACGAAATCGTTCGAGGAAGGTATATCAAAAGTAATTGCGTACAGACGACAAAAAACCATCAAATCGGCGAAAGCCGAAAAAATATGAAAGGACGGCGTGCGAAACTGCGTGCCGTTAGGAGGAAATGTGTATGTTATTCAAAAAAATAGTGGCGGTGCTGCTGGCCTCGGCGCTGATGGTACCGTTCGCAGTGTCGGCTTACGCAACCGACGACACCTACGTAATCAACTCACCCTATGAGGAGGTCAACTGGGAAACATGGAAGGCCTACAAGGGCAATCTGCACACCCATTCGACCATCAGCGACGCCGACGAAACTATGGTCGACATGATTACGGAATTTTATAACCAGGGCTTTGATTTTCTCGCCATGACCGAGCACGGCGTTACCGGCAAGGCATGGAACGAAAAGCCCGCGCTTCGCCCTCTGTATACATATCAGCTTATAACCGGTAAGAAACAGAACTGGCTTTCCGACGAGCAGTTTAACGGCATGACGTCAGGAACCTATCCGCTTGACTCTACGGGCGCGGCGAGGGGAACTCCGATGACGTGTGTCACAGGCGGCAACGAGCTCAACGCCGTAACGGCTTCAAAGAGCCATGTCAACGGATTTTTCCTGCCTGAGAACGTCGGCAACATGAACTGGGGCTTTGAAAACGGCTTTGAATATGCCGTCAGAATGGTTGAT
>CAZDWM010000154.1:0-5676 GCA_964509145.1 uncultured Eubacteriales bacterium | reverse complement strand
CTTGTTTTCTTCTTGTGAGAGCTGAAGTAAAATACTTTTCAACAGCTTCGCTTTCGCTTTATTATCATCCGTGTCAACCGCTCCTTCACTGATACCTCGTTGCGCCTCGGCAAGTGCTTTTTCGAGTCCCTCGGTCGACAGCAGCGCGCAGGCCAGACAGAAGAAGCTTTTGCATCTTCCGTCGTCGAAATTTTGAAGCATTTTATCAAGCAGCGCCATCCTGATGCTTTGCCGAGCCTCAAATGCCGAAAGACCGCCGGTTTTTATGTCATTAAGATTGTCTGCCATCCTTTGATGGGTGACGAAGGAATCCCTTTCGACGGCTCCCCGATCGAATTTAGGGCACGGAAAATCGGCGCATTGGGCGTAGATGTCCAGCCCTTTCTTCTTTTCGCAGCACACAACAACGGAGCAGGCGGGGTGAAGCTTGTCAAAATCCGTCCCGTAGCAGCCCGGACACCTCGAACCGCCGATCGTATAAAACCGCGGACATAAGCCGCAGTCAATGCCGCAGCAACCGATGGTGTTTGTTGTTTTCATGGTTACACGCCTTTCGTGCTATGTGGGTAGTTTTAATCGGGCAAATCCATACGCATGATATAATCCGTCTGCGTCTCATCCCCCATGATAAAGGGGTGCGAACTGATTTTGTAAAACCCGTTCTTTTCATAAAACGCGATTGCCTTGTCGTTCTTTTCCCAAACACCAAGCCATATGTATGTTTTCTTTCTCTCCTTCGCCATATCGACAGCTTTATTCATCAAAACGTGCCCAAGACCTTTTCCCTGAAATTCTTTTGCGACGTATATCTTTTCGATTTCCAGCGACCACGCATCGTTAATGTCTGTCTGCGACAGAGCTTCGTTGATTTTGATATAGCCCGCTAACTCGCTGTCGGTGTATAGAAAATAAAACGATGAAGCGTCGTCCGTCAGCTCGTCTCGCAACCTTTCGATGTTGTATGCCTGTTCGAGATATGCTATCATGTTTGACGGCGTATTCATGGACGAAAAGGTATTATAATACATTTTTCGCGAGAAATCTCGAAGTGTACAGACGTCCTCCGGCACACATTTTTTAAATGTCAATTCCATTATACGGTACCTCAATCAATTCATGGTGAGATAACACGAAAACGTTTATTTCGCCGTTAACTATTTCCGTTGCAAGCTTTAAAGACGGAACCGATTTTACTATTTATGTCAAAGTATCCTGTACCCATCAATATTGTCGGCTTCACCTTGACGGCATCGGGTCTGCCGTTTTCAAGGCAGTCCTCGTTTGCGTATACCGCCACAATTTCGCCGATAAACATTGTAAAATCAAATATCGGTATCGTCTGAATAGCTTTACAGAGATAATTAACCGGGCATTCATTAATCATCGGCGCGTTACCCTCTTCATCGTAAAACGATTCAAAAACGCTTGATTTGTCTGTCTTAAATCCGGTTACCGTTCCGCAGTAATCGGTTTTTTCGATATTGTCGGAAGACGGAATGTTGACGGAGAAGTATCCGTTTTCAATAACTCCGGCCGTTGTACAGTGTGTATTTTTAAGCGAAATATAAAGCACCGGCTTCTGGCTGACGACGCCGTACGCGCCAATGGCTGCATAGTTCGGCTTTCCCTGAACGGTAGCTCCGGCTAAGACTGTTATATACGGGCCAAAGGGAATGTTCGCGATTTTCGTCTTTTTCATATCAATTCTCCCAATGATTCTTTTTAATTTCACGAGATAAACAATATTTGCCTGCGCGCCAATGAAATCATGCACTCTATCCGAGTGAAAAGCCATTTAAAGGCAGTGATTATCGGGAATTTAACGGTAATTACATCAAGACTGTCGCCTTCAATAACAGTCGCCCGCGCGGCGGACAGGTCGTCATAATAGATAACGGTTTCAAAGCCGTATTTTGAGGTGGTCAGTTTTGCAGTTTTAAAACGAGCTTCGGACTCCGGCTCGCCGAAGCGAATATGCTGATATGACTGTTCAAGCGGGTAATAGACACCGTAATCGAGCGAAATACGCTCGCCCTTACTGTTTAAAGGCGGAACCTTGATTGAAAGGTCTGCCCGTTCATCGCCCCATATTGTACCTTTGACGCGGTCGTGGAACGCGAAGCAGTTTTCATAACAGGTCAAGCCCGTCGCGTCGATGTTTGTATCGGCTCCGTAGCCGTTTTTAACTATAAGACCGGCGTGGTAAAAATTGCCCTTTGTCGAGCAGTTTTCGAAGCGGATGTTTGAGGCGTCGCCGCAGTTTTCAAACACGAAGCCCGCTTGTTTTGTGTCGTTTGCGCAGACATCTCTAAACAGCACGTTGCCGCCTGTCATGACGTTGACACCGCCGCGGATACCATGAAGAACGGTGACATTGTCGATTGAGATATTGTCGGTGTAGCAAAACACACATATAGGATAATCAACGAAGAACCGCGCGTCTATTGTCAAATCCTTTACCGTGACATTGCTGCCCTTGATTGTCAGCACGTCAAGATTGTCGTCCGACTTTGGCTTAAAATCGAGCGTCAGTATGAGCTTTGCGTCGTCGCCGACGCCGCTTATGGTAATGTCGGTTACTAAGCTGCCGTCGCGCTTACCGATGGGCTCGGTGTAAACAGTACCGCCTATGCCCACGGTTCCGCCGACGCCCGCCGCCACAATAGCCTCGGCAACGGTGCCGTCAAACGCCTCACCATTGACGTAGACTGTACCTTCGCCACAGGCGAAGGCGGTGAAGCCGATTGACGCTGTCTGTATCACAAGCAATAATAATAACGCGGTGCAGACTGCTTTAACAAATTTTTTCAACTTACATTCATCCTTTTAATACTTGCTTTATAGTATTGGAACGCACAGCTCGCACTGATGATTCCTGACAAACGCCGATTTATACCGTTCAATTACAGGACGCGACGGGTCAAATGCAAGGCTTTGTTCCGACAGCGCCGCAAACATCTCAAGCCACGCTTTTTGAACCGCCTGCGCCGTGTGTTCTATCAGAAACACAGCGTATTTACCGCCGAAAATATGTGAAATCAAAACACTTTCGCCGTCAATTTCAGCTTTCTCTGGGACGACAAGGCAGGTGTCATAACGGCAGCTTTCCGGCGGTGTTAAGTCGGGATTATCCCAGGTTACGCCTAAAATGACTGATTCATCATCAAGCAAGCCTTGTTCCGAAGCCCAACACTTGAACGTTTCCATCAGTTGCTGATTCTCCGCGCCGTAAGCGCCTGTCCGTCTCATGAAGGCTATTCTGCTTGGCGGAAGCGTTTCAACCTCCGCCTTCATGCTCGCTGTCTCTCTGACCGTTTCTAAAACACGCATTCTTTCCCTGAATTCAAGCTCCCGTTGCTCCTGTGTTGACGAAGGGTCTACAATTGTAGAAAAAAGCTCGCACGGCAAATTATCGCATTGAGCACAGGTGGTATATCCGTGTTCATTGACACAACACTGATAGAACGGACACACCTCTTTTTCAATATACGGTACCCAAAACACACGTCCCTCCACCGCGTTGCAGCCCTTGCATTCTGCGGGATATTTGGGGCATCCGGCACATTTCACACCACAACAGGTAATATAGTCAGTGTTGTTCATTTCATTTCTCCCTTACTTTGTGTTGATATGATTTCACGGCGTAAGTTCCGCCAACTCCATTTGAAGCTTCTTCGGCAGCTTTTTTACAACCGCCTCGTAGGCCTCATCCATCATGATTTTAAGCTTGTCGTCAGGTACCGTGCCGTCAAGCGTGACGGTATTGAAAAACGGCTGCTGAACGGGCGGGCAATGGTAACCGCGAACCACCTTGCCGGGATAAAGCCGCCTGTAAAAGTCGCCCGTCATCGGCTCGCAGGAGAGTGTAATTCTAAAATTGTCGGGCGACGGGTTGAGCTGCGCGAATATCGGTGTTCTATTACCGATTCGCAGCCGTACGCAAACGGGGATGTCGCCGAACGGGTAGTCTATGTAGCTGTTTTTCTTTTGGAGGCAATACGCTATAATATCATCGGCTGTCATTCCATTTCACGTCACTTCTGTTTTTAATTTCTTAATATATTCATTTGCAAATTTGTCCGCCTTTTCGAGTTCTATCACCGCTTCCGGCAGATAACACTGATTTTTTCCTATGACATGCGCCTCGATATATTCAACCGTTTCCTTTAAGCTCTGGCCTCTGACTGAACCTGTTATCAGACTTTTTGTGATGAGAAAAGTCTCGCCGCCTTCAATAATATGGGCATCGTGCAGTATCATTCCTTCCATTGTCTCCGGCTTATTCGGGCGCTGTGACTCCCAAGCGATTTGAATGATAAAATTTATTCGTTCGTCAGATTCGCCCTGACCTTTCAACCACGTACATATTGATTCCTCATCAGACCAAACAAACCCGTGAAAATAAGCCGCCGCGATAATCGCTTCATAATCCACATTATACTTACCGCCCGACAAAAGACTGTCTATTGCTTTTATAACAAGACGGATATGGTCAAGGTTATGCATGATATCCTTTTTTTCGTAAAAGGGAGTGACAAACGCTAAAAGAAGTGATTCGTTCATTTTGCCCCCCGCGTTCTCTTTGTTTACTATTACGCATTATTGTTGCTTTCTAAATTCGGCAAACAGGAAAAGCGGCAGGTCATCGTTCTTCAACACACCATCGTATGATTTCGGCTCGTTCATCTCGACAAGCGTAAAACCGCTTTTCACCGCGAGATTGAAATAATATGAAACAGGTCTGTGAAAATGCGCCGTTTCACCCCAAAAAATATTCATATCGCTGTATTGCGAAAGATAACGCTTCATGGCTTTTGCGTGATTGAAGCCGTTTTCGTCCTTCTCCCAGTCGCCGTCGTAAAACGCAGGATGAACAATTCCGAAGTAAAATACGCCGCCGTTTTTCAGTACCCTGTTCACCTCGCGGAAAACAGGCTCGATGTTTTCAATATCCATCAACACCTGATTGCAGAAAACCACATCGAACTCCGCGTCGGGAAAAGGTGTTTTAACAGTCAGGTCGGCAATAATAAACGTACTTTCGGGATAACGCTCCCGCGCGATTTTAATCATTTCCTGTGAGCCGTCAAGTCCCGTTGCGTCGGCTCCGATCGAGGTAAAATAATCGGTGAACCAGCCGTAGCCGCAGCCGAGGTCTAACAACTTTTCGCCGCCGAACCTTTTGAAGCGCTCCCGCACAACAACTTTGTTAATCTCGACATACTCCGACTGCTCCTACATTTCGGCGTATTTTGCCGCCGCGCTGTTCCACTGGTCTAGTATCTTTCCGTCCAATATAATCACCCCTAAATATATACTTTAACATAAACCTTAAAAATCGAAGTACATAGCGATGTAGGGGCGACCCTTGCGGTCGCCCGAAGACTGTTGCTGGTTCATAACTTCGGGCGACCGCAAGGGTCGCCCCTACGGAAATATCTTTTATTTTTATATGCCGTAACAATGCTTACTTTTCTAATACCAAAGCCCAACTCACACTCAATCTGCTTTTGAAACGCGCCTACATAATCATTCTCAGGGGTATTTGTATTTTCAGCTCTATTAAAAGCTTTCAACGCCTCTTTGCTACCATAAAGATTCATTCCAATTTTTGCATCTTCCCAGATTTTATATGTTTCTTCGGTTAATGATTCCATATATGAAGTACCTCCGCGT
>CAZDWM010000153.1:3271-5694 GCA_964509145.1 uncultured Eubacteriales bacterium | reverse complement strand
GAGCACGGCGGGACCCTGCTTTGCCTTGAACGTCAGGCGGGCGGGGTCTTCTCTATTACCTATGCCTAATGGGAACACCTGAATTTTTGGCTTTTCACACGCGATGGTCGGGCAAATCTCGAGCATGTGAGCCCCCATGTTCATGGCGCACGACGGGTCGAAATGATAGGTGTAGTCCTCCATAAAGGCGGTGCCGCAGTCGAGGTCTGCGGTCATGGCTTTCATCACGCGGCACAGCGCCGCCACCTTCCAGTCACCCTCCGCGCCGAAGCCGTAGCCCTGCCGCATCAAGTCCTGCGCGGCGAGCCCGGGGAGCTGGCGCAGCTGCTGCAAATCCTCAAAATTGGTGTGGAACGCGCCGAAGCCGCCTCTGAGAATGAATTTTTTAAGTGCGATTTCCTCGCGTGCCTGATAACGCACGGCCTCGATATTGTCCGTCGCCATTTCATATAGATGAGCGTAATCGCTCATCTGCGCGTCGATTTCCTCCTGTGTCACATCGTCAACAAGGCGGATGATGTCACCGACGCCGTAGTGCTCCACCTGCCAGCCGAACTTTATTTGAGCCTCGACCTTGTCGCCCTCGGTGACGGCGACATTGCGCATGTTGTCGCTGATGCGCAGCACGCGAAGACGGCGGCTCTCGTAAGCGCCGACGGCGGCGCGCATCCACGAAGCCATACGCACGCGGAAGCGTTCGTCCTTCCACCAGCCGGAAATAACCTTGCGCCGCAAACGCATCCGTGCGCCGATATA
Organism: uncultured Eubacteriales bacterium; assembly: GCA_964509145.1. GTDB lineage: Bacteria > Bacillota > Clostridia > Oscillospirales > Acutalibacteraceae > UBA1425. Next base: position 4,938 of record CAZDWM010000153.1, on the reverse strand, counting down.
GCCGTGCTCGCGGTCGCCGTGCGCGGACTGGTTGAGGTTCATAAAGTCCATATCGATGCTGTCCCAGGGGATGTCACGGTTATACTGCGTGTTGACGTGGAGCAATGGTTTCTTAAGCGCCTGAAAGCCGCGTATCCACATCTTGGACGGTGAAAACGTGTGCATCCATGTGATGACGCCCGCGCAGTCGGGGTCGCTTTCAGCTTGAGTTATTGCATTGTAAATTTCGTCAGAATTGCGCACGACAGGATGAAAAACCACCGAGCAGGGGAGGGATTTATCGGCGTTGAACGAATCGACCATCTCCCTGGCGTGGGCGTCGACGGTGCGCAGCACGTCCTCGCCGTAGAGATCCTGACTTCCTACTAAAAACATAAAGGTGTATTTTTTTAATGATTCCAAAATATGTTCTCTCCTTTTATACCACGGTATTTTTCTTATGACCGGCAAAATTATAACATAAACTTTTTTAGAACACAACTCAATAACAATAGTTTATTAGTTATATAATTCGGATATATTTGTAAATATCAACCAAAAAATCGTTTACAAGTCAAAACAAATGTGGTAATATATATAAAACATATGAAGCGGTGGTAAAATGCGGGAACCCGAAAATCTAACAGTATATGAATATCTGCTGACATGCGCGCAAGCGTGCGGAGATTACAACGCTTTTATTCACAGGGGGAACAAGGTTCGCTTAGACTGCTTTTTTGAGGACATCGAAAGGCTTGCCGCGTTCCTTTACGCAAAGGGATTGCGCGCGGGAGATGTGTTTACGGTGTTTCTGCCAACATGTCCTCAGGCCGCGGCTGCGTTTTATGCGCTGAACAAAATCGGAGTTATCGCCAACATTGTCCATCCGCTCACACCGCCCGATGTTTTCGCCGAGATGGTCGAAAAAACCGCGTCGAAGGGCGTTTTTGTGCTGGATATCCTCGCGGCTCCCTATATCAACGTCATCAATGAAAAGAAGCTGTTATGCGTCATCTGTGCAAACTCCGATTATGTCAGAAGTGTTGAATATCCGTTTTACAGAATGTTTGAAAAGTCGAAGTGCGCTCGTGCACTTAAAAGGCTGAACTATATAACATACAGAACCGCTGTTAACGATACAAAAGCCGAACCGGTAAAAGCGGTCGGCGGCAACGGACGGGAGACATGTGTCTATCTTCACGGCGGCGGTACGACAGGCAAAAGCTGCACCATTGAGCTGTCCTCCGTGGCGCTTAATTCTCTTGCGTTTAAAATCAGCAAGCTCGACACACCTCATAAACCGGGCAAGGAATACTCGCTCGCCGCGCTGCCGCTATTCCACGCGTTCGGGTTGGGAGTGTGTGCGCATTTCAGCCTTTGCGCCGGATACGGGCTTGTCTGTCTGCCGAAGTTTTCGGCAAAAAAGGCGGTCGGGCTGATTAAACGATATCCCGTGTGCTTTATCGTCGGTGTGCCGAATATGTTTAAGAAGATGTACGAATATCCGCGGTTCAAAGGAAAATCGCTTCGGCGGTTGCGGCTGTTGTTCAGCGGCGGCGACACGGTGGATGAAGCGTTCCTTGATAAATTCAACGCCCGATTGGCACAATACGGCGGTACGGGCAGGCTTATGCGCGGCTACGGGCTGACAGAAACCAGCTCCGTGTGCTGCACCAACAGCTACGGTT
>CAZDWM010000153.1:0-3261 GCA_964509145.1 uncultured Eubacteriales bacterium | reverse complement strand
CAAAACCCGAATCCATAGGCTATCCGCTTGAGGGTATGGTTTTAGACATCGTCGACGCCGACAAGAAGCCGCTGCCGCCCGGTGAAATCGGCGAGATTGCCGTTGGCGGCGACACGCTGATGAACGGCTACCTTGGAGACGATGAGCAAAACAGCGCGGTGCTGTACACCGGCTCCGACGGCATAAAGCGAGTTATGACAGGCGACCTCGGATACAAGGATGAGGACGGCTTTCTATACTTCACAGGGCGAAAAAAGAGAATCATCATTATTTCCGGCTATAACGTTTATCCCTCAACAATCGAAAAGGAAGTGATGGGCTTAGGCTTTGTCCGGGAGTGCTGCGCTGTTCAGGGCTATGACGAAAACGGAAAATCCATCGTAAAGCTGTATGTTGTGACCGACCGCACCGATAAGGACACCGCCGTCGCGGAAATTAGGGACAGCTGCGAGAAAAAGCTTGAACGCTTTTTGCAGCCGCGAAAAATCATCGTTGTCGATAGTCTTCCGAGAACAAGCTTCGGTAAGGTTGATTTTATGAAGCTGTCTGACAAGTTACCGTCGGCTCAAACACAATAATTTTACACGAAAGGAAGAGTATTATGGCAGAAAAGGCAGTAAAAAGTCCATTGCTATCCTCCGAACGGATTATCAGCATCGATCGTTACCGCGGCTTGGTAGTCTTTTTAATGGTGTTTCTTCAACTGGTTGAAAGTTTTAAGAGTTTAGGGTGGATATCACGCCTCGCGGTTCACAGTGTCACTAATGGAATAAAGGTATATGAAAATCTCGCTTTCGGCGACCTTGGTGCGCCTATGTTCCTGTTCGCTATTGCGCTTACCTACGAAATTTCATACAGAAAGCGCTGCGAACGCGTCGGTATAAAGGACGCGCGCCGTCATCTGGCGTTCCGCTGGATGACCATCCTGAGCATCGGCACAGCCATTGATGTGGCGGAGGTTTTTCTCAACGGCGAGTGGGATACTCCTCTGGGGTTGAACTACATTTTCGCAACCCTGTTTATAATTACATTGTTTTGCCTCATCCTTTACGGTATAGCGATGGCGGCTAAGATTAAAAACCTTAAAAAAGTCTTGGGCAAGGTATTCAAAATTATTATCCTAATCACGTTCATAACGACGGTGTTCAGCGGCTTAGTCGATATCATCGTCAAGATGCGCCACTATTACCTTGGCGTCATTTACGATACGACAACAAACCACTGGAGCACGCTTGAGGCCATCGGAATGGCGGGCATCATCGCAATACCGGCGTCAGGGCGCAGGACTTGGCAAAAGCTCGTCTACGGAGCAGTGCTGCTTACCGGATACACCGTCTACCACGAGTGGGGTTACAACGAGCTTGTCAACGAAAATATCACACAGGGCGGATTATTCGGAGCTATCGGCTGGGCGCTCATTATTATTTTCGGCATGGTGCTTTCCGATTTCATCGTAACTAATAATTGGAAGGCGTTCACAGCTATGATGGTTGGCCTTTTTGTTGTGGGCGCGGGGCTTGTCTATTATACGACGCAACTTAAGGTTCCCATTGACCCCGCTTACAACATCCTGACGATTGCCATCAGCAAACGCAGCTGCAGCCCCTCCTACGCGGTGCTCACGACGTTTTCAAGCGCGGTGTTCTACCTGATTATTAAGGCGTTCGACTGGGTGAAGCTGTCACCAAAAAATGACGTCCTTGTCTGGTGGGGTAAGAATCCGCTGCTTATCTACATTCTTCAAGAGCTGATAATAAGCGTCTACACAGGCCTTATGCCAAAAAGTATTATTGAGGAAGCGCCGCTGTGGCTTGCGCTGGTTCAATGCGCGTTCTTTACGGCGTTGTTCTTCTTTTTCGCTTGGTATCTTAATAAAAAGAACAAGGTCATAAAAATATAACAGCGGCATTTCAAGGAAGTAATAAAAATATATAGGAGGGTAAAAGAGTGAAACGGTTGCGGAAGGCTCTATGCGTACTATTATGTTGTCTTATGCTCGCTTCTGTGATTCCGGCGGGACTGGTCAGTGCCATCGGTGAAGAAACGAGCAGCTCGATTTCCGAAACGGCGGACAGCGCACAGGCGTCCGAGGTAAACGGCTGCACCAAGACTATTAAAGCGGCCTTTACTGAAATTATTTCTTTTTTTAAATGGCTGTATCATTACATCATTAATATGCTCGGCCTCGGCAGCGACTGCACGGTGACATTTACCACCAACGGAGGCAACGACATTGAGCCGGTCAAAGTGTCGGCGGGCGAAACCTTATCGGAGGTTCCCACGCCCGTTAAGCAGAACTACGCCTTTACAGGGTGGTTTACAGACGAGGCGCTGACCGCGCAGTTTTATGCCGACACGCCCGTTTTTGAGGACATCTCCCTGTATGCATCCTATGCAGAGCGTGAAAATGCGCAGGAGGTTTACGGTGACGAGACGAAATATATTGAGGACTGCGCCACGAATGTTTCGTTTACAATTATGTCAGCTGTTACCTTAACAACAGAAAATCTGGTCGATTATATTGAGTTGTCGTCCTTTAGCGGTGAAATTCCCGAGCTTGTCGTCTCCGGCGGCAGCGGGAGCTACACAGTCACGCCTTCTACACCTTACCCGGCGGGCGGCCATTATCTGCTTGAATTAAAAGACACCTCAATGAGCTTTTCAGGTGAGGAAGCGTCGATACGCGGCATCGTTTTCCGTATACATAAGGACGAGGTCAGTGTAGTCGAGCTTCAGGACGACATCATCTATATCCTTTGGCAGGATGTCAACGTGCTGGGCGACGGCGCTTATTCCTTCCCGACGGCACTGTACGACATACAGCAGGGCGACAAGGTCTGCTTCTGGGATGGCGAAATAAACGACAACACGCAGTTTTGCAACGTTGAACTTACCTCACAGGTAGACGACACCACTATCGTGTACACAGAGGAGAGTGCGCTTGAGGACATTCTCGACGACGTCGACGTCTATTTCGAGCAGGCGGTTCCCACATCGGAATATATTAAAGACGTGGACACAGATAAAATTGCCGAACACGTCAAAAACAGCGAGGGTACGCGTCAGATAACCGAAATTCTCGCCAAGGCAATAAGCTTGAGCGACTCGTTCCGCGCGGCTATCTCAAAAGAAGGGACGGAGTCCGCCGCCTCGAGCAACGTATTTGAGCCGATTCCTGAAAATGACGATAAAACCACCATAACTGTCGAAGACCTTATACCCGGTCTGTTAATTTCAGCCTCAATCGGTACTGCTCAAAAC
>CAZDWM010000152.1:0-5705 GCA_964509145.1 uncultured Eubacteriales bacterium | reverse complement strand
CATCAAGGTGGTCGTGCCCGAAATCATGCCCGGAATCATAACCGGCTTCATTATGGCGTTTACACTGTCGCTCGATGATTTCGTCATCAGCTACTTCAACAGCGGCTCAACGGCGCAGACGCTGCCCGTTACGATTTATTCAATGACGAAGCGGCCGTATTCGCCTAAAATTAACGCGCTTTCCACCCTGCTTTTCGTTTCCGTCATGCTGCTGCTTGTGGTGGTAAACCTCCGGCAGTCAGCTGGCGTAAGAAAAGAAATAGAACAAAAAAAGAAAGAGGTTAGATAAGTTGAAAAAGAAAGCTTTGTCCGCGGTTCTTTGTGTTCTTGTTTTTCTCCCCATCATCGCGTTGTCCGGTTGCGGCGGCAACACAGTGGTGCTCAACGTCTATAACTGGGGCGAATATATCGCACCTGGTGTGACGGATCAATTTGAACAGGAGACCGGAATAAAGATTAATTACACGACATACGACAGCAATGAATCCCTTTATTCAAAAATCAGTTCAGGTGCCGCGTCCTACGATGTCATCATTCCGTCCGATTATATGATAAGTAAGATGACGGAAGAGGGTATGCTCGCGGAGCTCAACTTTAACAATATACCGAACTATAAATATATCGACGACAAATACAAGTCGCTTGAATACGATTCAGCCAACAAATATTCCGTCCCCTACACCACCGGCAACACCGTCATCATCTATGACAAAACAAAGGTAGCCGCCGCCGATGTTGCGGCGCAAAGCATTGACCTGCTCTGGAATGAGAAATATTCGGGTCAAATTTTAATGTTCGACAATCCGCGGGACGCGTTTGGCTTGGCGCTTAAAAAGCTTGGCTACTCCATGAATACAACGAATGAAGCTGAGTGGAAAGCCGCAGCTGAGGAGCTTAAAGCGCAGAAACCGTTGGTTCAGGCTTATGTTATGGATCAAATATTCGACAAGATGACAAGCGGCGAGGCGTTGATAGCCCCTTATTACGCGGGCGACGCGCTGACGATGATTGAGGACAACCCGAACCTTACGTGCTATATTCCTATCGAGGGTGCCAATATGTTCGTCGACGCCATGTGTGTACTCAAAACCTCACAATACAAGACAGAAGCAGAGAAATTCATCAATTTTATGTGCAGCACGGAAATCGCCGTTAAAAACGCCGAGGAAATAGGCTATGCCACACCTCAGACACAAGCGAAGGCGCAGCTTGACGATTCCATTACTTCCAACAGCTTTGTTTATCCCTCCGACGAAGTGATGGCAAACGCCGAGGTGTTTTACAACCTCCCCGCGGAAACCAATCAGCTTCAAGCAGATTTATGGACTGATATCAAAAAAGATTAAATAAAGGAGTATGAACATGCCGAACAAGAAAACAGTGTTCCTGACCGGTGCAACGGGGCACATGGGCTGGGCGGGCTTCAAGGAGCTGTACGCGAAAAAAGACAGGTTCAACATCGTTGTGCTGATTAGGGACAGCGAGAAGAACAGGGAGCAGTTCAAGGACTATCTCAACGATCCGAGCGTAAAAATCGTTTGGGGCGACCTGATGAACTACGACGAGGTGCTGGCCGGTGTCACGGGTGCCGACTATGTTCTGCATGTCGGCGGCATGGTTTCTCCGGCGGCAGATTACTATCCAAAGAAGACAATCAAGACAAACACCACGGCGGCCAAGAACATCGTCAACGCAGTAAAGGCGCAGCCGGATCCCGACGCGGTCAAGGTTGTTTACATCGGCACGGTTGCACAGACGGGCGACAGAAACGAGCCCATCCACTGGGCGCGGACGGGCGACCCCATTAAAATCAGCGTCTACGACCACTACGCCATCAGCAAGACTATAGCCGAAAGCTACTTCGCTGAGTCAGGGCTTAAATATTGGGCGTCACTGCGTCAGTCGGGTATCCTTTATCCGGAAATTCTCAAAAACTACGACCCGATTATGTTCCATGTTCCAATCAACGGCGTACTTGAATGGGCGACAGTTGAGGATTCAGGACGACTGCTCGCGAACATTTGCGGCGACGATGTGCCCGAGGAGTTCTGGAGGCGTTTTTACAACATCGGCAGCGGCGACGAGTACAGAATAACTAATTATGAGTTTGAGGAGTATCTGCTCGGCGCCATCGGTTTAAGCTCGCCTAAAAAGATTTTCGAGCCAAAATGGTTTACACTTAAAAACTTCCACGGTCAGTGGTACGCCGATTCCGATGTCCTTGAGAGCTACATGCATTTCAGGGAGAACATACCGATAAAGTCCTATTTTAAAAAGCTGTCGGATACCGTTCCGAAGTATTACAAGCTCGCTAAAATCGCACCGCCCGCGCTGATTAAGAAGTTCGGCATGGAGCCACTTGCGAACACCGAAATATTCGGCACAATGAACTGGATTAAAACGAACAACATGGACAGAATCACGGCCTATTACGGATCAAAGGCAGAGTGGGAAAAAATCGGCGGCTGGGATACCTTCGATATCCACAAGCCTACCAAGACGGTCACCAACCTTGACCACGGCTACGACGAGAACAAGCCCACAAGCGAGCTCGACATCGAAGATATGAAAAAAGCCGCGAAGTTCAGGGGCGGCGAATGCCTGTCCGAAACGATGGGAAAGGGTGACTTGTTTACGCCGCTAAAGTGGAAATGTGCACACGGTCACACGTTCGAGATGACACCAAACCTCGTCCTAAAGGGCGGCCATTGGTGTCCGCAGGAGTTGCCGTATCCGTGGAATTACGACGCCGAGGCAAGAGTTAACCCGTTCTTTGCGCAGGTTTGGTATACAAACCACTCGAAGGACGAAAACAATGTCTACGACGAAAGCATCTTCAAAGGCATGTCGGAATATAAATAATTAGAAAAATCGTTACGTTTTTTGTTGCGGCGGAAGGGCTTTTCAACTCTTCCGCCGTTATCATTGACAAAATATACAAAAACGGACTCAAAAATTTTACACAATATTTAGAAATATTTATTTCTTTACATTGACATATTGTTGAATTGCATATATAATAATGATGCAGTATGATTGATAATAGTATAAGTTTTTGTGTCTATCATATTATCCGTCAAACAAGTTCATTTGATTTTCCGCTGTTGTAATTTTTTGGAGGTGTAATATTTATGAAGAAGTCACTGAAGGTAATCAGCTTGCTGCTTGCCATGCTCATGGGCTTTTCCGGACTGAGCCTCGGCGTCGGTGCGGCCTATTCCGATTACTCGCAACCGGCCGGGTACGATTCGCTCGACCACCCAAAAATCAGCATTGATCAGTGCGGTTCAATACTGCTCGACTATGTTGATAATATGCTCGCGGAGCAAAATATTAAAGGTACGCTGGATTTATATGTCGGCACAATTGATTATGACTGTACGTCAATAGACAATGCCCTCAACTCAATTGTCTACATAATGGACGACAACAGCCTTGTCAACGCTGCAAAAAAATTACTTGATCTCGGTAATCTTGAAGATATCAACATTAACGCGATAAGGTCCGCACCGAGAAGAACAACGGTAGGTCACACAGACCTTGAGGTTGTTTACGCCCTCACACAGTTCTTGGCCGATAACAGAAACATTATCGGAAGAATTGTCGACAGCTGTTTTGACAACGGCGGACTTGTGGCCAACTTTTTTGACTTAAACGAGATGGTAGGCGATATTCACGCCACAATTTCCGAATCTATTTACGGCTTTACGGTGAAGTCGCTCGGCTACAATTTAGGGCAAATCACAAATGCCGACACAATGATAGACTATTTTGTCGGTAATATGCTCTTTGGTGAAAACGGTTTTCTTCCGAGTTTCCCGCAAGCTATGGCGGCTATCGGTCACCCGTTCACGTTCAGCTACAGCACGGACAGCGCCGGAGTTTACCACTTCGCCACTACTTTCTCGCTCAAGACGGTTACTGTTTACGAACTGCTGCGCGCGTGTCTCAATGCTGCTCTGCTCGACTTTGTAAAGCCGATGCTGCTCGACATGTTTAACGACGGTCTTGACGTAACAGTCAGAAACATGATCTGCTCGCTGCTTGTTATTGACCCGGAACTGACAAACGAGGAAATTGTAAACGGTCTCATCGATCTTCAGCACGGTTATCTTACTACATACATCATTCTTGACGAGACAGGTTTTTATCTCACAGAAAACTTCTATACGCTCCTGACCAGTCTGCTGGAGGTTGCGAGAGGCTTGATTTCCGACCTCAAGCTATTCCCAAATGTTGAAACAAAGACCGATACCGAAATTTCTGAGATTGTGGATCAGGGCGAGCTTGTGGCCTACCTTGTAAGAACAGTTCTTGTCGGAATAATTGATTTTGCCGACATTCCCGCCAATGTGACGACCATCAGGGAAGTGGTAACATATCTCCTCATTAATTATATGGCCGACAAAATGCCCGAGGTTGATTATTACGCCAAAATTGCAAGCGGTGAGATTAATCCGAAAACTAACGGCGCGCTTGAGGTTCTTGCGGACTTTGCCTATTATTATTTGAACGCCACGACAACTATGAGCATACCTGAGGGCAAAAATTTCGAACAAACCGTTGAGTGGGTGTTTAATTGGGCGCTTACACAGTATGGCGGACTGCTTAAGACCGATAACCTGACGGGCACCATCTGGGAGAAGATCGACAGACTCCTGTGGTATAACATTCTTGACAAATCAATTCTACCCGACAAGTATTCAGCCTTGGCGATAGGCAGCATTACAAGGACAGTTTTGTTTGATGATTTTATTTACGCCATTCTCGACTGGGATCTTGAGTCGGTGTTTGCCATTTTCCGCGCCAACACGAGTCCTACGGCATGGATGAATAAGAATGTCAACAGCTTTTTTATCACGGTTGTTAAGCGTCTTGTCAATGGTGTATTTCAGGGTAATCCGGCTACTGAATCCACTCTTGTCATGAACAGCTCAATTAATGTCCTCAACGACCTGATTGTAGACAAGTCCAACACCTCCGACAGCAATAAAACCAATCTAAGGGTCATGGTTGAAAAGCTGATTGAAAGACTAGTCACCTATGACAGCAACATTCTAACCTCCGCGCTTCCGCTCTTTGCGAGCTCGCTTGCCAAGCTGGACAATTCGGCGTATGAGGTATATGCGCCACTGGGAACATATTTCTCAGATGTTGATCTAGAAGTAATGCTTGCAAATCAAATGCCCGGCGACGAGCAGGTTGTTGAATATGACAATCCGAATTACGTTTTTATCGACAGCGAAGATTTCAGACCCATGTACAAATACTACAACTACGACGATGTGCGTCAGGATGCGGAGTCGTTGCTCCGAAGGTACAGAGAGGGCACACCACTCGATCCGGTCACAGACGCCGATATCACCAACATTACCTATAGGCTTGATTACTACTATAACCTGCTTTTACTTAGGGACGCCGACGCCACGCAACTCCGTAGAGAACTTTTAAAAGCGAACGCCACCTACGGCAACGGCGCATGGGGAGATGCGGGCAATTCAAGTAGTTTGTTTTCACAGACATCATGGAATGTATATTTAAAGGGATACAACTTTGCGCAGAGTGTCTATGTCGAGTATCTCAACAACTACGACGGTATGCTGAGGCAGTCAAAGATTTCATACGCAAGACGTCTGCTTGTCAAGGCACAGAAAATGCTCAAAGAATTCTCCGGTGCAGCCGAATATGATGATTTGGAGCTATAC
>CAZDWM010000151.1:0-5736 GCA_964509145.1 uncultured Eubacteriales bacterium | reverse complement strand
GAACTGGTCGGCGAAATATTGCTCCGTCGTTTTTCCGCCCATGTCCCATTTGAAGTCCGGCACGGGGAGCGACTCAATTTTAACGGTTTTTTCATCCTTGAAGGTGACAACACGTATCTTCGCAGGACAACCGGTTACGGTGCCTGTACAGACATCGTAAAATTTGTTGCCCTTGTCGGTGGTTTTTTCGTTGACGCTCTGGTTGTGCATGTGGCCTGTAAAGCATAGATGAACGCCCTCGTCGGCAAGCATGGTCGTAACCGCGTCGGCGTTTTTCATCACGGCGTCGGGCGTAAACGCGAAAATGGGCTTGCCGGGCAGCAGGGGATAATGGTTCATGGCTATCATCAACTGACCGTCCTCACGCCCTTTTCTAGCCTGTTCCTTAATCCATGCAATTTGCTCGTCGTCGTATGTTTCCTTGCCCTTTTCCTTGCCGTCGTTGTTTAAAGCAAGCAAACGCACGCCGGGGAAAAGCTGGGCGCAGTATGACAGATGCTCACGGTCGACGGAAAGCGCGTCCTTAAAGCCGTATTCGTAATAGTAATCATACAAATCCGCCCGTTCAATACCGTCAACGTCGAAGCGTCCGTTCTCATTGAAGCCGTACGGGTGTGGTCTGTAGTCATGACCGGCGGTGATGACAAATATCCTCTTACCGTTGTCCTTGAGCTGTTTTAAAAGCTTTGTAAAGCCGATGTGGCTTTCCTTTTCGCCGTTGTAGGTGAGGTCTCCGGCAATTAAAACGGCGTCGATATCCTTGACAGACGCAAGGTATTCGAACAATGCTTCGTTGATGGCTTGCGTTTCGGCGTGGGTTTTTTGCTCATAGCGCATACGTTCCTCATACGCTTGACCGCAGGCACCGATTGAGTATTCAAAATAATGCGTGTCGGCGATGACAAAAAGCTTTCTTTGTTCCATATTCTCGACCTCCAATACTATTTAGCAGGTGATGCAAATGGTTATCTTAATCGGCGGCGCAAGCCACACAGGGAAAACTCAAGCGGCACAAAGATTGCTGGAGCGTTATAAAATGCCTCATATCAGCCTTGACCACATCAAAATGGGCTTGATAAGAGGGTGGACTGACTGCGGCTTTACGGCGTGCGACAACGACGATGTGATTGCGGAAAAGCTTTGGGGCATAACGGAGGGTATCATAAGGACAAACCTTGAAAACGGCCAAAATATCATCATAGAGGGTTGTTATCTGCCTCCCGAAATGGTCGCAAAGCTGGTTGGTTGTGAAATCATCGCCGTGTATATTGTACTGTCTGAAGCCTATTTGAGACAAAGCTTTGACCGTTTGATTGAATTTGAAAGCGTCATAGAAAAACGCAATTACAAGGAGACGCGTTCCGTTGAGCAATTTATCGAAGAAAACAGAACCGTCAAACAAAAATGTGAATTTGTCGGTCTTTATTATATTGAAATAGAAAAGGACTACGAAGAAGAAATTCAACATCTGTTCAATTATGTAGATAAACATATCATGCCCGAAGAATCCAAAACTCGCTCATCATAATGCCGACCGTCGGCTCGCTGATTACTAAATCTACACAGCCGTTTTCGAACACGTCTGCGGGCAGGCGATATGTCGCCGTCTCGGTACCGGGCGCGAGGTAGTCGGCGTCGAAGCGCTCGTCCTTTTCGCCGCCGTTCTGTTTTCCGCAGTAAATGACCTTACCGTTAGCCGTGACGGAATGCTTTTTGACAAACTCATACTGCGCCTTTTTAAAGGACACCCGAAGCTTATAGTCTACGCCCGGCGTGAAGCCGCCGAGCTTGCAGCGGAATGAGTGGTGATCGTAGAGCTTTAATTGGGACATGGGAATGGAGCCGTCGTTAACACTGCCTCTGTCGCCCTGAAAATTGATATAAAACTCACCCTGCTGACGCTCACCGAGGACGCCGAAGCCGTGCTCCGCAAGGGAAAAATAATATTCGTCGGGCGCTGTCCTGTTGCGATTGAGCAGTCCATCTACGAACGCTTTGCGGCTGCTTTCCTCAAGCGTGAGGGCGTGATTAAGACGGTTGAGGTACCATGCGCGGTCGGTCAACGGCAAATCAAGCGTGTCGAGTGTCGCGCCGCGTTCCCAGCCCGCCGCGCCGTAGCGCTCGACATCAAGCTGCATACCGATAAGGTCAAACAGCTTCTTCGCGAGGTATTCAATATGTTGGCGTTGTGCCTTATATTCATCGTCATATTCAGCGCTGAGGATGTTTATTGCTTCCTCGGCTGTACCTTTGTTTGACAAAAGGTATTTCGCCTCGTCCAGAAGTCCGCTTTCAAACAGCCTGCGGCGGCGAACAAGCGCGTCGCACTCGGCGCGGAACAACAGCTGGCAGAAGCGCCAGTTTGAAAGCGCCTGAGGGTAGGCTTCGGACAGACCCTTCCACAGCGCGTAAGTGCTTTCTATCGAGGCGTTTTCTGCCGGGTCGCCAATCCAGTCGCCCTCAAGAGCGAAAATGCCGTCGGCGGCCTTGTCGGCGGGAACCTCCCATAAAAACGCTCGAGCGTAGTCGAGCAGCGTTTCACGCAGCGGCACTTCGGGGAAGAAGTCCATGTCGCCCCAAACCATCTTGTTGACATCGTCGTTTGTGCCGTCGGAATAACTGACGCTGCCTACAACATAGCGGCGCGTCAAACGGTGAATCTCGCGGTATTCAACGGGTCGCGGGTTTATGGTCTCGCGGCCTATTGCGGTTGTCATGGCGTAATGCCAGTCGTCACGGTCGAAATGGACAGGATATTCACAGCGCACGTTATGCGTGATGTCGGGATAAAGCCTAATCGGATATTTCGACGGCAACAGACGACGGAGCACATCAAGCGGAAACGCACGGTTAGGTCCCGTAATAACGCCGTCAATCGCGTCGGGCAGTTCTTTGAGCTTATCGATAAAATCCTCGCCCCAGCTGATTTGCGCGTGCGGCTGCTGTGCCGACGGCCACATTTCGGCGTCGGGGTGGATTTCCTTGAGCGCATTAGCGATAGCAATAGTTCTGTCTACAAACTCATCGCCCGGGTAGTCGCCGGGGTCGCCGCCGGGCGGGAACACAACATTGAGACGCGGGCATTTTGCGAAGAATTCTTGACGTTCCTTAATGCTTTCCTCAAGGGGCAGGTCGTCGTTGGGATACCACAGCGAAAAGTCGAGGTCGAATTCGTCCGCCAACGCGGAGCACATGTAGCAAAACTCATTTTGATTGTACTTCATCAGCGGGTGCTTATCGGGACCTCCGTCGCCGGGTATCTGCTCAATAATGTTGCTGCCGAACATCATGATATCAAGAAGGTAGCGGCGGTAGTCCTCAAGCGTCCACGCGTCGTAGGTATTGTTGCAGTGACGGTAACCGAGTTGGTGACCGCGAATGCGTTTATCCGGCGTATACTTGCCCGAAATGTCGCGAATAAGCGTGATTCTTTTGCCATTATATTCTGTTTTGCGTAAAAAATACGAATAGCCGTATATGAGCGCACGGATGCCCTCGCCGGATATCGTAAGAACGCCGTTGTCAAGCTTGAGGGTGTAGGTGTCCTTATTCTTCTGTGCTTCGCAGACAAACGACACGCACGGTGCGGTAGGCTTGTCGACCACGTCAGGAGAAACGCCGGTGCGCCGGAGTATTTCCCCGGAAAAAAGAACTGACGCTTTTGTTGCGAAATCACTACCGTCAGTGCTAACGGTCAGACCGGAAAAGTCGTAAGTTTTCATAAAAATCACCTCATTATATTACTTTTTATACTGGAAATATGTCATATCGCGTGATATAATATCTAACGTATGGGAGGGATAATATGTTGGCTTTAAAAATCATTTTGATTATCTTAGCTGCGGTATTTGTCATTTTGATGTCACTGGGCTACGGAGTGTTTTTGAAGTTGCTCACAAGACCGAAACGCAAAAAGGAAGTTATCGAAACACAGGATATGTACATTCAGAGGAAAGAACAGCAGGAAAAGAATAAAAGCGCTCTTTTTAACCGTGTATATGAGGAAGCGGAGATTAAATCCGCCGAAGGACTGACGTTGCGCGCACGGTATTTCCCTTCGGGAACAGAAACCAAGCGGTTTATGCTGTTTTCACACGGCTACAACTGCAACGGACCCGACGAGTATTCGCACATCGTCCCGTTTTACCTTGACGAGCTCAAATACAACGTCCTGCTGCCCGACCACCGTTCACACGGCAGGAGCGATGGGCGGTATATCGGCTTCAGCGTGCTTGACAGCCGGGATATCCTGCTCTGGGTCGATTATCTCGTCAACCGTTTCGGTGACGATATTGAAATTATTATGCAGGGCACATCCATGGGCGGCGCAACCGTGCTGCTTGCAAACGAGTCCGACGTGCTCCAACCGCAGGTTAAGCTTATTGTCGACGACTGCGGCTTCAGCAACGCGAAGGAAGAACTCAACTGCGGGATGCAGGACATGTACGGCTTCAAGTGCATGCCTATAATTGACATGGTCAATATCTATTGCCGCTTGTTTGCGCATTACGACCTTGGCGACTCCGACGCAATTGGCAACATCAACAAAAGCAAGAATCCGATTTTATTCATTCACGGCGCTGCGGACACCTTCGTGCCTACGCGCATGTCGCAGGAAATGCACGACGCCTGTACGGTTGTGCCGAAGGATATTCTCATAATTGACGGTGCCGTCCACGCGTTTTGCTATTACACCGACCCCGATGCCTGCAACGCGAAGGTGCGTGAATTTATTATTAAAAACCTTGGCGAGGAAAAGGTGGTCAGCTGACAAACATCAGCCTCTTTCCTCGGCAAACGATAGGATACTTTCTGCTACACGTAGGTCATACGGTGTTGTAATCTTAAAGTTAAAAAACTCGCCGTGCACAATATGTATATCAATGCCTTTAAGGAAGCAGACCTTGGTCGTTTCGGTCAACTGCTTCCTTTCTTCGGAGTTCAGCGAATCAAAGGCGTTTAAAAGCTTGTTAATTTTAAAGCCCTGCGGGCTCTGTCCGGCAAAAAGCTCTTTTCTTACCGGCATTCCGTCGATGACCTTACCGTCGGAGGATTTAACGATGGTGTCGTTGACAGGCACGACAGTGTTACAGGCATCGCAGATCTCCATCTCATCAATAACATCGGCGATGATGCGCGTTGTTACAAACGGGCGCACCGCGTCGTGAATGAGCACAACATCGTCGTCACCGATTTCATTATTAGTGCGAATGGCGTTTAAAGTATTAAGCATCGTGCCTTCTCGGTCGGCACCGCCCTCGCACATTTTTACACGGCTGTCGTCGCCGACATACTCGGAAAGCTGTGCCTTCGCAAGCTCGAACCAGTCGCCGTTTGCTCCAATCCACAGCTGCTTGACACGCTTGTCCGACAGAAGCTTTTTAACCGAATGGATAAACACCGGCATGTCGCCGAGCATCAAAAATTGTTTCGGGGTAGGGGAGTTCATCATCTTTTTAAAGAATGATAAAAGAGTTGTCGGTGTTAATAATGGAGATACGGCCAGGATATTATCGATTGATGATGAAGGGAATGTTCGTGCAAGAATTGAGAGTTCCGATGATAAAAAAGAAGTTACTTTCAATATTAATAACAGGGGTCCTAAAGCATACAACTTTGTGAGTTCAGCTTATGCGATTACTGATTACAAATCACAGGGTGCAACGACAGATCGCCTTTTGTGGTACGCTCCTACAGAATCAGCCAGAATGAGTTCAAATACATTTTACGTTGCTA
>CAZDWM010000150.1:0-5766 GCA_964509145.1 uncultured Eubacteriales bacterium | reverse complement strand
GGCCATGAATACCGGCCACGACGGCTCGCTCACGACGACGCACGCCAACGCTCCGAGAGATACTTTGGCTCGTATTGAGACGATGGTTATGATGTCTGGTATGGAGCTGCCGTTGAAGGCCATCCGGGATCAGGTGGCTTCCGCCATTGACCTTATTGTTCAGCAAAGCCGTCTGCGAGACGGTACCCGTAAGGTTACGCAGGTAACGGAAATCGTCGGCATGGAGGGCGACGTGGTCAGCATGCAGGACATTTTTGTCTATGAAACGGAAGGGCGCGTTGACGCAGCCGGTAAGTTTGTCGGAAAGTTCAAGGCGACGGGCGTCAGACCGAACTGCCTTGAGAAAATCAGAGGGAACGGGGTGGCTATCAGCAATGACTGGTTTACAGACTAGCATACTTGCCCTTGTTTTTTCGATGGCTCTGTTCATTTTTTTCTTCATGTCAAGCGTTATCGGCGGAGCGACAAAAAACCGTCGTAAGGTTTCAGACAGGATAGACGGTATTGAGGGAAAAAAGCTTAACATTTTTGACGGCGTCACAAATAAAAGGCAGCAACAGAAAAAAATTCTTGAAATCAAGGCCAAGAACGCACAGTCCGTCCAAAAGCAAAAACTAATGAACACGATTTTTAACGAGCTCGTTTTGGCCGACATCATGATGAAACCCGAGGAATTCTGCATGATGTGGATTATTCTCGCATTCGGCCCCTCAAGCTTGTCCGCCTTGTTATCGGTCAATATCACTTCTTGTATTACGCTTGCGGTTCTCGGCATGATATTACCCGTTGTATGGATTAAAATTAAAAAGAAGAAAAGGACAAAGGTCTTCGAAAACCAGTTGAGCGACGCGCTGCTGATTATGTGCAACTGTCTTCGTTCCGGTTTGTCCTTTCAGCAGGCACTCGACAATATCGCCAACGAAATGCCGGCACCGATTAGCATTGAGTTCAGCCGCGTTGCCAACGAGGTAAGGTATGGCTCGACGCTTGAGGATGCGCTCAATCATATGGTTTCACGGGTTAAAAGCCCGGATTTGATGCTTGCGGTGTCCGCCGTAAATATTCAAAGGCAGACGGGCGGCAACCTGTCGTATATCCTCGACTCCATTTCCGAGACCATTAAGGAACGCCTTAGAATTAAGGGAGAAATCAGTTCACTCACGGCACAAGGCAGAATGTCCGGCATGATCATCGGTGTTGTGCCTATCGCGGTCGGTTTTATGCTGTTCATAGTTACGCCTGATTATATGTCTGTGTTTTTTAAAGAAACGGCGGGTCGAATTTTGCTAATTGTCGCGGTTGTCATGGAGACGTTGGGCTTCATGCTGATTCGAAAGATGGTCACTGTAGAATATTAAAACATGTCCAACAGAGGTGAGACAGAATGGAATTTCTTGTGCTTTCTTATACGGCTTTAGCGTTCGCGTTGTTTTCGGTCATTTTCAGCTCCATTGGACGAAAAACCGACCAGAAGCAGAAAAGACTCGACTATATCAGCGGCGTCAAGCAGGACGCAGCCTATATGGAGCTTGAACAGTCGTTTTTCGACAGGTTTTTTGCGCCTAAAATTAAGAACTTTCAAAAAACCATAGAGAAGATGGCACCCAAAAAGAAAACAAACAAAAAAGATGAAAAAAAAGGTGCCATCGAGCGTCAACTACGTCTCGCAGGGATATTTAAGGATGCCAGTGAGTTTAATTTTATCAGAGTCATTGTAATGATTGTTTCCGTCGTTACAACGCTGATTATTTTACTTGTCCTAAGGCCATCTAAGATGATAATATTATTATTGATAGCGGCCGGTTTGCTGATAGGACTAATGGGTCCGACGCTTTATCTGCGTTCCAGAGTATCGGGCCATCAGGGCGGCATCAGAAAGCAGCTTCCGGACACCATGGATTTGTTGGGCGTCTGTATCGAGGCGGGCTTGAGCTTTGACAGCGCGCTGCTTAAAATTTCGGAACGGCTTAACGGTCCGTTCGTTGACGAGTTGCTGATTGTCCATCGTGAAATCCTGATGGGGCTTCCGCGAAAGGACGCACTGCAAAACCTTTCAAACGCGAGCGATATAGACGAATTAAAAACGTTCGCCTCGGCGCTTGTTCAGGCCGAGCAGCTCGGCATCCCAATCAACAATGTTATGCGCGTGCAGTCGGCACAGCTTAGGACTACACGAAGCCAGCAGGCGCAGGAAAAAGGCAGAAAAGCTTCAATCAAAATGCTCCTGCCCATGTTAATGTTTATATTCCCCGTTGTATTTATTATCGTTATCGGACCGACGGTTATTCAGGTATTAGGAAATTTTAAAAAATAAGAAAGATATAAGTATAGCGGTGAAAAATATGAAAATATTAAGACTTGAAAAGGATGGCATGGTGTTGATACCATATATCGAATACGCCAACCGCTTTTTCACCAGGATGATGGGTCTGATGTTCAGAAAAAGCTTCCCCGAGGACAGAGGATTGCTGCTTGATCCGTGCAATCAGATACACACATTTCAAATGAAATTTCCAATGGACGCCGTTTATCTTACCGAGGAGGATGTCATCATAAAAATTGAGGCGTCAATCCCCCCGAGGAAGGTCTGCAAAACGGTAAAACAGGCCAAGAAGGTTCTTGAGCTTTACAGCGGCGTCGCCGAGAAAACAGGTCTGGCTGAAAACGATAAGCTGGTATTCAGTGATTTAAATAAACAATGAGTGAGGACTGCGTATGAAACGAAAAAAACCAGACAGTTTTGAGCCCGAGATGTCGACGAGAAGCGCGAGAATAGTCGGCGGAGAAACAAGTGAACCCGATGACACTTCAGACGTTAAAAAAGGCCTCGACATGGATACTTCAGAGCTTCATTTTAAAAAGTCTGTTCACGGTTACAACGTCGAAGATGTGGCTTTATTTATCGACGAGCAGAATAAAAACTACCTGAGCACATGCCAAATGTACGAAGGTAAAATCGCCGAGCTTCGTGCTGAAGTCGCTTTCCTGAACAGAGAGCGTGACTCACTGCTGTCAAAGTACAAGGAATCGCGTGAAGAAATTAGAACACTTAAAGACGAAAACGAGCAGGGGAAACAGTCCGAACAAAAATTACAGGGAGAACATCAAACCTTAAAGGAAGATTATGATACTCTTAAGGAAGAATGCGAATCGCTGAAGGAAGCCAAAGCGGAGTCGGACAGAGCCGCAGCGCAAGCGGTCGCCGCACCGGTTGCTATGGTTCCGCAGCCCATTATAGTTCATGAACCCGCCCCCGAAGCGCAGCCGGCACAGCAAATTATTATACACAGAGAAAAGAATGATGATGAACGTCAGATTCTTGTCGCCGAGATAGCGCTGCTACGCAACGAAAAGGCCGAAGCGCAGTCTACCATAGCGCAGCTGGCAGAAATAGCGTCCGGCTACGAGGAGCTTTCAAAACAGCATGACGAGCTAAAGGAAAGATATCAGACGCTTACAGATGAACTTGAGCAAAAAAACAGAACGCTTGAAGAACTGCTTGCAAAAGAGAAGACGTTGAATGTTGTCAAGGATGAAGAGGATGAGCTGAAACAGGTCGTTGACGAGGAGCGTATACTTAGAAGCAAGGTCGAAAACGAGCTAAAAGAAAAAGAAGCACTTATGAGCCAAGCATTGACGGAGATTGAGCAGCTTCGTAAGGAGATTACCGACACAGAAATTCGTCAGTCCGCACTCAACGAACAGATTAAAAAATACGACGAGGAAATCGCCGAGTTGAGGGAGCAAAACAAGCGTCAGGCATACGACTATGCCTCGAGAGTAAGCGAACTCGAAACAGAATTCAACCGAGAAAAGCTTGCCATGCAAAAGCAGATACAGGTTCATCTGTACCATACCAAGCAGGTTGATTTGCTGATAGACGAGCTTCAAAAGCAACTGGACGGCGCGAAAAACTCCCTTGAAGTGATTGATTCGTCCGATTGACCTACGGCATTTGCCGCAAAGGGGTGACATCAAAATGAAAGGGCTAAAATGGTTTGTCAAGGACGAAACAGGAGCCGTTATGGTCATGTTTTCGGTCTTGCTTGTAATTATTTTATCCATGACCGCGCTTGTCGTTGACGCCGGAATATTCTATTATCAAAAGTCTAAGCTTCAAACCGCGCTTGACGCAGCAGCCTTGGCGGCCGCACGCACCCTGCCGAATTCTGCCGAAGCTGTACAAGTCGCGTTTGAATATGTTGAGAAGAACGGTGTAGATTCAACGGGTGTTATTGTAGAGTTTCCGAGCGCCGATACAGTCAGGGTTCGAAAAACCCTTCTTATGCATACGCTTTTCGGGCGGGTGATGAATGTTAACTCGCTCCATTCGAGCCAAAAGGCGGCGGCTCGGTATTCCGCGACGTCTGTATCACTTGTTTTCCCTTACCTCCTGTTTCAAGGCGATCCGGATGCCATTATGCAGATGGGGGGTCAGTTTGCTATTGAGGGAAACATACACACCAACGGCGGTGTCTACATAAGCGGAGGCGGTCTGCCCTACGGTGTGACAAGTCCGTATGGCGATTACAGGTCGTTTATAAACGGAACCGTTACCGGTGGTTCCGGCGATGAAAGCGACTACTTTGTGGCCAACGTTTGGAACGTCGGCAAGTTCTATTACAACTGGTGGTCCAACAATGTCAGAGAGGTTATTATCCATGTACCTCAAATTACCCCTCCGGACTATGATGATATGATTATGACGATTGCGCCGGTTTATAATTCCAATGTTTTCAACGCCGCCATGGCCATACCGCATGTGTGGTCAATGACAAGCTCGGCGACCAACTTTTTCTATAAAATGCTCAGTGCTTATTACGGCGTAACGATATCAACCAATCCAAACACACTGAATTATGCGGTGCCGTATGATGTGATTATATCCAACGCTTTTTCCGCCAGAAACCACGCGACCGTTTTTAACGGTTCCGTTTATTTCCAGAGCGGCGCGAGCTTTACAAGAGCCAACACTATTTACGGTGATTGCTATGTCAACGGCAACCTGTCCCAAAGCGGCGGCAGCACCTTTTTGGATATCAGAGGCAATCTATATGTGAAAGGCAATATATCCCTCATCGGCAGCGGGCACGTTTATGGCGATATCTTTTGTACCGGCAACTTCACAAACGGAGGCGGTACAACACTTACCTGCGACGGCGATGTTTACGCCGGCGGAGATGTCTCGCTTAACGGCGGATTTACGCTGACGGATGGCGTTATATATGCCGGCGACGACTTTACAACCGCTTCCGGTCAATCTGTTGTCGTCAACGGCGTCATCATCGCCGAGGATTTTATGGACTTTGGCGGTATGCCGGTTCATCTGAACACTACAGGCACCGAGACGCTGTCTGTCTATTCACGCCACGGCAATGTAACGTTTGACGGCAGCGCTAACGGAACGACCGTTTACGGCATGATTTACGCACCCAACGGCAAAGTCACATTCGGTTCCGGTAACCTGAACTTTTACGGCAGCGTTATTGCCGACACCATTTCAGCAAGCTCGGGTGGTCTGCACTGTGGTGAGAACACAAGACAGCTGCCTTACAACGCGTCGACAAGGATGTCGCTTCTCGTCGAATAGAACACGGTTACTTATCAAACCGCATCATTTTAAGCAGGAACAAAAACGATTAAAGAGCCGCTCCAATCGGGGCGGCTCTTTTAAATTATGCGGTGCTTTGAAAGAGTGAGGTTTACGAAGAAAAGTAACCGCCCAATAACTCCGCGTCTTTAACGCCATTATCAAAAGCGTTAGAA
>CAZDWM010000149.1:0-5772 GCA_964509145.1 uncultured Eubacteriales bacterium | reverse complement strand
GATTGCCTGCCTGATCCACCATGTGGCATAAGTCGAGAACTTAAAGCCCTTGGTGTAATCGAATTTGTCGACGGCCTTAATCAATCCGAGATTGCCCTCCTGAATGAGGTCGAGGAACTGCATCCCCCTGCCGACATAACGCTTGGCGATGCTGACGACAAGGCGAAGATTGGCCTCGGCCAGCCTGCGCTTGGCCTGCGGGTCGTCGCTGGTGATGCGCATGGCCAGCTCAATTTCCTCCTCGGGAGTGAGCAGCGGCACCTTGCCGATTTCCTTGAGGTAGACCTTGACGGGGTCGTCCATCGCGATGCTCTTTTCCTCGGACGGAATGCCGAGGTCGGCCGACTTGGATACATCGATGTCAAAGTTGAGGTTTTCGATGTCCATGTCGACGAGGTCGTCGATGATTTCAATGTTTTGCGACTCGATGGTGTCATAAAGCTTGTCAAGCTCCTCGATGTCGAAATCCATCTCGACGATGGCGGCGTCGATTTCCTGCGCCGTCAGCTTGCCGTTTGCCTTGCCCTTTTCAAGCAGGGTCTTGATTGATGATTTCTTGTCGGTTCCTTCCATATCTTCTCCTCATCCGTTATGTATATTTATTTCCCTTTAGCTGAAACCCTTTAGCCCATTCGTCGTCCGGAAGCTCGGACGGGACAACCTTTTCACCACCCATTTTTTCCTCTTTTATAATTTTTATGCAATCCGCGCATTCTTCCGCGGAGCCGGGAAACTGCGAACCGTCAATATTGAGTTTAATCAACCGGCTCATTTCGTCGGAGGAAAAACCGGCGCCGAGCATGTCCGGCTCAACGCTTTGTCCGGCGGCGATTCGTTCGGCAAGGCTTTTAAAGAGCCGTCCGTGAAACTCGTCGGAAAAGTCGGTGTCCTCAACGGAGCCGTCTATCCGTTTAAAGAAGTCGGGGTTGTTTAGTAAAATCGACAGCAGCGTGCTTTCGGCCTTGACAGCGCGTGTTGAGACACGGACGGGCTGATTCGGTGCGACGCCCATAGCTTCTGCCGCCCGCTGGAGCCTGTTTAGCCTGTCGTGCTTTTGCTGCTTTTCAAGCTTTTTACGTGCTTCGTCAATTTGAATTAATACGGCGCTTTTACCCACGGAGAACTCCTCGGCGAGGCGGGAGGCGTAGAGGTCGCGCTCTACCGCGTCTTGTGCTGACGCGAGCACACCGATGGCGGCTCGTAAAAAGCCCAGCTTGCCGTCGCTGGATTGAAGGTCGAATTTGTCGCGTTCGGACAGAATTTTATATTCTATGTCGTTGGCCGCGCCGTCGATGAGGCTTTTAAAGCGTTCGCGACCGTGGTTTTTAATGATTTCGTCGGGATCCTTGCCGCCTGTCAGCCGCAGCACGCGCACCCTTAGCCCGGCGTCCGTCAATATCGGTATTGCCCTGCGCACGGCCTTTTGCCCGGCCTCGTCGGCATCGTAGGAGATGATGACCTCCTTGGCGTACCTTGACAAGAGGAGTGCCTGCTCACTTGTAAGCGCCGTTCCGAGCCCCGCGACGGCGTTGGTGAAGCCCGCCTGATGGAGCGTGATGACATCCATGTACCCCTCGGCGAGAATGATTTTGCCGTCCTCGAGGCTGCTTTTAGCGTAGTTTAATGCGAACAGTTCACGGCTTTTTTTATAAACAAGCGTGTCGGAGGTGTTTATGTATTTCGGCTTTGAGTCGTCGAGAACACGCCCGCCGAAGGCTATGACACTGCCGTTTCTGTCAATAATCGGCACCATGACGCGGTTGCGGAAATTATCGTAATAGCTTGTCCTGTTATTCTTGTCGCTTCTTCGGGCAAGGTTTGCCTCAAACAGCTCCGTATCGCTGAAACCGTTCATTTTAAGGTGGTCTGTAAGCGGCGTCCAGCCGTCCGGCGCGTAACCCATTCCGAAATGGCGGATAGTCTGTATCGTGAGACCGCGGTTTAAAAGGTAGTCGAGCGCAGTCTTACCGCGTTCGTTTAAAAGCTCGGCGTGATAAAACTTTGCCGCCTCGCGGTTGGCAGAAAGGATTCTGCCGCGCCGTTTTGAAAGCGTGTCGTCGTAGCCGTCCTCCGGCATTGTTAAACCGAACTTGCCCGCGAGGCTCTTAACTGCGTCGGTGAAGTCGAGGTTTTCAATTCGGCTGACAAACGTGACCGCCGTGCCGCCCGCGCCGCAGCCGAAGCAATAAAAGGAGTTGTTTTCGGGATAAACGGTGAACGAAGGTGTTTTTTCGCCGTGGAAGGGGCAAAGACCGACATAGGTTTTGCCGCGCCTCTTGAGGTTGATATAGGGCGAAACGACGCTGATAATGTCGGCTCTGCTGCGCAGCTCCCGCAAAAAGTCTTCGTTTATCGCCATAATACCACCTACTTTAATACATCCATGATTTCGGAATGAAAAGCCCCTCAAAGGTGCCTACGGCGAAACGGTCGGACATGCCGGCGATGTAGTCGCAGGCGGCGCGTTCGATGCCGTGCTCAAGCCTCATGCGCTTATATAAATCCGGCAACTTGTCCGGATTGTTGACAAAATAAAAATACAACCACTTGATGAGGTCGACAGCCTTCGTCTCCTCACCCTTACAGACACTGTTTGTGTAGACCTTTTCAAACATGAACCGGTGCAGCTCGTCGAGCGCCTTTTGTATATCGACAGCTAAGGCGATATTGTCGCCGCTGTTTTCGATGACTGACACAACAAGCGTGTTGATACGCTTGGACTTCGAGTGACCGAGGATGTCACGCAGGTGTTTGGGGATGTCCTCCTCGCGCATGATGTCGGCTCGGCAGGCATCGTCGATATCGTGGTTGATGTAGGCTACCCTGTCGGCGAGCCGGACTATTCTGCCCTCAAGCGTTGCCGCCTCGTCGCCGCAGGTGTGGCGCTCAATGCCGTTTCGCACCTCGAAGGTGAGGTTTAAACCCTTACCTTCCTTTTCGAGAAAATCGACGACGCGCAGGCTCTGCGTGTAATGCTGAAAGCCCTCGGTGCACACGGAATCAAGCGCTCGCTCGCCGGCGTGACCGAACGGCGTGTGGCCAAGGTCGTGACCTAAGGCGATGGCCTCGGTTAAATCCTGATTAAGCCGAAGCCCGACGGCCATTGTGCGCGCGATCTGCGCCACCTCAAGCGTGTGCGTAAGGCGCGTGCGGTAATGGTCGCCCTCGGGCGAAAGAAAGACCTGCGTCTTGTGCTTAAGACGGCGGAAGGAGCTGGAATGAATAATACGGTCGCGGTCGCGTTGAAACGACGTGCGAATCGGACACTCCGCCTCAAGCCGAAGTCTGCCGCGGCTCTCGTCGGCAAAAGCCGCGCCGGACGCCAGCAACATGTGCTCGGCGGCGCAGCTGCGCTCTCTGACGGTTTCGCTTTCCATCTATTCACCCGTTCCTTCGATAAGCAATGTCATTTACTTAAGACAGTTGATACTATGTTTACATAAAGATAATATATGGCGAGCGTCATAACAAACGGTATTGTCAGAGGTGTGGCGCGGGGACAGGTGTGACAACCGCAATTTCACATTAGTTTTACAGCTTTTCTTTCAAAAATTTCAGCTTGCTTTAAAAGCTCTGCAATAGCTTTTCTATTTTCCGCTGACGATAAGTCGGCGGAATTTTTAAAGTCAAACGCTTTCTGCCAATTTTCATAGACGGTTTTGTAACACTCGGCAAGCTTTAAGCACTGATATTTTTCAAAAAACTTCCACGCATACCATTTAAGCGACGCGTAAGTACCAAGGTAATAGCCCATGTTCTCACAGACGGCATATTTCGTATCGTCCGTTTCAAAGAATTTTATCAAATACGGATAGACATCAAGTCCCTTTTTGTTGTTTTCGTCGCACCATTCTTTGCCTAAAAGATGAGATTTTGCTAGCTGGAGCGTATCGGACAGGATGCGCTTCTGTTTTTTGTCGGTTTTATTTGTGATTGTGACGACATTAAGCATCGGCATTTCACGGTTGCCGAGTTTTGAATAATCCATATCCTCGGTGTTGCCTGTGATTGAAAGGGTTGAAAATTTTTGCGCTTCGTCGTCGTATCCGGTGATGAGACCCCATTCAGTCACGTCGATATCCCACGCAACCGCGGGAATACCTCTGTCGATGCTGTCGTTAATTTTCGGCAATATATCAAGCCGTACCTTGTCAAGCACAGCTTCGGGTTGCCAGAGACAGTTCGCGAACGCTGTTTCAAGTCCTCCGTTTAAAATCCAAGCCGGCTGTTTGCCAAAATCCCAGATGCTCATGGCGCTTCGGCAAAGATCGATGCTGAGCCACATCCGAAAGGCAAAACCGCTTGTTGCGACGATGTCCTCAGAAAGCTCCGCGTAGGGACTGTTTTTAACCGCGCAGGACAGCGACTTCGCAAAGGAAAAAAGGTACCCCGTCGGGTCGTAAACATCATTCCACGAGACGTTCAACCTTTTCATTTTGTTTTCCCCTTTTTATATCCGTGTATTAGTTGATTGCGAAATACACGGGCGAACGCAGTTCGCCCCTACATGCTGTTATATAGTATTATTATCTATATGTCGTAGGGGCGAACTGCGTTCGCCCGTTAAATTAGACATTTCACAATCAGCTAATATCCGTATATTTATAAGAAACTCACTTCGCTTGACAGCTTTCCCTGAGAGGCAATGTCATCAACTTAGCAGAAGAAAGCTTATACATAAATATTATACGATAACTTTTTCATTTATCCTGCAAAAAAAGGCGAAAAATTTTTTGACACTCAAAATCAAATAAAAGGAGCGTAAATTTCAGAGATCTGCTCGCATTTCAGCTTTCCGAAGCTGAAATCCGTGAGCTTTTTCTCAAATGCTTCCGTGCTTTGAGCAGGAATTTTAAAAGTCAATGTCACGTCGTCCGCAAATCGTGTGTCGCCGACAACACCGCCGCACTCGGGGATTAACGACGACAACCGACCGTATAAACCGTAGTCCGCCGATAGACGTAAAACATTGCACGGACGCATTGTGATAATGCCGCCCGCCGTCAGCGCAAGCTTTGCCGCGTGTGAGTAGGCACGTACAAGACCGCCCGTGCCAAGCAGAACTCCGCCGAAATAGCGCGTGACCACGACGGCGCAGTCGGTGACATCTTCCTTAAGCAGCACGTCGAGCGCCGGCACACCGGCGGTGCCCTGCGGCTCGCCGTCGTCGGAATAGCGTCTGGTTTGACCGTCGCGAAGGACATAGGCATAAACATTGTGTGTCGCGTCCCAGTGCTTTGACTTGATTTCTGCTATGAAAGCCGCCGCCTCGTCGGGGGAGGTGACGGGCTTGACAAAGCTGATAAAGCGCGAACGCTTTTCAATGAATTCGTCCGAAGCGGCCGTTTTAACCGTTTTATATTCCGTCATGCCGCCGTCTCCTTGTCAGAGATAATTAATAATCATAGAAAAAAGCAGAGAACAACGCCGGGTTGTTCCCTGCAATAAATTGTTCAGGTGTGCGTTATACTTTGCCGCCGAAAAGACCGAAGGTGATGAAGTAAATCAGCCACTGCCACCAAGCGAACTTGACGGTAATGGTGGCGGTTGCGACCATATCGTCGTTTTCCTTCGAAGTTGCCGTAATGACGGCTGTGCCCCTCTTTTTGCATGAAATGACGCCCTTATCGGTGACGGAAATGATGGTTGAATCGGACGATTTCCATGTTACGGTTTTATTTGTGGGGGTGGTGGGGGTGAAGGTCAGGAAGGTGCTTAAATCATAAGAGTTAGCATATGTAACCTCTTGAGTAGTGCCGAACGAGAAGGCAA
>CAZDWM010000148.1:1246-5792 GCA_964509145.1 uncultured Eubacteriales bacterium | reverse complement strand
GCGTAGGCAGTATCATTTCGCGAAGACTTCTCTTAGTGCACAGGTCGACACAGGCGGCGTAGTCAGGGTCGCTCTTGCCCTCCATCAGACCTGTTATCTCCCTGAACTGACGCCGAACCTCAAGGACAATGCTCTGCGCGGCCTTGCCGACGGAATTCATCGTGAGCGCGGCGAAGACAAACGGCAGACACGCACCGATGAACAGACCGATTAAGACGACGGGGTTCATTATACTCATGTCGAGGATGTATTCGCCGTCTCCGACAAGCTTGACACGTTCAACATAGGAGGCTATGAGTGCTAAGGCCGTCAGCGCGGCGGAACCGATGGCGAAGCCCTTGCCCGTTGCGGCCGTAGTGTTGCCCAGTGAATCGAGCGCGTCCGTCCTGCGGCGGACATCAGGGTCAAGCCCAGCCATTTCGGCGATGCCGCCAGCATTGTCGGCAACAGGCCCGTAGGCGTCTGTGGCGAGGGTGATACCGAGAGTTGAAAGCATTCCGACGGCGGCAATCGCGATGCCGTAAAGCCCGAGCGACGGGCTATGAAAGCCGCCCGCGAAGCCGTAAGCCGCCAGAACGCACGCCGCGACAATCAAAATCGGCAGGGCGGTTGAAAGCATTCCAAGCCCGAAGCCGTTAATAATGAGGGTAGCGGCACCCGTGAGCGAGGATTCGGACAGCCTTTTGGTCGGCTTATAGGAATCGGAGGTGAAATACTCCGTGGATAAACCGATGAGTACACCGGCGACAAGACCGGATAAAATAGAGAAGTAAATGCCGGTATAGTCGCTGCCCAGCACAATGCGCACCAGGGGATAAGCGGCTATAGCGATAATCACGGCGCTGAGGTTGGTGCCTTTACGAAGTGCGTGTAAAAGTGTTTTTTGGTCGGTGCTTTCGCCTGTTCGGACAAAAAGCGAACCGATAATGGAAGCTAAAATCCCGATGGCCGCCATCGCCATGGGGATGGCTACGGCGCGAATGCCGTCGACGCTCGCGACGGAGCTGAACGCTACGACGCCCAGCGCGGAGGAGGAGATTACAGAGCCGACATAGGATTCGTACAGGTCGGCACCCATGCCCGCAACGTCGCCGACATTATCACCGACATTATCGGCAATGACCGCGGGGTTTCTCGGGTCATCCTCAGGAATACCTGCTTCAACCTTGCCCACAAGGTCTGCGCCTACGTCGGCCGCCTTGGTGAAGATGCCGCCGCCGACGCGCGCGAAAAGCGCCATTGACGACGCACCCATACTGAACGTGAGCATTGCGGACGTGACGTCCTCTATCGGGAGCTTAAACACAAAATTAAGCAGGAAGAACCAGACCGATATGTCGAACAACCCGAGACCGACTACTGTAAAGCCCATCACCGAACCGGCGGAAAACGCGCAGCGCAGGCCGCGGTTGAGCCCCTCCATACAGGCGTTAGCTGTTCGGGCATTTGCCCGTGTCGCGATGGTCATGCCGATAAAGCCGGAAAGCCCCGAAAAGAAGCCGCCGGTGATGAACGCGAATGGGACAAAGTAGGTTAGGAAGCCGCCGATGGCCATGGCAAACAGAATAACGAACATAACGCCGAAAAAGACAAGAACGATGGAATACTGGCGCTTGAGAAAGGCGTTGGCACCTGTTCGGATGGCCGCGGAGATTTTTTTCATCGTCTCGCTGCCTTCGGAGAACCTGAGAACCTTTTTTGCGGTCAGAGCCGCGAAAATGAGCGCGATGACGGAACCGACAAAGGTGATTGCGACGAGTACACGTTCCATTTCCATAAAACTACCTTCTGTCACAATGATTTTAGCGGAATTTCCTGTAACTATGTATTATAAAACCGTACCTTGCGTTTGTCAAGATAATTGGTATAAATATTTCCGTAAAATTCTTAAATTCTTAAATTCCCAAAATATTGATAACCACTTTTAATTAAAGGAACGCCCCACTAACGGCATGACCTTAAAGGCGATAACAGCCAAAATCAGCAATACCAAACCACGGTATCAAAAAAGTGAAACGCCATATCAAGGTGAGCAGCACGCCGGTCAATTACATGAGGCAGGACGAGACGTTAATAAAAACGCCGCCCTGCCTCAGGTTGATGAAAGCACTTATGCATGTAATTAATGCGAAAATCGTTACAGATACTGCCGCTAAAATTAACATAAAACACACATTGACCTGTTGTAAAACTCAACCGCGAACCGCTTTGAGTGAACACACGAAAATAAAATCCATTATGTATCTTGATATTTAACCTTTAAATATTCAATATAATCGTTAATCTCTTTAATAGCCTGCGGCGGGAGATTATCGGGTATCTTGATGGATTTGCCGCCGCCTATTGGAACCTCCTCACCGATTAATCCTAAAAGATAGTCTAAAGATATGTTGAAGAACTCCGCAATTTTAACCTTCATTTCATCGTCCGGAGTACTTTTTTCCCTTTCATAGGAAGAAACGGTATATGCAGATATTTTAAGATGACTGGCCAAATCTTTCTGACTCAGCTTTTTATCCTTTCGTAAATCTGCAAATCGCTCACCGACCAAAAACATCACCTCAGGCTAATTATAGTCGTTTTCGACGGGTTTTTACATTTTTTGTATGATTCTACTAAAACGGGGTTGACACTTGCATGAATCTTACTTATAATCTGTATTGTGAGGTATGTTTATTACCGATGAAACATGCGTTTATTTTGGCACTATATCGTCAAATTCCAACAGCTTGTAAGGCTGGATGCCGAAAACATCGGCAACAGAAAAAAGCGTATCGAGTGAAATCGGCGCGATGATATTCGGCGCTTCAACCTGTCCTATAAAACCGGCGCTTCTGTTGATTTTTTCAGCCAAGCTTTCCTGTGTCAGACCGTTGAGCTTTCTGTAATAAGCAATTTTCAGCCCTATTTGAATATAACGCTTCTTATCAATGTCGTTCATGTGCTCACCCACCGTTAATATTTTACCCGTTTGACTTAATCATTAGTATACGATTACACCTAATATATATTAGGCGTGACATAATATATATAGTTAAAAACTAAAACAGATTAACCACAACTTAAAAAGGAGATTGAAAATGACACGGAAGATATGTTCGCGCAAGCTTGATGAACTGGGCAGGGTGGTTATCCCGATGGAGGCAAGAATTGCTTTAGGAATTAAGAATAAGCAGACATTTGACGTCTATATCGACAACGGAACAATTGTTTTTAAGCCCATCAATGACATCCAGGCGTGCTGTATATGCGGAGAAGTTAATGCAGCGTTAACAAAGGTGAATCACGCCTTAGTATGCCCCGACTGCGTCGAAAAAATCAAAAATTTATAAGTCACGGTTCTTCACAAACCGCTGGTTAATCGTCGGCAAGCAGATGCCGACGATTTAATCAGCGGTTTTTGTGTTATCCTGCACAACATCAACCAATGGTTGATTGTCGTCAACCGACAAGGGCTGGTAACCCGTTCAACATTTGTGATATGATGCACAAGAGAGGTGTTGTCATGTGATAAAAACGTTCAGTAATCATCTTAAACAGGCTCGAAAAGCAAGACGCTTCAGCCAGGAACAGCTGGCCGAAAAGCTCGGAATCACCGTACAGGCCGTAAGCAAGTGGGAGTGCGCCCTTTCATATCCGGATGTTGAGTTGCTGGTGCCGCTGGCGGATTTTTTAGGCGTGTCGGTGGACGAACTGTTTCGGGAAAACGCAGACATGAACAAAGCGACGATAGCGCTGCCGGACGACGATAAATTACGGATTGTTCAATGTAAAGGCAGAACGGTGCTGGGCAGTGACGCATATGACCCTGACGTTAAAATTCCGCTTATCGTCGACAAGAAGACTTGCGGGGACGGAGTTTGCCCGCAAATCAACCTTGAGATATGGGGCAGCGCAAATATCAACGGGTCTATATCGGGAAAAGTTATTGTTGGCAGCAGCCTTAATTGCGGAAAAATAGAACGCGATGCGACCGCCGGACGTTCGATAAACTGCGGGAATATCAGCGGCGAGGTTCGCGCGGGAAATCATGTCACCTGTGGCACGATTAATGGAAATATTATATCATGCGCCGGTGATATCCACTGCCATATGATTTCGGGAAACGCCGCGTGTGACGGTAATATCTATTACGATAAACCCCATACATAACTTGATACGCATTAGCGATGAAAAGAAACGGTGAGAGCGATACACGCCCTCACCGTATTTAAACGTTTTGTTCGTTTACTGGTAAACGACAGATTACTTTTGCTTGAGAGCCGCTTGTGCTGCCGCGAGACGCGCTATAGGAACGCGGAAGGGCGAGCAGGAGACGTAGTTGAGACCGATGTTGTGGCAGAATTCGACGGAACTGGGATCGCCGCCGTGCTCGCCGCAGATGCCGAGCTTGAGGTCGGGGCGTGTCGCGCGACCGAGCTCGGCCGCCATCTTGACAAGCTTGCCAACACCCGTCTGGTCGAGCTTCGCGAACGGATCGGACTCGAAAATCTTGTTATCGTAATAAGCGTCAAGGAACTTGCCCGCGTCGTCGCGGCTGAAGCCG
>CAZDWM010000148.1:0-1236 GCA_964509145.1 uncultured Eubacteriales bacterium | reverse complement strand
GTAAGCTTGACACCGGCGTCGGCAATAATTTTGTCAGCGGTGGACGTAACGATATCCTTAACGAACTTGAGCTCCTTGATTTCGCCGACAAGCGGAATCATAATTTCGGGAACGATGTCAAACTCCGGGCTCTCGGCGTTAACCTTGATAGCGGCGTTAATGACAGCCGTGGTCTGCATGGCGGCGATTTCGGGATATGTGACCGCAAGGCGGCAGCCTCTGTGACCCATCATCGGGTTGGACTCGTGCAGGCCGACAATGACCGATTTGAGCTCGTCGACGGCAATGCCCATATCGGCAGCCAGTTCGGCGATTTCGTCGTCCTTGGTGGGAACAAATTCGTGAAGGGGCGGATCGAGGAAGCGAACCGTCATCGGACGACCCTCGAGAACTCTGTACATCTCTTCAAAGTCACCCTGCTGGAGCGGGAGAATCTTGGAGAGCGCCTTTGTTCTCTCTTCAACCGTCTTAGAGACGATCATCTCGCGGATGGCTTTGATTCTGTCGCCCTCGAAGAACATATGCTCGGTGCGGCAAAGACCGATGCCCTCCGCGCCGAACTTGACGGCCTGTGCCGTGTCGCGCGGGTTGTCGGCATTGGTGCGAACCTTTAAGGTGCGCGCGGCGTCTGCCCACGCCATGAAACGGCTGAAGTCGCCGGAGATGGTGGCCGCCGTGGTGGGAACCGCCTCACCGTAAATCTTGCCGGTGGAGCCGTCAAGTGAAATATAGTCGCCCTCGTTGTATTTTTCGCCGTTAAGCTCAAAGCAGCCCTCGGACGCCTTCATCTTGATTTCGCCGCAGCCGGAGACGCAGCAGGTACCCATGCCCCTGGCGACGACAGCCGCGTGGGATGTCATGCCGCCGCGAACGGTGAGAATGCCCTGGGCGGCAACCATACCCTCGATGTCCTCAGGGGAGGTTTCCAGACGGACAAGGACGACCTTTTCGCCCTTGGCGGCCCATTCCTTGGCTTCCTCGGCGGTGAACACGACCTTGCCGCAGGCGGCGCCTGGCGAAGCGGCGAGGCCTGTGCCGATAACCTTGGCGGACTTGAGCGCCTTCGGGTCAAACTGCGGGTGGAGGAGCGCGTCGAGCTGTTTGGGCTCTACGCGGAGAACCGCTTCCGTCTCGGTGAGCATACCCTCGTCGACAAGGTCAACGGCGATTTTAAGCGCGGCGGCGGCTGTCCGCTTGCCGTTTCTGGTCTGGAGCATGTAAAGCTTTCTGTTCTCG
>CAZDWM010000147.1:0-5796 GCA_964509145.1 uncultured Eubacteriales bacterium | reverse complement strand
GAAATAAAATTAAAAAGGGATACCGTCTCATATGGTATCCCGCAGAGGTCGACGTGTCGTTGCGCAAAGGTTGGTTTTACCACGCGAGCGAGGAATTTGACTCCAAACCACTTTCAAAGCTGATGAATATCTATTACAATTCCGTAGGGGCAAACGCCTCCATGCTCCTCAACCTGTCGCCCAACAAGGAAGGTGTTATTGCCGAGCGTGATATGGAAACGCTCCTCGCCATGGGTGCCCAGCTTGAAATCGATTTTAAAGAAAACCTTGCCGAGGACTCAACCATGACCTGCTCATGCCGCCTCGACGACGCCCACGACGCGCAAAACGTCCTCGACGGCAGCAGCAAAACCTTCTGGCATTCCGGCATGAACCCCGACAAGCCGTGGATTATGATAGACCTCGGCGACGACTACGACATCGACAAGGTTGTTTTGAAGGAGCACATCCGCACGGGGCAGCAGATTGAAAAATTCACGCTTTACGGCGAGGTCAAGGGCGAATGGAAAAAGCTGTTTGAGGGCACCGTTATAGGGCATAAGCGCATCTGCCGCTTTGACGAAATCAGGGTTCAGCGCATGAAGGTTGTCATTGAAAAAACGCGCTGCTTTGCAACGATTGAGGCGCTTGAGGCGTATTAGGAAACACAGGGAACATAACACACAGAATTGTCCCCTGTGTCTCATATAATGGAGACTTACAATGAATATTCCGTTCTGGGAAGACTCCTACAAAGACGACAATATTTCCACTTTTGGCAGTCAACCCAACGCCACTCTTGTTGAATTTCAGCATCTGTTTAATAAATCATGGTCTGTTTTAGATGTGGGATGCGGTGATGGTAAGAACTCTTTATATCTTGCCGATATCGGATATGACAAAGTTGATGCGTTCGATTTATCAGCGAACGCTATCGCAAAAGCAAATCGTCTTGCCGCTTCCAAAAATGTCCGTGTTAACGCATGGGTTCAGGATTTGACGCGCTTCGTATTCAGCAAGCCTTATGATCTTATTATGTCTTTTGGAACCTTTCATTTTGTTGATAAAGAAAGCTGGAAAAGCTTCATTCTCAAAGCCAAACTGAATACTACTCTAAACGGGATACATATCATTCAATTATTCACAAATGTGATACCCGCATCGCCAGATATAGCTCCATTCGCAGTTGGCCTTGCAAACGATGAGGAAATTAAGGAGTTATATAGTGACTGGAACATTCTACAATTCAAGTCGTATACATTTTCAGACGAGCACCCCGGTATTCCTAAGCATTATCATTCATCCAATAAAATAGTTGCTCAAAAGAGATGATTGCGTAACACAGAGGAAACACAGGAGACGAGGTATGAATATGTTCGAAAGTATAATTTCCATTGTTGGTGGTATGTGTGGCATTTTATCTGTTGTTTTCTGCGTTGTGAATTTCAAGAGAGAGAATAACGGTTATTTGTCAGACTTTATCTCTTTTTCCAAAGACAAAGATTTTATCAAAGCAAAAATTAATATTTATGAACTCGGTAATTGTGAAAAAGATGAGTACTTTATACAATGCGAAAATATCAAAGAGGACATATCTTATTTTTGTAATTTTTTTAATAATGCAGGTATATTAGTATACAAAAAAAGATTGCCGTTCTGGGTTTTTACAAAAGGTGGTTGGGGTTATATTACTGTGAAAACCTTTAAAATACTTGAGAATTATATAGAAAGAGAAAGATCTCTTCATAACGAACACCACTGTTACTATTTTGAATATCTTTATAACAAGATAAATAGACAGTAGCTATTGAGCACAAGGAGCTGAACATAAGGGACGGTTATCAATTTGAAACCATGTGACGCGTGGACGGTTCTGCTGTCACAATCATATAATTCATTTAAAGCGTGTGTCAAGATAACACCGTCCCCATGACACGTGTTCCATGACACGTGACGCATCAAAATCATTCGTTATCCACACCTATATCACGGCTAAACGGTAACGGAGTCAATTTATCACACCGTTCTGTCGAGGAAATATAATGCTCCTCACATTCTTTCTGTGCCATAAGAAGGATATTAACCGCCTGTTCAGACGCCCTAAACATTTTTAAATACATTTCTTTATAGTCTGACATTTTATCACCCCAGTACATATTAGGACTTATTGTCCTATTTGTCAATAGGAATATTTGTCCTTTGTTATAATAATTTCGGTGATAAAATGAATTTAAGGATTCGTGATATGCGTGAGGACGCCGACCTGACACAGCGTCAGGTGTCGGAATATTTGTTGTGCGACCAGTCCCTTTATTCTAAATACGAGCGCGGCGAACGTGCCGTTCCTCTGGAAATCGTGGTTAAATTGGCGCGCTTCTACAAAACAAGCGTGGACTATCTGGTGGGTATGACCGACAATACAAAACCGTACCAATAACCGCCGGACACACGATTAAAGCGGCTGTAACCATACGATGTTGGGTCAAGGTTCGACCTTACATCGTATGGTTACAACTATTTATAATACAGCAGGATGTAGGGAACGGTCTTGACCGTTCCGAAAACGAACGTTTTGCTCAACCCATTTTATTATGTCTCGAGTATATCAATTATATTTTTCATCGACTCCTCAAACTCCTCATCCGAGGAGTTTTTGAATATCAGCAGGTCGTCCTTGCAGTTCGGGTCGTCAAGCTCCTCGGGAATGTTGAAATTGACGCCCGCGATGTATTCGTCCCAGTTGGCGAGCTTCCACGCGTCGCGGTCGCTGTTGCGCTTAATCATTCTCTGTTTACAAACCTCAACGGAGGTTTCAACCCAGATGACGACAAGCCGTGCGCCCTTTTGCCGAAGCTTTTCTTTGAGGCTGTTGATATAACGACTGTCTCTGACCTCCCTTGTAAAGGGCGCGTTGATTAACACAATGTCCTCATATTCAATAGCCTCCATGGCGAGGTCGACAACAGCGGCGTATTCGTAATTGCGGATGTTTTTTTCAAAAAAGTCCGAGCTTCTGTTATACTCCTGATTGGCGACGGTAAATATCTGCTTCGACAAGACGATAAGCGTATCCTTGTCAAGATACACTACATGATTCAGATGCTTTGCAATCTGCTTTGACACATAGGTTTTCCCGCAGGCGGGCGGCGAGGTGACTAGAATCAGCTTTTTCATATGAGC
Source organism: uncultured Eubacteriales bacterium (assembly GCA_964509145.1). GTDB lineage: Bacteria > Bacillota > Clostridia > Oscillospirales > Acutalibacteraceae > UBA1425. The sequence continues at coordinate 2,637 of CAZDWM010000147.1, read as the reverse complement.
CTCCATACCGCCGCGTCGCGCGGCGAATTATAATCAGACGTGAAACACCAAGCGGGATAAATATGACTTGTTAACGATGTCCATATATAAAATATTCAACTTCCGACCATATTATACTATAAAGCAAATCTGACGTTTAATCAACCTGCTGTCTATATTATAATCCTTCCCTTGTTGAAATCAACAAATTTTTCGTCCTTTTATCAACAATTCCTTCAAATTTTCACTATTGACAAACGATTCACCGGCGTATATACTAAGCGTGTAAGGCAAAGACGCCGAGGGTTTATAAGCTCTCGGCGTCTTTCAGTTTTTCTTTTATGACAACGGGGTCAAAATGATGCGGCGGTAACGCCGGTTTTCATTTTGACCTCAATTTGTTTAATGACAATGGGGTCAAATTGATATCGGCATGGACGCTGATTATCGGTTTGACCACTTTGTTTTTATAATGGAACTGCTGAATTAACCGGGAATTTGAGCTTTGGGGGTGATTTTGTGAAAAATTCAGGTCAGGCACAGGGCGTTGAACCAAAAAAGGTGGCCATCATTATGTCGCTGTATGCGGTGACAATCCTAATCATGGCGTTTGGGGCTGTTTTTTGCGTTTTGAGCTTTATCAACAGCATCAGCTTTCAGGTGATGAACATGTCTGTTCACGGTGCCGTGTTCGGTGCTATCGCTATATTCCTCGGCATTCGTTACTTCATGTCGGTCAATAAATTAAAAGCCGAGGTCTACAAAAAGACGTCCAATTTTTCTTGGAGCAATTACAGGCGTATCAAAAAATTAAAATAAATAATGAGGTGTGTTTATGGGCAAGAAATTAGTCAGGATTCTCTGCGTTGCTTTGGTTATCACGGTTCTGGTTTCCGTTCTTTCCGTTATCGTTTCGGCGTCGTCCGCCGACCCTACAGGCAGTTCCTATGTCACCGCAACAGGCACAGAAACGCTTGAGGATGTCGCCACAACCGCAAACAAGGCGATGTTCGGCGCAAACTACACGTGGATTATGATCTGCGCGTTTTTAGTCTTCTTTTTCCAGTGCGGCTTCGCGATGGTTGAAACAGGCTTCACCCGCGGCAAAAACGCAGCGCACACCATGACGATGAATTTCATGGTTTTCCTTGTTGGCGCTGTGGGCTACTTCCTCGTCGGCTTTGCGCTCCAGATGGGCGGTTCAGGCGGCGCGGCGGGTCTCGGCTCTGGCGGCGCGGTACTTGATTCGCTGCTGTCAATTCCCGGTCTAGGCGGAATTTTAGGCTACAAGGGCTTCGCCTTGAGCGGAACCTATGACGCCGGTGTCTACGCTCTGTTCTTCTTCCAGATGGTGTTTATGGACACGACCGTTACGATTCCCACGGGTGCCATCGCGGAAAGAGTTAAGTATTCCGCGGTCGTCATCACCTCGTTCTTTATCTCCATGTTCTTATATCCGCTGTTCGGCAACTGGGTATGGGGCGGCGGCTGGCTTGCTACTCTCGGCACAAATTTCGGCTTGGGTCACGGCGTTGTCGACTTCGCGGGTTCGGCGGTCGTTCACTCAATGGGCGGTATGCTCGCGCTTTCGGGTGCTATCGTCATCGGTCCCAGAATCGGCAAATTTAAGAAGGACGGTACAGTCCGGGCTTTCCCGGGGCATAACATTCCGATGGCCATCATCGGAACGATTATCCTTTTCTTCTGCTGGTTCGCCTTTAATGCCGGTTCGACACTGAGCGCGTCCGATTTCAGACTGTCCGTCGTCGCAACCAACACAATGGTTGCCGGCGCTGTCGGTGGACTTGTGGCGATGTTCTATATGTGGATTAAGTTCGGCAAGCCCGACCCGTCCATGACGGCTAACGGCGCTTTGGCCGGCCTTGTCGCCATCACGGCACCCTGTGCCTTTGTCAACGCTATCTCCTCATTCATCATAGGCTTCGTCGCCGCGATTCTTGTCTGTGTCGCGGTTCCGTTCATTGAGAATAAATTCAAGCTTGACGACCCGGTCGGCGCGATTTCCGTCCACGGTGTCAACGGCTTCTGGGGTGTTATCGCCCTCGGTCTCTTCGCGGACGGCTCATACGGCGACGGTCTCAACGGCGTTGAAGGCGGTGTCAGGGGGCTGTTCTACGGCGACGCCTCACAGCTTGTCGCGCAGCTGATTGCCCTCGCGGTGCTTCTGGTTTACGGCTTCGGTCTGTCATTCGTTTTCTTCAAGGTACTTGATAAGACCTGGGGCTTGAGGGTCGCGCCGGAGGATGAGCTTGAAGGCCTTGACATCCCCGAGATGGGCATCCTCGCCTATCCCGACAGGCAGCTTGTCAGAACCGAGCTCGACTACGACTCCGAGGACAACGCGGAAATCAAGCAGCTTGCGCGCTACAAGAAAAAAGGTCTTATCGGCAAGCCCATGCCCGCGGCCGTTGTTGCGGAGACGCCGGTTATCGACGAAGCCGTTCCCGTACAGTACATCACAAAGCCCACAAAGCCTGTCGGCTCCGACGTGAAGATGACAAAGATTGAAATCATCATCAAGCAGAGCAAGTTTGAGGCGCTCAAAGCGGCCATGAACAAAATCGGCATCACCGGCATGACCGTCACGCAGGTTCTCGGCTGCGGCATTCAGAAGGGCAAGACTGAATTCTACCGCGG
>CAZDWM010000146.1:5236-5875 GCA_964509145.1 uncultured Eubacteriales bacterium | reverse complement strand
GGCTGCCCCGGTGTCGAGCTTTTAATCTCGGGGCAGATTTCGTTGATTATGCCGACATAATCCGAGTCGACCGCGCCGTCGATGAGAATTAAAGTGTGTGTGTCCGACTGGCGCAGGAGATATTCGGCTTCGTGTATTTTATATGCCGTGTTGACTGTCACAAGCACTGCGCCGATTTTCGTCGTTGCCCAGAAGGCGATGTACCATTGCGGTACGTTTGTCGCCCAGACCGCGACATGGTCGCCGGGCTTGACGCCAAGGGCAATCAGTGAGCGGCAGAATGTGTCGACATCGTCACGGAACTCCGCGTAGGTTCTTGTATAATCCAGCGTGGTGTATTTGAAGGCATACTGGTCGGGGAACTCCCGAACCATTCTGTCGAGCACCTGCGAAAAGGTAGCGTCGATAAGGTCTTCCTTTTTCCAGACAAACCTGCCGTCGCCGGCTTTGTTCTGATACAGCCTTTCAGGCTCTCTTCCGGCGGACTGGAAGCGGCTCATATAGTTGAGAAAATGCGGGAACACGACAGCGCTGTCGTCGAGCTCCTCAAGCCATGCTGGAATCCACTCGAATGAAATGTAGCCCTCGTAGTTTACGGAGCGCAGCGCGTTCATCATCTGGACGAACGGTATGTCCCCC
>CAZDWM010000146.1:0-5226 GCA_964509145.1 uncultured Eubacteriales bacterium | reverse complement strand
TCAGCCTGAACTGAACCTCGCCGTTGATGATTTCGGAATCCTTGACATGAATATGCCTTATGTACGCGCCAAGGTTCTGAACCGTCTTTTCGGCGCTTTCGCCGAAGTATCGGTAGGGATGATGCATATCCCAAAGAGCGGCCAGATAGTCCGACGCGAACAGGTTTAATATGTCACAGAGCCTCGTCGTATCGGCATAGATGCCCACCGTTTCAATCAGCAGCATGACGCCCGCCTTTTCGGCGACAGGTAGCATCTTCTTGAGGTATTCGGCTACGGCGTCATCCTCCTCCTCGGGCGTTTTTCCCTTTTGCGCGGAGGCATATATCCTTATGTACGGTGTGCCGAGCTTTGACGCGACAAAGATGTAATCCTCAGTGTCGATACAGTTCTCGGTTAATTTCGACGCGTCGGCGATGTCGCATACAGCGTCGAGGCACGGCACCGTCAGCCCAAGCTCGCGTAGTTTGCGTGCCGTTTTCGTCAGCTCCGGCTTTGAAAACGGGGCGCTTTTACCCTCGAACAAATTGTCGGCCACGTTGTGAACTTCAATACCGTCAAATCCGATATCTTTGGCCATTGCGTAAAAATCGCGCCAAGCGAATTCATTCCATCCGTTGGTTGAAAATGAAAGCTTCATATAAATCAAATCCTTTCGGTGTTGAACGCATCATTCAGGCATTATCGCCATCGTAAACAATCTTATTAAGTGCGTTGACGTAAGCGCGAATGCTCGCTCCGATGATATCCGTCGAAATACCCTTTCCGGAATACAGCTCGCCGCCCGAACGCAATTTGACAAGCGCGTCGCCCATTGCCTCGCGCCCCTCCGTCACTGATTGAATCTGGAAGTCGTCGAGCTCGTAGTGGTGGCCTGTAATCTTTTCGATGGCGAGGAACGCCGCGTCGATGGGACCGTCTCCAGCGCTCAGACCATTTTGAAGTACACCGTCCTTTTCGAGCGTGATGTTCGCCGTCGGAGTGAGCAGGTTTCCGCTGTTTATGACATAGCTGACAAGCTTGTAGGTTGGCTGCACTTGTAGCGCGGAGCTGGCTATTATAGCCTCAAGCTCCTTTGCTCCGACCGACTGTTTGTTTTTGACGACGCCCATGAAAGACTCGTAAACCTTGGCGTTGTCGTCGGGTGAGAGGTTGTAGCCGAGCTTTGAGATAACACTAATGAGCGTTGTGATGCTCGTTTTGCTGTCGAGCGCGAAATCCTCTGCGTCCGTTTGAGCTACGCCGTTGTCGAAGGGCGAGCTTTCGCTGCGCTTTGTCTTGATTTGCGGAATGAGCTGCTTAACAACGGATAACAGCTCCGTAACATTGACGTTTGTGCGTATGCCGAGGGAGTCACCTCTCAGCCTTATTGTATGCGCCACGGCGTCGAGCGTGGGCGTAAGCGAGTCGCAGACGGTCGTTTTGATAACCGACACTCCGGCGTTGACAGAAGCGAACGCGCATGCCGCCGCCATCTTGATTTCGTTGCTGCACTGAACGGCGTATTCCACCGTCTCAAGCTCGGGAATACGTTGTTTGACATCATCTAAGAACGCCTCAATCTCGTTGGGGAACATAGTGCCGATAGAGTCGCAGAAGGTAATTGTTTTTGCGCCAGCTTTAATTGCCGCCGATACCGCTTGTGTTAAAAATTCCTTGTCGCTCCTCGTCGCGTCAGCGGCGGAAAACTCCACGTCTGGGCAGAGCGAGCAGCAATAAGCTACGAGCGTTTCAATTAAGTTTATTATCATCGGAGGCTTTTTCTTGCACACATATTCCATCTGGACAGCGGAGACGGGCACAATTACGTTGAGCCTCGGCTTTGAAGCGACCGACAGCGCGTTCCACGCGGCGGCGGCGCTTTCCTGCGTCAGCCCCGCGGCGACGGAAAGCGCGCTGTTTTTAAGAACGGACGCGATAGATTTGACAAGCAATTCATCCGCTTTGTCGCCCGACAGTGCCGCCATCTCTATGATATCTACATTCAGCCTGTCAAGTTGCTTAGCAATCTCTATCTTCTCGCGGAAACCGAGGAGCATGTCGGGATTTTTGCCTGCCTTTCGAAGCGTCATGTCTGCAATTTTGATTGTTCTCATTTTTCTAACCCCTTCAAAAAAAATAAGTCCCTGAAGCCTAAGCTTCAGGGACGATAGAACTATACCGCGGTACCACCCGAATTACCGTTTTTAAACGGTCTCTCATTAAGGCTCAAATAAGCCCTCTGTCGTGGTAACGGGACAAACCGGAATCCCTTACGCAGCCCGAAGGCCTTCTGGAACTCTGCTCGGGAAGGAGACCGCCGTTTCCTCATCATATCGGCTCGCACCGAACGCCGACTCTCTGAAAAGTGCGGGAAAAGACTTAATTCCGTCATCGCATTTGACAATATAATATTGTAAGTATACTTTAACAGGTGTTATCCGAAATGTCAAGCACTTTTTTACGATAAAATTCAATCGCTATTGATAATATCCTATGACTGTCATCGATGTTTGGTTACAGCAACCCCTTCTCAATGTCATCTATCAGCTTAATCCGCCTTTGATGGCGTTCGCTGTCGGCGGCTTCTGTGTCGAGGAAGATGTCGGTCAGGCTGACGGCCTGCTCGGCACTGATGACACGAGCGCCCAGGCAGAGGATGTTCGCGTCGTTGTGCGTCCTTGTCATCTCGGTCGTAAACTCATCGGAACAGCAGGCGGCGCGGATACCATCGACTTTATTGGCTGCAATTGAGATGCCGACACCCGTACCGCAAACGAGGATACCCCTGTCGCATTTACCGTCGGCGACAGCGTGCGCAACCTTTACGGCAAAAACCGGATAATCGACCGCTTCGGCACTAAAGCAGCCAAAGTCCTCGTATTCCTCGTTTCTCGCCTCAAGGTGCTGTTTGATAATTTCCTTATACTCGAATCCCGCGTGGTCGCTTCCCAGTGCAATCATTTCGATTCTCCCCTTGCTTTTAGTTCTCTTTCCGCCTGTGACGGGCGAAGATACATAACGCCCAGCCCGTCGGCCGGTACGGCGTTTTCATATAATTTACCCGCGAACACCGCCGCTGCTGCTCCCGACGCCCTTTGATAACGTATGTTCTCCGGCGCGAGCGAGCAGTTTTTTATTACCGTTGACAACTTTTCGTAGCAAAGCCTTGCGCCGTCTCCGGCAAATATTATATTATCGTTGTATTCGGATAGCGAAACACCCAGTACCTCAATCACTACAGCGTCATCCTGCGTCAGGCGCGTTATTATGCCGTCCCCTGCCCTGAACAACGCCATATAGACCTGACCGCAGCGCGCGTCCATCGCACAGCAAATTATACCGTCGCGGTCGGTAAAATTATAAGCCATAGCGAGCAGAGTTGACACGCCGACGCATTTAATGTCCCTCGGTGCGGCAAGCCCCTTGACTGTGGCCACACCGATGCGAACGCCGGTAAAAGAGCCGGGGCCGTTTGTTACGGCAAGCAAATCCACCGTGTCAAGCCCTGTGCCGGTGTTTTCAAGCACGGCGGCAATCATCGGCAGGAGCGTCTGGCTGTGCGTAAGCCCTGTGTTCATATAAAACTCGCCGAGTATTTTTTCGTCCTCAACTAAAGCGGCGCTCGCGCTCACCGCAGAGGAATCAACCGCAAGTATTTTCATCGATTTTAATAATCCTGTCGTTGTCGTTTTTTCCGCGTATGATTTCTATCCGAATGAAGCCGTCTGGAAGAACGCTTTCAATGTTTTCGCTCCACTCCGCGGCGATGACACATTTTGTTCCGATATAATCGAAGAAGCCTGTGGAATAAAGGTCTTCAAAGCCCGAAATTCTGTACATGTCAAAATGATACAGCGGCAGTCTGCCCTCGTATTCGTTCATGAGTGTAAACGTCGGGCTTGAGACCTCACCCGTCACACCGAGCCCACGTGCGAGACCGCGCACAAACGCCGTTTTGCCCATGCCCAATCCGCCGAAAAAAGCCAGTACCTCGCCACCCTTAAGCCCGGCGGCAAAGCTTTCGGCTATCGCTTCGGTTTGCTGCGTTGAATGCGACATAAAAACAGGCATCGGTCTTCCCTTCAAATTATAGCATATTTTTAGCGTCGGTTAAAGCCTTTGACTTGAATTATTCATAAGCAGGTAGTATAATAAAAACCGCACATAACGTGGAAAGGATGCGAACTGTGAGACTTTTTAAAAAACTCGGCTATTTTTTAAAAGAAACAGACCTTGCGCTGCTGCTGCCCTGCATTCTCACGTCCGCGTTCGGTGTACTGATGGTTCACAGCGCGACCTTGAGCAGCCTCACAGACGGCAGACTGCTGTCACGAGACACGAAAATAATGATTATTGCCGTAACACTCGGCATTATAGCAAGCTTCATTATATCTGTTCTTGACTATGAATTCTTTGTACGCCTCTGGTGGGTGGCTGCCATTGTCAGCCTTGCGCTCATGGCGGCGCTGTTTATTCCGGGCGTCGGGGTCGGTCCGTCAGCGCGTTCAGACGCAAAAACCTGGATTCCCATAGGCGGTTTTTATTTTCAGCCCTCAGAGCTGTTAAAAATCGCTTTTATCATCACTTTCACCATGCATGTAGACATGCTCAAGGACAGGATAAATAAGCTTTCAAGCGTTTTACAGCTTACTTTACATGCTCTGTTGCCGACCGCTCTTGTGGTTTTAACAGGCGACCTCGGCTCCGCGCTCGTCTTCATCTGTATTTTTGCCGTAGTTATGTTCGTTTCCGGCGTTTATATCAGGTATTTCCTTGCCGTCGGGGCATTCGGCGTGGCGGCGATACCGATTCTTTGGATAAAGTTTTTTTCCGAGTTTCAAAAGCAACGCTTTCTTGCTGTCTATTACCCAAAGGGTTTAACCGAATCGGCCTATAATACCGTCATATACCAGCAGCAGCAGGGTATGAACGCCATCGGCTCCGGAGGGCTTACAGGCAGCGGACTTTTTCACGGTGCTTTCACTCAAAACGGTCTTGTGCCCGAAAGCGAAAACGACATGATTTTCACCGTTGTCGGTGAGGAATTCGGGCTTTGGGGCGCGTTACTTCTGCTTGCAGTATTGCTGTATATTGTTATTAAAATCATTCTCGTCGCCCGGCATACCAAGGACAACGCCTCAAGGCTGCTGTGCTACGGTGCAGCCTTTATGATAGCCGGACAAGCCATAATCAACATCGGCATGTGCCTCAAGCTGTTCCCTGTTATCGGCATCACACTTCCAT
>CAZDWM010000145.1:2045-5883 GCA_964509145.1 uncultured Eubacteriales bacterium | reverse complement strand
GACGGCTCTGTCGGCCTCAGCCTTGTCGATGAGGACGGAAATCTTGATTTCGCTGGTTGCAATCATCTGGATATTGATGTCGACATTGTAAAGCGCCTCAAACATCGTCGCCGCTGTGCCGGGATGGGATTCCATGCCCGCTCCGACAACCGAGACCTTAGCAATATCGGTGTCGCACTTTACCGTGGTACCCTTCAAGAGGTCGCTGTTTTCAAACAACGCAATGGCTTCGTCGGCGTTGGCGGCACTGACGGTGAATGCTATGTCCTTTGTGTTGTCCCTGCCGACGGACTGGAGGATGATGTCAACGTTGATATTGTTGGCGGCAAGCTTGCTGAATATTTTAAACGCGATGCCCGGAACATCCGGCACCCCTACGATGGAAATCCGTGCGACATTTGTATCCTTTGTAACTCCTCTGATAAACATTTTTTCCACTTTGACAACCTCCTTAACTACTGTGCCGGGCGCCTTCGTCAGGCTTGAAAGCACCTCGAGCTCGACATTGTATTTTTTTGCGATTTCGACGGAACGGTTGTTTAATACCTGCGCGCCGAGCGTGGCGAGCTCAAGCATCTCATCGTAAGTGATTTCGCTGAGCTTCGACGCGTTTTTAATTTTACGCGGGTCGGCGGTGTAGACGCCCTCGACGTCGGTAAAAATCTGACAGCGGTCGGCGTTGAGCGCGGCCGCGATGGCAACGGCGCTGCTGTCGGAGCCGCCCCTGCCCAGCGTTGTGACGTCGTCGTACTTGCAGATGCCCTGGAAGCCCGCGACGACGACGATGTTTTTACGTCCTATCTCTGTTAAAAGACGGTCGGTCTGTATTTTTTTAATCCGTGCGCTGCCGTAGGTAGAGTTGGTTTGAAAGCCCGCCTGCCAGCCTAAAAGCGAGACAACGGGATAGCCGAGCTTTTCAATCGCCATGGCGAGGAGCGCGATGGAAATCTGCTCGCCGGACGACAGCAGGACGTCCATCTCTCTTTTTGACGGATGAGCGTTAATTTCCTTCGCCTTTTCAATCAAGTCGTCTGTGGTGTCGCCCTGAGCCGAAACGACTACGATGACGTCGTTGCCCTTTTTGTAGGTGTCGGTGACGATGCTTGCGACATTCATCACGCGCTTGGCGTTCGCAACAGAGCTGCCGCCGAATTTCTGGACGATTAGCGCCATAAGTAACCTCCTGAATGTATGTGATATATATTTATCAATCCGTTATAATACGGATTACCGACAGCGGATTTATCATGTATAGCGTATCAAGCTTTGTGCGAAGCTCGCGCTCGACGGCCGTCGGGGTTGTAAACGCAAGCTCGCCCGCCGGAGCGTTCGGTCTTGTTAAAACGGTTATTTCGCCGAATATCTTTTTCGCTGCCGCTAAAGCGTCGTCAACCTTTTCGGCCGACGCACGTATGTAAAGAGAGGTTTCAACGTCGAGGTGGTCGACGACATAATCAGGGACGGTGTCGCCCCAGCCGAACACCCTCTTTTTGCTGGTGTGACGCGCACAGTCAATGACGTCGGCCACAACCGCGCTGGCCGTGGGCAGCTTGCCCGCGCCCCTGCCGTAAAAGACCACGTCGCCTGTCGCGTCGCCCCGGACGAGAATAGCGTTAAACACATCGTCGACAGAGGCTAATTGGCTTGTGCGTGGCACAAACGCCGGGCTGACCATAGCCGCAATCTTGTCTTCACCGAGCCGCTTCGCCATTCCTATGAGCTTTATAACGCCTCCCCAAACACGCGCGTACTCCACGTCCGCGAGGCTTATTTTTGTGATGCCCTCAGTGTAGACACCGTCGGGATAGACATGCTTACCGTAGACGAGTGACGCTAAAATGCAAATCTTGCGGCATGCGTCGAAGCCCTCGACGTCGGCCGTCGGATCCTTTTCGGCATAGCCGTTATCCTGCGCGATTTTAAGCGCTTCGTCGAAGCCCAGCCCCTCGTTTATCATCTTTGTAAGAATAAAGTTCGTCGTTCCGTTGAGGATGCCCATAATTTCGACAATCTCGTTGGCCGCGAGACACTGGGAAAGCGGACGGATGATGGGAATACCGCCGCCGACGCTCGCCTCAAAGAGAAAGTTGACGTTCTTCTCCTCGGCGATGCTTAGAAGCTCAAAGCCCTTGGCCGCGACAAGCTCCTTGTTTGACGACACCACGCTTTTGCCGGCCTTGAGACAGGCGCTGACAAACTCGAACGCTGGATGAAGCCCGCCCATCGTCTCTACAACGATACCTACGGTTTCGTCGTTTAATATCGTATTAAAATCCCGGATAATTATAGCTTCGTTGACATCGCCGGAAAAATCCCTAATGTCGAGTATGTATTTTAAATCGAGGCTGCTTTGTGTGCTCTTTTTCTGGATATTATCGTGATTTTTCTTAAGCACTTCCGCCACGCCGGAGCCGACAACGCCGTACCCCATAATTGCGACATTCATTTTATATCCCCCTTGAAACGAGTAAAGTTAATAAATATATTACCACAAACCTTCGGCAAAAGAAAGGGGAAATTCATAAATTCAAAGGAATTTTTCACCCGCTTCGTTGATTATCGAATATCAAGGCCGGGATGTTGCTATTCTAAAACAAGCTGAGCTGCTCTCCCTCAAGCTTGTCGTCAAACTCGTTGAGGTAGGTGAATATCCGCCCCGTTTCACACTCCACACCATGGGCGCGGCACTCGGTGCGGAAAATGCTCATCAGGTGTTCATTGTCGGGGCTTTGGCACTCGTAGCTGTTGCCGAACGTCTTGATGTACCTTTGCTTCACACCGGGGAAGTGTACATCGAGCTTTTGATAGAAGTAGTCGCGGTCGCCCTCTCGAAGCGTCACACCCATGCCGAAGCAGAGGATGCCGTAAACGTTCGCGTTAAAGCATAGGTCAAGTATACCGCGCAGATTTTCCTCTGTGTCGTTGATAAACGGCAGGATAGGGCACAGCCAGACGACAGTCGGAATGCCCTCGTCGCGTAAAATTCGCAACGTCTCCGCTCGTCGGCTCGTCGGGCAGACATTCGGCTCGACAACATGGCAAAGCTCGTCGTCGAAGGTTGTCAGCGTCATTTGAACGACACATTTCGTCTTTAGGTTGATGCTTTTAAGCAAATCGAGGTCGCGCAGAACGAGATCGGATTTTGTTATCAGCGTAAAGCCGAAGCCGTAACGATCGGCCAGCTCAAGGCAGCGGCGCGTCAGTTGGCGGCTTGCCTCTAAAGGCTGATAAGGGTCGCACATTGAACCCGTGCCGATGACGCAGCGCTTGCGCTTGCTTTTAAGCGCCGCTTCGAGCAGCTCGGGCGCGTTGCGCTTTACCTCCACATCCTCGAAGTCGTGCTTCATTTGGTAGCAGACACTGCGCGAATCACAGTAGATACAGCCGTGTGTACAGCCGCGGTAGATGTTCATGCCATTTCGGGGCGACAGGATTGATTTCGCGTCGACATCATGCATACAGGTCACCCCCTTTATCCAAGGTAATAGCGCACATAATCCTCTTGTATTCCCATGCGCTTTAATAATTTACACCTTTTAAAAGATATGGTATACTTAATAATGCCATAAAATTATGGTCGCGGGAATACCAAAAACGATATAAATCTATTTATACTGGAGTTTCTACGATATGTGTTACGAACAATACTATCCAAGGCAACATGGCACGGTAATGAAATAGCCGGACGGAGTCGATTACTATATGTATCAAAAACTGCTTGAAATCAGGGACGAAATCAGCTGTGATGTTGCCGTTGTCGGCGGCGGTACGGCGGGCGTATTTGCCGCTATCTGCGCGGCAAAGAGCGGTGCACGGACGGTACTTGTCGAAAAAACCT
>CAZDWM010000145.1:0-2035 GCA_964509145.1 uncultured Eubacteriales bacterium | reverse complement strand
GGCGGTACGGTTATCAACGCGATGGTCAACTTTCCCGGACTCTTTTTCGCGTGGGGCAAGCAAATTATAGCCGGCCCCTGTTGGGAGGCGATTGAACGAACCGCCGCTCTCGGCGGCGCTGTTATCCCAAAAATGGTTGCCGAGCCCGAAAAGCACTGGTCGCAGCAAATCCGTGTCAACCCTTTTTTGTATGAAGCCGTCCTCGAAGCGATGTGCGCCGAGGCGGGCGTAACGGTTCTGCTCCATACCAGCGTTGCCTTTGCAGACGAAACGGATGAAGGAATCGTGCTCGGACTTTGCGGTAAAACCGGTTTAACTGCACTGAATACCGGGGTCGTTGTCGACGCGACGGGCGACGCCAATATCACCGAACTGCTTGGTTATCAGTTGCTGCGAAGCGGCGGGTTCCAGCCCGGCACGTTGGTCAATCAAATCGGCGGCTATGACATCGAGAAAATTGACTGTAACACAGCCGACGCGATGTACCGTTCGGCGCTTAAATGCGGCGAAGTTATGACCGCCGACTTTCTCAACGGTTCGCCCTACAACGCGCTCGCGTCCGGCACCGTCAATTTTCACATTCCTGTCCCCGACGCGGCGGACTCCGTCTCAAAGACGGCTGTCGAGCAAAACGCGCGGGCGGCGCTTTTAAGAATTATCTCGTTTCTGAGAACGATTCCGGGCGCTCAAAGGCTAAACGTCGACAGCTTCGCGCCGGAATGCGGCATTCGCGAAACCGTCCGTATAGCAGGCGAAGCAACTATGACCGTCGATAACTATCTGTCAGGGTACGTTTACGACGACGCGGTTGCTTACTGCTTCTATCCCGTCGACCTGCATGTCGGCGATGGCATTATGCAGATATTCCTCGAGAAGGACATCGTTCCCACTATTCCCTACGGCTCGCTCGTGCCAAAGGGGTCACGGCGGCTGCTCGCCGCCGGGCGGTGCGTCTCAAGCGACACCGAAACGAACAGTGCATGCCGTGTTCAGTCCTCCTGCATGGCGATGGGTCAGGCCGCGGGGACGGCGGCAGCTCTCGCGATAAAAAACGGCTGTTGTGTACAGAATGTTGACCTTGCTTTGCTTAAAGAAAAGCTGAAAGCCCTCGGCGCTATCGTGCCATAACGCATTCGAGAACTGATGATTTTTCGTTATTAACAACCGCCCGTTAAACTCGTCTTTCGTTCCTCCGCCTTGAGCAAAAAGTAATACTCCGGCTCAAGCAGAACGAGGTCTTTTGCCACGATGTCGGTCAATTCGTCGGAAAACAGCAGTTCAAAATCCTTGCTGTCCCGAATGAAATCGATGTACTTTCTGTCGAGCCAGTCTTGAAGCTCGACGCTTTGCTCGGGATATTTGCTTCGTTTATACTTGTCGCCCACAAGGGTGAAGATGCTCTGATTCTTATACGCCCCGTATGCCTCGTTAAAAGCGGCGTCGCTTTTTAAAATCATCTCGCGCATGGCGGACAGCGAATTTTTGTCTTGCTCAAGATAGCCGCAGCCGTAGCGGAAGCCGCGCGGCGACAGCTCGAAGAAAAAGCCCGGATAGCAGGGAAAAAGCTTTTTATCGCGGATAAAAACAAGCCACGCCGTATCGCGGTAAAGCGACTTGTCGTTTGTGAACCTTGTGTCGCGGCGCACGCGTGACAGCGTTTTACCGACCTTCGGTTCAGTGATAAATAAGCTGTCGATGTCGAGCATCGCGGGTGTCAAGGCTTCAACAAGCTCGGACATCGGCTTTATCACAAAATTTTTATAGTCGTCCTTGTGGCTGTCGTACCAGTCCTTACTGTCGTGAAGCTTGTTTTCAAGCAAAAAGTCAAGTGTTTTTTCAGAAAATGGCATTGTTTTCACTCCGTTTTTGTATAAATCCACCGGGCAGAAGCATCATTGACAGTCCGACGGAATATTGATATAATTATAACACTTTTCACGGTCATTGGTCAACTTAACAATATTAAACAATTAACGGCATGACGGGGGTATAAGATTGAACCATAAGAAACGAGGACCGGTCAAAGAGAGGCGCA
>CAZDWM010000144.1:0-5899 GCA_964509145.1 uncultured Eubacteriales bacterium | reverse complement strand
TATTCTAACGCTTTTGATAATGGCGTTAAAGACGCGGAGTTATTGGGCGGTTACTGAATAAAAAAAGCGTTTCAGAAAAACCATACAATTCACTCGACCTATATCTAAAAAAACGGTTCGGCGGAAAGCTATATAAGCTCGCGCTAAGCTGCGCTTCGACATGCCCCAACAGGGACGGAACATTAGGTTCGGGCGGCTGCATATTTTGCGGCGGCGATGGCTCGGGCGGTTTCGCACAAAGCACGGATATGCCAATCGAAGAACAGATTGAGCGCGCCAAAGCGCTTGTGTCGAACAAACTTAAAAATAAAGCCGATATACGGTATATAGCCTATTTTCAAAGCTTTACATCGACCTACATACCATTAACTAAGCTAAGAGAGGCGCTGAAACGGGCAGCCGAACGAGAGGAGGTAGCCGTCGTTTCCGTTGCGACGCGGGCGGACTGTCTGCCCTACGATGTGCTTGAGCTGCTGTCGGAAATCAATGCGATAAAGCCCGTCTGGGTCGAGCTCGGTCTACAGACGTCCAATGAAAAAACAGCGGCACTAATTAACCGCTGCTGTCCGCTTGAATGCTTTGAAAGCGCGGTCAAGATGATGAAGAGCAGGGGACTTGAGATTATTGTACACATAATTCTCGGTCTGCCGGGCGAGACGCTCGACGATATGCTCGCGACTGTCGACTATGTTAACCGGCTCGGAGTCGACGGCATCAAGCTCCAGTTACTCCATGTACTAAAGGGTACGCGGCTTGCTGAGATGGACTACACGCCGATGACGCTTGACGCGTACACAGATGTATTAACGGCGTGTGTAGAGCACCTGTCGCCCGACATTGTTATACACCGGCTGACAGGTGACGGCTTAAAAAAGCATCTTATAGCACCGTTATGGAGCGGAGATAAGAAAACTGTTCTCAATGCTATTCATCGTAAGATGAGAGGTATGAATTCATATCAGGGCAAGTCTTTCAAACGCTTTTCCGTTGACGACAGAGACGTAATGTGTTAAGATGACAAAAGAGATATTTTTACGGAGACGTCAGTTTTATGAAAAAGCGGATATTAAATATAATATCAATTCTACTCGTTCTGTTTCTGATACAGGGCTTTTGCGTGTTTGCCGCGGACACGCCGAAAGAACAGGAATATACTATGACCGCCGGCGATTACAGCGAATTCTGCGATATGCTGTCAAGTCTGCTTCAAAGCGGGGGACAAAAGAAAAGCGCGTCCGAACGCGCGGCATCGGACAGCGGTGATTTCGACTCGACTTCTGATAACAGTGATTTTGCATCAATGCGGCTTATCGTCAGGACGGACGGAACGGAGCCGGATTTGACCGGAAATGATATTGTATGCTCCATAAAGGGTCCCGGTGATTTTTATATCATCCAACTTGGCAGCGTTCGTGAGGCCGAGAATTGCGCTAAAGCGCTTGCCGAACAAGACAGCGTGCGTTATGCCGTGACGGATACCGAGGTTTGGTTGTGCGACAGTAACGAGGATGTAACTGAAACGAACGTTGACGAACAGGCTGTCGAAACGACCCACATGTCGTGGGGAGCCGACTATATCGAGTCTGATTATTACGTAAATAGTCTGATAGATGCAGGAATCACAGAAACCGTCACGGTTGCCGTTGTCGACTCGGGCATCGCTCGCCACGACCTTTTAAACGGTGTTGTGACGTCCAACGGTAAGGATTTCGTGGGCAGCGACCCGCGCAACGACGAAAACGGACACGGGACGCATGTCGCCGGAATTGTGGCAGACTGTACACAGGGGCTGGACGTTGAGCTCATGCCGGTACGCGTACTTGCCGCCGACGGCAAGGGCTACACCTCGTCTGTAGTGGCGGGCATTGAATACGCCATATCCATGGGCGTAGATGTCATCAATTACAGCATCGCCGGAGAGCACGACCAGTCAAAGGACGACGCCGTCAACGACGCATATACGCACGGAATAACCTTTGTCTGCGCCTCCGGTAACGGCGGAGAAAATATAAACGGCAGCAAATATTGCTGCCCGTCCCACAACGAAAACGCTGTCGTTGTCGGTGCGATACGGCAGGACGGTGAAAGATATTCCTTATCAAATTACGGCGTCACGCTTGATTTTGTCGCTCCCGGGAACGCGATAACAAGCTGCGGCCTTTATAACGACACCGCAATAAAAAGCGGCACCTCAATGGCGACGGCCTTTATCACCGCCGTGGCGGCGATGTATCGGCTTGAGTGCCCGTCAGCTACGTCCTGTGAAACGGTGCGTTTTATTAGCGAAATATCGAGCGACCTCGGCGAAGAGGGCTTTGACATTTTTTACGGTTATGGGGTGCCCAAGCTTTCCGCGGCACACTACAGCGGCGTGTTCTCATGGCGGAAGTGTATGGGCGGTATTGAGATAACGGGTATCACTGACGCGGTAAACGACATAATTGTACCACCGACCATCGGCGGTTATCAGGTAACGGGTATCGCCGATACGGCTTTTCTGAACTGCGACACAATTAAAACAATCAAGTTGCCGGACGGATTAAAGTATATCGGTGCCGGAGCGTTTCACGGATGCGCGGTGCTTGAGGAAATCAATGTCCCCGATAGTGTCATTTCTGTCGGAGATTATGCTTTTTTCGGCTGTACATCGCTTACGAAGCTCAGATTCGGTGCGCTGACGGCCTCGTTCGGTCAATACTGCGCGGGATACACAGGAAGTGTATCCGAACCCAATAAAATTTCTGATTTTGTAGTCGAAGGTTATTCAGGCACATCCGCCGAAAGTTTTGCATTTGCAAACGGACTTGCGTTTGAAGAGTCGCAGAAGCTTCAGATTACGGCGGAGGACGAGCAGGTTTATCTGATTCCGGGCGGCAGATACACGCCAGACTGGACGGTATATCCGTCGTCTCTGTCATCTATTTGCTCCTTTACGCTGTTGTCGTCCGACGATTCGGTCGTGCTGGCGACATCCGGCAATAAGCTGACGGCTGTCGGGGTTGGAACGGCGCAAGCTACACTGACGGCGAATTATAACGGTGACAGCTCGTCATATACGATTGACGTGACGGTTATATCGAGCGCTATAGAACTTAGCAGCGACTCCGTTTCGTTGAATTTCAAAGACACGGCGAAACTGACCGTGACTGTTACAATGCCCGGCTATACTACCTCGGACATCGTCTGGAATTCAAACAACGCTTCGGTGGCTACAGTCTCCGACGGAGGTGTGTTGACAGCCACAAGCCGCGGAACAACCACGGTGACGGCGTCTACCAGCGACGGGTATTATTCAGCCGTCTGTATGGTGAAGGTAGGATATTCGTTGTGGCAGTGGATTATTATGATTGTTTTCTTCGGCTGGATATGGTACCGATGAACGATGCTTAATCCGTTTGTGTGTGATAATTTGACGGGTTAATCAGTGTTGATACAGATTAGTTTGAAAGGAAGAATGCAATGACCGTAACAAAGAAGGTACACTTCGACATCAGACGGAAAATTGTTGCAAACATGACGACGGAGAGCTGGGACGAAATTCCGCATGTGTCCTACATTTACGAGCCGGACGCGACAGATTTTCTTGCAAAGCTCAAGGAATTGAACGTGAGCGGCAAATGCCGCAATAAAATTACCATTAATACGGCGGTTCTCAAGGTGATTGCCGAGGGGCTTAAGGCGGCGCCCGAATGCAACGCGCATATTGAGTTCAACAAAAAGTATGTCAAGGGAACAATAATGCATCTCAAGGAAATCGACATTTCAATGCCATGGCTGATGGATAACGGCGAAATGATGACAATTAATCTGCACAATATCGGTGAGCGATCCCTTGACGGAATTGCCGATTTAATGACCGAAACGGCTCATAAGATAAAGAATACCAACATGACCGAGGCGATGTACTCCGTTTCCCTCGACAACACGATGAAGGCGCTTAAAAAGGGACAGGTACCCAAGGTGCTTCGCCGCCTCATAGGCGCAAAGTTCGGTCACAGTAAGGTTGTTTTACTCAAGGGCAAGGCGAAGCGCGATTACAACGCTATCAGCGAAAACGACCGTATAACACTCAAGGACATAGAACAGGGCTCCGTAACCGTCTCAAACATCGGCTCAATTTACCGAGATCAAAAGGGTTTCGCGGCACTGCTTGAGATTGTACCGCCGCAAATATTTGCCGTCTGTGTTGGCGCTGCATACAAGAAACCGTTGGTGGTGACGGGCGACGACGGCAGCGATGTGATAGCAGTCAGGCAAGCACTGCCGTTTTGTGTAGCCTTCGACCACAGAGCGCTCGACTTCGGCGATGTTATCCCGTTCTTTAAAAGGCTCGACGATATTTTCGACCACCCGGAGCAGATATTAAACTGGTAGTCAATAATCTGAAAGACCGTCCCCTGTGTTACATATAGCCGAATGTGTCCGTCGCCGAGCCGAGCGTGCCCGTAGTAAACTCGTATTCGCTCTTTGAGACGATGTTCCCGCCCTTGTCGTAGGTGTAGGTAAAGCTCTTATTCTGCGCCGCGTTGTCCTCGCGGACGAGCTGGTTGGCCTCGTCATATCGGGGCAAGACAGGGGACAAGATGCAACTCCGTCCCCTGTCTTATACTTTAGTTAAATATTATTCTTTGCCACTTATGATACATATTTAGCAAATCGGTTTCACTATAGCTGCCATCAAAAACATTATATGCAAGTCCACGAACAATGAAGTTAGGATCAAAAGCAGCTTGAAAAGGAGGATTAAATTTTCTGTCTTCAAAGCCCATCAAAATAGGACTATTAGCAAAAGAATCCTTTTTTATATCTGTGTGATACCCCCAATAAACGCTGTTGTTATTTCTAACAATTGTTTCTCCAAAGTACATAGCGATATCTCTAATAATGTACTCTGTTTCAACAGTAAACTGTACGGATTGTTCTCTTAATATGGTTTCGACAAAATCTCTTGGTTTTCCTTTTAGTTGCTTTCTAATATTCTCTAGTTTCTCTTTGGGCGTATTTTCAGTTTTTGCTATTTTTATAAACCAACTCCAAACATCTACAAACGAATCAATAGTATAGTTTAGTTTTACATTGGATACCTCTGCCAAATATGCTACTCTCTCATTAATTTTGCTAATATACCATTCAAAATATTCCTTAGTTTCCCCAAACGTAAACTTATCAAATGGTTTTTGAATAGGGGGTATCAAAATACTATAGTTCATCTTCTTTTTATTCCAATACACCAAGTATCACCTCTTGTTAATGAAAAATAACTTTTATACCATTTCTCGCCAGTTCTTCTAATAACGGCTTAGAGGGACCACCGGTATTAGAGACTTGACTCCAATAAAAATGCCATTCTACACTTTTAATGCTGGTATTCTCTAGCAACCAAACATCCTTGTTTATTTCTTGCTGAATAAATTGACTTAAGCCCTGATAGCCATATTTAGATTCCCTTATAACATTATTACTGTAAGAATCTATGATTCTCCGCCCAAATGGAGTGCTAAAAACTTTTGAAATGCCATCATATGCATATCTCAGCGCCTGTTCTGCTTTTTGCCACGAAGAATATATCGCAGTTCCTAATGTTCCGCTTGAGCCTGCGGCTAATGATGTTCCAAAAGCAGAGGCAACCGCCCCGACACCCCAGCCCAATAATGCTCCTGCAGCTCCACCGGCAAGTCCATAACATACGACGTATTTTAGATAATTCCACCCATCTCTTATGGAGTATCCTTTAAACCTCGCTCTATATGCACCATATAGACCACCGGCTACAAGTCCCACACCTGCCCCAATTATAATGCACGCTAAAACCACGCTTTCTCCTGAATTATCACGGTATTTAATCGGATTATTGGCGCAATATACAAAGAGATTGGTACCAACCAATCCGGCTCCTTCA
>CAZDWM010000143.1:0-5976 GCA_964509145.1 uncultured Eubacteriales bacterium | reverse complement strand
ATTGAGAAACTGAGAAAGGACGGTCATAAATATGTGCGATACTATGGTAGCGACTGGTCGTGTCACAAAAAGCGGCAACGTGCTTTTCGCTAAGAACAGCGACAGGGAACCGAACGAACCGCAGATACTACTGCGGATACCGCGTAAAAAATATGACCTCGGTACATGCCCGAAGCTCAGGACGACTTACATCGAGATAGATCAGGTTGAGGAAACAAACGAAATCGTCATCAGCAAGCCGTCCTGGATGTGGGGCTGCGAAATGGGCTTCAACGAGTATTCGGTTATGATAGGCAATGAGGCCGTTTTTACAAAAGAAAAGTACGGTAAGGACGCGCTGACCGGTATGGACATGATACGCCTCGCCCTTGAAAGGACAAAAAACGCAAAGGAAGCGCTCGACTATATCATTTATTTGCTCGACCGATACGGTCAGGGCGGCAACTGCGGCTATACCCATAAAATGCATTACCACAATTCTTTCATTGTCGCCGACAAGAACGAGGCGTATGTTCTCGAAACCGCGGGGAAGTATTGGATCATGAAAAAGGTTGTTGATTTTTTTGCCATCTCAAACGGGCTGACAATCGGCAACGATTTTGACGACTGTCATCCAGATTTGATTAAGGACAGCGTCGCGAGAAAAATGTGCAAGGGTCGGGCGGATTTCGATTTTAAAAGGCTGTATTCGGATAAGCTGTATTCTAAATTTTCGTGCTGTAAGCAACGTTCGTCGCTTGCCATGGAAATCCTTAAAAAAAGCGCGGGAAGCATCACCGAGGTTACCATGATGGCGGTGCTGGGCACACATCAAAACGGCTCTGACAGCAACTTTTGTAAAGGCTCGATGAGCAATCTGTGTATGCATGCGGGCTCGGTTATTTCCAGCCAGACTACCGCCAGCCTTGTCGGAGCGTTGAAGAACGGGAGCGAATACTGGTATACTGGTTCATCCTTACCCTGCATCTCTATTTTCAAGCCCTTTGTTTTTAATTCCGACTTCAAGCTGTTCGGAGAGGACGCGCCGGAAGAGGGTGTAGCGTACTGGAAAAAGCGCGAGACCGTTTCCCGCATGATGCTGACGGGTCAGCTTGACGAAAGCGACTATCAAAAAGCCCGTCGCGCTGTCCAGAACGGCATCACAGAGCTTTATCGTCAGACGGATATTGCGGAGGCTTTAAAAAATGAAGCCGGAGATATTCTAAGAAAATGCGCAGCTGCTGATGACGCTTTTGTCGACGAGATGCTAAAAAGGGGTAAATCCGTTGAGCCACGAAAAATTAAAGGCAACCTTGTGTTTAAACGCTACTGGGCAAAGGCAAACAAAGCCTTTAATGCTTAAGCGGAGGTGATGTATGGAAGAAAAGCTCATAGCCCCGTGTGGGATGAACTGCCGTTTGTGTGTTGCGTATCAGGAAGAGGAAACCGGCTTAAATAAAAAGGGCTTTCACAAAAAAAGCTGTGCGGGCTGCATGCCGCGCGGAGAAAACTGTACCCATATGAAGGACGCCTGCGAATTACTCGGCAACGGAATTGTCCGTTTTTGTTACGAGTGCGCTCAATTCCCCTGTAAGCGTCTGAAAGCGCTTGACAGGCGTTACCGCACAAAGTACCACATGAGTATGATAGAAAATCTTACATACATAAAAGAAAAAGGCATGGGGTGCTTTCTACAAAAGGAAGCGGACAAGTGGCGCTGTCCGGAGTGCGGCGGGGTTATCTGCTGCCATAACGGGCTTTGCATGTCTTGCAGCCTCGACAAGCTGCTATTAAACAAGCGGTACAGATGGGGAGAGGACGAAATATCCCTCGGACAAGAAAGAAAGGAAAATTAAAATGGAATGGAGTAAACAATTCGATCAAAGCCGCACGCCCTCGTCGGGCGACATTGAGGCGTTCCTCGATCAAGAGGTGACAGACTGGAAGGTACTGACGACCTATATCGAAGAAGCCTACAAGACTAAACCGGAGCTTACGTTCAGCAAATGTTCCGCACAACCAGGCTGGAATGTAAAATACAAAAAGAGCGGCAAATCGCTTTGCACGCTCTATCCCATGGACGGCTATTTTATTGTGCTCGTAGTAGTGGGTGCGAAGGAGGAAAACGAGGTATCCTTAACGGCGGACGCAGGATTGTTCACGCCATATGTGACGGAGCTTTACGTCAAGACGCCCTTTTCCTGCGGCGGCAAATGGCTGATGGTGGAGGTTAGGGACAGCGCGGTTGTTGAGGATATTAAGCTGCTGCTCGGCGCGAGGGTCAAGGTTAAGAAATAAATTCTTGAAGTAACTGTTATGGGACTAACATTCGCTTCTTGAGAAACGATTATGGGTACCGTTGCAAGTTTATCCGCTGTGTTAAAGCCAATAGGTTACCGAGAAGGGTATGTTTAATGTTACGCTGATTTTAAGGAAATAATAATATTATATCGGATCATAAACATATACAATTTGTAGGGGGATTTTTAATGAGATTTGAACTGTCGGAATATCATCGAAATGTAACCGACCAGGAACTATTGGATGATATTGTTAACGTAGCGCGGCAGTTAAATAAAAGTACTATAACAATCGCAGAATATGACAATTATGGTAAATACAATTCAACGACCATATCACGTCATTTTAGTTCTTGGAATAGTGCAATTAAGTTAACAGGGTTAGTACCTTCAATGGAATTCCACTCTGAAGTTGATTTGTTCGAAAATCTAGCTAATATCTGGATATTACTTGGTCATCAACCTGCCAGAAGAGATTTAACAAAAAGTGTGTCTCCTATTTCATACAAATCATACGAGCGAAGGTTTGGTTCGTGGTGTAAAGCACTAGAAGCTTTTGTCGACTATGTCAACTTAGAAAGTCAAGAAGGCATTCTTTTAGATGAGAATAATAATACAATCATCCGTTCTATCAAATATAGTGAACATAAAACATCAAGGGATATAAACTATCGATTACGGTTTAAGGTCATGCAACGAGACAATTTTAAATGCTGCGCCTGTGGTGCCTCACCGGCCAAAGACCCGTCTGTTGAACTACATGTCGATCATATCATTCCGTGGTCAAAGGGTGGAGAAACCGTTATGGAAAATCTGCAAACGTTGTGTTCAAAATGCAACTTGGGAAAAAGTGATTTGTTGTAACTTTCGATTTGCTGTTTTTTATAAGGCCGAACCGCATTTATTTAGCTATGGTACCGCCGGAAGTCTCGGGCGACCGCAAGGGTCGCCTCTACCTATACGATTGTTTTATCACAATATGACAACATGGGGTGACTTGTATGAACGGTTTTCCCGCACGTAAAAAAATCAGGCTCACCAATTACGATTATTCGTCCTGCGGTGCATATTTTATTACCATATGTACGCATAAAAAGCAAAACATATTTGGGACCATTCGTAGGGGCGACCCTTGCGGTCGCCCGGATATTTTATGCCGTCCCGAAACAGAACTGACCGTTTTGGGAACAATCGCACATAAAATAGCCGAAGCCGTCGCGACGAAATATAACATCAGCATACCGAAATTTGTTATCATGCCAAACCATGTTCATTTGATTATTGTGCTGACGGAGTCAAGGGCGACCGCAAGGGTCGCCCCTACTTTGGGCAACATCGTCGGCGCATATAAATCGCTAGTCACAAATGAATGGTTACACATATGTAAGCAGGAAAACCGCTCCATGGGCGAAATCTGGCAGCGGAATTATCACGAGCATGTCATACGCGGCGAACAGGATTATTCGTCTATCTGGCAATACATTGACGAAAATCCGGCGAAATGGTCGGACGACGAGTATTTCAACTAAACAGCGTTATAACACAAAATTCACCCAAATGTATTCGTGACGGATACAGTCATTTTCACCTTGACAAATATGCAATAAATGCTATAATTGCCTTGTATTTGTAATTAGAGGAGAGGTACATTCATGAAAAAACTTGTTAAACTGCTTTCACTTTTACTAACGGCTGTGTTTGTTCTGTCCGCCTTAAGCGCCTGCGCCGGAAACGGCGGAACCGACACAACCGCTGCCACCGAGACCGAGGCTAAGGAAAAGCTTATCATGGCGACAAACGCCTATTTCCCGCCCTATGAGTTTTATGACGACAGCAAAAAAATCGTCGGCATCGACGCGGAAATCGCCGGTCTCATCGCCGACAAGCTCGGCATGGAGCTTGTTATTGAGGACATGGAGTTCGACTCAATCCTTTCCGCCGTCACCTCCGGCAAGGCCGACATGGGCATGGCAGGCATGACCGTAACCGACGAGCGTCTCAAAAGCGTTGATTTCTCAACCTCCTATGCCACCGGCAAGCAGGTCATCATCGTCAAGGACGATTCAGCTATCGCCTCCTACGACGACCTTAAGGATAAAACCATCGGCGTTCAGCTCTCAACAACGGGCGACATCTACATCAGCGATGACATCGACAACAACCTTCTCGGTAAAGCCGAGGTTTCACAATATGTTTCCGGCTTTGAGGCCATCGGAGACCTTGTCAACGGAAAAATAGACGCCGTTGTCATAGACAACGAGCCCGCCAAGGTCTTTGTCTCCAATAACAACGGCATCAAGATTCTTCCGACGGAATATGTTGTCGAGGACTACGCCATCGCTTTCGCGAAGGGCAGCGACCTGACAAGCAAGGTCAACGCGGCGCTTGAGGCGCTCATCGCCGACGGTTCCGTCAAGGCGGTTGTCAACAAGTATGTCAAGGCGTAAATTTAATCATTGCGAGAAATTGGGGCTGTAAGCTTACAGCCCTTTTCTTTTTTCGGTCATCACCGCACGTAAAGGAGTTGTATCCGTTTTGGAGTTCTGGCAAAAAATGCAGGACGAATTCGTCCGAAACTTTATCGACGGCGCGCGTTGGGAATACTTGGCCGACGGTCTTATGATAACCCTTCGTGTCTCCCTGCTTGCCGTTTTAATCGGCATCGCAGTGGGCGTCGTGCTCGCGATTATTCGCTCAACTCATGATTTAAGCGACCTGTCGCGTTCTGGTCCGTTGGGCAGATTTTTCATCAATTTTCTTAACCTTGTCGCAAAGATTTATCTCAATGTTATCCGCGGTACGCCGACGGTTATCCAGTTGCTGATAATGTACTACGTCATTTTCGCGAGCGTCAACATAGATAAGACGGTTGTAGCCGTTCTCGCGTTCGGCATCAACTCAAGCGCCTATGTCGCCGAAATTGTGCGCAGCGGTATTATGTCAATCGACCGCGGTCAGATGGAGGCCGGACGCAGCCTCGGCTTCAATTATGTGCATTCGATGGTCTTCATTGTGCTGCCGCAGGCGTTTAAAAATGTAATTCCGGCTCTGGGTAACGAGTTTATTGTTTTGCTCAAGGAAACCTCCATTTGCGGCTACATCGCTTTGCAGGATTTAACGCGCGGCGCCTACATCATCCGCGGCATCACCTACTCGGCCTTCATGCCGCTGATTGCCGCCGCGCTTGTTTATCTCGTCCTCGTCCTGTTCCTAGATTATCTCATGAAACGGCTCGAAAGGAGGCTGCGTAAAAGTGAATGACGACGTGCTGATAAAGGTTGAAAACCTGCGTAAGCGCTACACCAAGGTGGAGGCGCTCAAGGGCATAACCACCGAAATAGATAAGGGCGAGGTCGTCGTCGTTATCGGTCCGTCGGGCTGCGGCAAGTCCACGTTCCTGCGCTGCCTCAACCTGCTTGAGGAGCCGACCGAGGGCAAAATTTACTTCGAAGGCGTCGACATCACCGACCGTAAAACCGATATCAACCTCCACCGCAAAAAAATCGGTATGGTTTTCCAGCAGTTCAACCTGTTCCCGCATATGACCATCATGCGCAACATGACGCTGGCACTCACAAAGCTGCGAAAGCTTCCGAAGGACAAGGCGCGCGAGGAGGCGCTGGCGCTGCTGCGAAAGGTTGACCTTGAAGACCGTGCAGACACCTACCCGTCCCAACTCTCCGGCGGTCAGAAGCAG
>CAZDWM010000142.1:0-5988 GCA_964509145.1 uncultured Eubacteriales bacterium | reverse complement strand
GATTAGCTCAGCTGGTAGAGCATTCGCTTGACGTGCGAAGGGTCAGCGGTTCGAGTCCGTTAACGTCCACCAAAAATCCCCGCAAATCGTTCATTGTTAACGTTTTGCGGGGATTTTTTTAAATATGCCACCATATGAATATTTATCGCATGGGCAAAGGGGTAGAGCATGAGAAGTAAAACGAAATATAAAATAGACGATGAAGGTATAAGGAGCCTGTTCGAAGCCGCAGGTATCGGCAATGTAACAGACATTGCGCCGCTGGGCGCGGGCGAATTCAACGCGGTCTTTTCCGCCAAGGCGGGCGGGCGGGATTATGCTCTTAAAATCGCCCCGACGCCGGACGCGGACGTGATGACCTACGAAAAGGACATTATGACCTCCGAGGTGTTCTGGTACGCAAAGATGCGTGAAAACACTCCGATTAGGGTGCCGATGATTTACCACGCCGATTTTGAGCGGCGGCTGATTGAGTCGGACTGGTTCATCATGGATAAGCTGCCTGGCACGCAGATGGACAAAATGGACTTCTCAAAGGCTGAAAAAGAAACAGCATATGCCGAATTAGCAAAAATGACGGCTCATATACACAGTGTCAAAAACGACCGCTTCGGCTACCTCCAAAACGGGCTTTACGGCGACTGGTACACAGCCATCAAGGCAATGACCGGGGCAGTTGTGTCGGACTGCAAATCAAAGGGCAAAAAAACCAAGCGCGGTGAAAAGCTGATGCGTTACATAGATGAAAACAAGGCGGTTCTCAAAAAAGCCGAGTGCTGTATGGTTAACTTCGATATCTGGCCGCCGAATATCCTTTGCAGCCGTGAAAACGGTTCTTTAAGCTTCGCGTGGATTGACCCCGAAAGAAGCTTCTGGGGCGACAGAATCGTTGACTTCGTCTGCCTTGAAATGATGAAACCGCTGGCCGATAAAAAAGCGAGCCTCGCCGCCTACAATGCGGTTGCAGATAAGCCTGTTACGGCTACGGCGGACGAAAAAATTCGTTATGCTATTGCGCAGGGCTATCTGGCGCTCATCATGGAGACGGAAAAATACTTCCGCTACACGCCGCTTCATTTTGGCTGGTGGCGTAATGTGCTTGCCGCCGGACTGCTTTATAAACGAGCCTTTGAGGAACTGGAAAATGGCTGAGGTTAAGACTAAAAGGATGCCGGATACGACGACACTGGGCGAGGAAAAAATACCGCGTCTTGTTTTAAAGTTTACTTCTACCACTATAGCCGGGCTGCTGCTCAACGCCGTCTATTTTCTCACGGACGCCCTGTTCGTCAGCTGGGGTGTGGGCGACAACGCGATGGGCGGCGTCTCGATTGTGTTTCCGTTTGTCATATTACAAGGAGCGATTTCAACGACGGTCGGCGCGGGCGCGGCGTCGGTCGTTTCGCGGAAGCTCGGTGAGGGCAAAACCCGCGAGGCGGGCGAAACGACTTTAAACGCGATGCTCATTTTTTACATATCAGCGGCGGTAATATCCGTCCTCGGCTTCGTGCTTTTAGACCCGCTGCTTGAGATTTTGGGCGTTACCGGCACACTTTATCCTTTCGCTAAGCGATATTTTATGATTTTGCTGGCCGGAAACGTCTTTTCAACCGGTTTTTCCTCGATTATCCGCGCCGAAGGCCGGATGTTTTATAGCTTACTAATTTGGATTATCCCCATTTCCTCCAACATCGTTTTTGACGCGGTACTGATTCTCGGCTTAAAAATGGGTGTCACAGGCTCGGCGCTGGCTACCGTTATCTGTCAGGTGATGAGCGCAGCCATGAGCGTGCTTTTTTTCACACGCTACACCTGCCAGAGCTTCCGCTGCGCGCGCCCAAGCTTTAGAAAAGCGGGCGAGGTCATCGCCTTCGGGCTGCCGTCGCTCGTACAGATGGGTAGCCTGTCGGTCGTGTCAGCGGTTATTAACAATGTTCTTCGCGATGCTGGCGGCACGCTGAGCGTCAACACCTTTGCGTATATCAGCAAAATTATGACATTCGCCGCGGTGCCGTTCACGGCGGTAACGCAAGCCCTCGCACCTATAATAGGTTACAACCACGGCGCGGGAAAAACGGAACGGGTGAATAAAACCATACGCTTTTGTGTGCTGCTTTGCCTTGGCTACGCCGTTGCAGCGACAGTTGCCGCCGAGGCGGTGCCGCGTCTGCTCATCCGCGTATTCACCGATAACGAAAACATTATCTCGCTCGGCGCGGCTGGCTTGCGTATGACCGCGGCTTCGCTGATTTTTTCTCCTCTGCCGCTGCTGGCGGGCGCGTCATTTCAGGCCATGGGGTATAAAACGCGCGCTCTCACTATGTACTCGGCCAACGCTGTTTTTTTAATTCCGTCAGCCTTTTTAATGGCAAAAAACTTCGGAGTTAACGGCGTTTGGTGGGCATATGTCGCCGCGAACGCCGCCGCTTCGGTGTTCGCGTCCGTCATGATTATTTATTCGAAGAAAAAGCAGGAAAACAGGGCGCTTTTATCGGCATCATCGCTTGATTTGCCGTGATGGGTATGATATAATTTGCTTGCATTTGCCGCTTTGTAATAAGCGGCGTCAGTAGGTAAAACTGTATTAAACTAAGGAGGCACAGTAATGATCGGTACAATTGTTTCCAGCATCCAGGCATTTTTTGTTTCCATCGTAGTTTTTGTTTCGTCAATTTTCGGTCTTTCGGGCTGCTTTGACAAAGCGGAACCAACCCTCGAATCGCCACAATGGCCTGTCTGGGTTCATGAGCATTGGGTTTGGGAAAATTCCGGCACGCAGGACACGGCTAAGGCGCTTGTAGACGGCTACCTTGACCGTGAAATCCCTGTAGGTGCGATTATTATTGACCGTCCGTGGGCGACGGAGCCAAACACCTTCATTCCCGACCCCGAATTGTATCCTGACCTCGGTGAGCAGGTCGCTATGTACCACGAGAAGGATATTGAGGTCATCATGTGGGCAACCAGTGTCGTCAACGAGGGAGCATCCAACTTCCAGGAGGGCAAGGATAAGGGCTACTACCTAAGTAACGGTAAAACCGTTAAATGGTGGGGCGGCAAGGGCGCTCTGATTGACTATACAAATCCCGACGCCGTCGAGTGGTGGCATGCCCAGATGGATAACATCCTCGACATGGGCATAGACGGCTGGAAGGTTGACGGAACCGACCCGTATGTGATGCTGATGATGCCCGCTGTGGGCTACGGCGATAAATATATAACATGGTCGGAGTATAGAAAACAGTGTTACAACGACTTCTTCTATTACACCCGTGAAAAGCTCGGCAACGACAGGGTCATTTCCGCTAGGCCGGTAGACGACCAGCTGTTCCGCATCGGCATCCCGCTTGTTTTCGCAAGCCGCGACAATAACTTTGCGGGCTGGGTTGGGGATCAGGACAACGACTGGGCGGGTCTGCGCCACGCGCTTAACAATATGTTCACCGCGTCGCTGTTCGACTTTGTCAGCTATGGCTCTGACATCGGCGGCTTCAGAGGTGAAGCCGAAAAAAACAAGGAAGTCTTTCTCAGGTGGGAGCAGCTTGGCGCATTTTGTCCCGTGATGGAAAACGGCGGAGGCGGCGAGCATCGTCCGTGGATGTACGACGAGGAGACAGTCGACATTTACAGAAAGTTCGTCAACCTCCACAACGAGCTGATACCTTATATTTACAGCCAGGCGGCGTACTCCTACGAAATTGAGGAGCCGACCATGCGTCCGCAGAAGGGAAGCTACGAATATCTCCTTGGCGACGACATCCTTGTTGCCCCGTTCTATGAGGAAGGCAACGAACGTAAGATTGTCTTCCCGAAGGGCGAATGGATTTACATGTTCGACGAGACGAAGACTTATAGCAAGGGAACAGAAAAGCTTAGCTTTGACCTCGACGAGTCACCGGCTTTCATACGCAAGGGTGCCATAATACCGCTTAACGTTGTAAATGACGCGCTCGGTCACGGTTCCGAGCTCTCGGCGGACTACACGACGGTTGCGGTTTACCCGGACGACGGCGAGAAGCAGTTTGGTCTTTACGAGGAAGATAAAAAGGGCGCGATGATTTCCTATAAAAAGGACGACGACGCGTTAACCCTCGGCTGCACGGCAACCAACAGGTCTATGTTGTTCAGGGTTTACGGCGAGCCCGCCCCGCAGACAGTTGAAAACGGCAGCGGCGCAGCGTTGACGCAGGCGTCTTCAATGGCCGAGCTTGTCACGCTACAGTCCGGCTACTTTACCGACGGCAACATCACGTGGATTGCCGTTAAGGACGCGTCAGCCGGAACACAGGTTGATATAACCTATTGACAGCTGCTTTAAAAATATGAATATTGCCCCGGAAGCTTTGAATAATCAATGCTTTCGGGGCTTTATGTATATCGTAGGGGCGACCCTTGCGGTCGCCCGTCGTCAGGCATAAGGAACAGCCTTCGGGCGACCGCAAGGGTCGCCCCTACGGATGGGTTATATGGATTTTGCTCTGTGAAACAACGTTCTATCCGTCACAAAATCCACCGCTTGCCGTCTCTGAAAAAGAATGCTATAATATATTAGCGCTTTGTGCGCATTAATAAACACGGAGATGGTTTTTTGGACAGAAAAAGCGGCGTTTTGATGCATATTTCAACGCTTGACGGCGGTTATTCCTGCGGGAGCTTCGGCGATGAAGCTAAAAAGTTTGTCGACTTCCTGCGCGCCGGCGGCTTTTCCTACTGGCAGGTGCTGCCGTTTTGCATGGTGGACGAGTGCAATTCTCCCTATAAATCCTTTTCAACCTTCGGCGGTAACCCATATTTTATCGACCTGCCGACGCTTTATAAAAAAGGGTACATCACAAAAGATGAGCTTAACGCGCAGCGCCAGCAGACACCGTACAGCTGCGAGTATGTCAGGCTTTTTCATACGCGCTTCAATGTGCTGAAAAAGGCGTCCGAGCGTGTCGGCGCGGCGGAGCGGGCGACTATTGAGGCTTTTATCGACGGCGACAAGTATTTAAGCGACTTATGCACGTTTATGACCCTCAAGAACGCGAACGGGGAGCGCGCGTGGCACGACTGGACGACGGAAGAAATCGACGAAGATGTGCTGTTCATGTGGAAGTTCATCCAGTATGAGTTTTTCACACAGTGGGCGGACATCAAGCGTTACGCTAACTCCGTCGGCATTAAAATTATCGGCGATATCCCCATATATGTCGCGCTCGACAGCTGCGACGTGTGGAGCAACCGCCGACTGTTTTACATCGGGAGCGACAACAAGCCGACGGGTGTTGCGGGTGTGCCGCCCGACTATTTTGCCGCCGACGGTCAGCTTTGGGGCAACCCCCTTTACAACTGGGACGAGATGAAAAAGGACGGCTATAAATGGTGGAGCGACCGTATGAGCCACGCCTTGGAGTTGTTCGACGGCGTGCGTATCGACCATTTCAGGGGCATTGAATCCTATTGGTCTATACCCGGCGACGCAAAAACAGCACGCGAGGGCAAGTGGAAAAAAGGCCCCGGTATTGAGCTTGTTAATGTACTCAAGGAAGCGGCGGGCGACAAACTGATTATCGCCGAAGATTTAGGTGACATCACGAAGGAGGTTGTCGAGCTCGTCCGCGAAAGCGGCTTCCCGGGAATGCGTGTTTTCCAGTTCGCGTTTTTGGCGGACTGCGACAACCCGCACCTGCCGCACAGCTATATCAATAACTGCGTCGCCTACACCGGCACCCACGACAACAACACATTGCTCGGCTACCTCTGGGAGATGGACGGCGCTTCACGGCGCATGATGCTGAACTACTGCGGCTACGACAGCGAGGACTGGACGGCGGGCTGCGGCGCTGTTATAAGGACAATGTTCGCCTCCTCGGCGGGGCTTGTTATATTTCCCATTCAGGATTTGCTCGGCTATGGCTCCGACACGCGCCTTAATATCCCAGGCAAAGCCGACGGCAACTGGCAGTACCGCATAACCGACGAGCAGCTTAAAAGCATCGACACGGG
>CAZDWM010000141.1:0-6063 GCA_964509145.1 uncultured Eubacteriales bacterium | reverse complement strand
ATTCGTGTCGGCACATTATCTTCGGGCTGTTTTTTTGTCTTGACAATCGAGCCAACATACTGCCCCAAACCCCGGAGTTTAACGCATCGCTTAAACTACTCCAACATCAATAATGTACACTCTACCGCAAATTCAAATAATATCCATGATAATCATAAAGCAAACAATATTTATATAATGCAGTTAAAAGTATTATAATTCATAATAATGAAGTTATCAATGAAAGCTTTATCCACAGCGTTGGGGCAAATACTTATATTTGTCCCAACGCTAAAATGTGAATAGGTAAAACGGCATGGCAGTGTATATAGTATTGTTAAGACATAAATATAATTGATAATTCTATTGACATAATAATCATATTATGGTAATATTAATATATAATTTTTGTACGAAATGTACTAATTCAATCATCGGAAAGGGTCTGATAGGCAATGAAGCTTAACGTTAAGAGTATTATTAAGAATACCGTCGCGCTAATGATGTCGTGTCTGATGGTGTACGGCTCGTTTGCGGGTTGCGCATTTGCGTTGGCGGACATTTCCTTGGTATCATCGCCGCCGGCATATATGAAGGCGCTTTCCGAGCTTGTCAAGTCAACCGCCGATGAGAACGCTTTCGGCAGAATTGAGTTGACGGTGGGCAGTCCCGAGATGTCGGTCGACGGGAGCACACAACAGATTTCTCCCGATGAAAGCCAGACGCCGGTCATTGAGGACGGTGAAATAAAAATACCTGAAGAAGCGCTTGATGTCGGTTCGGATAACTCGGCGGAAAGCGGTACGGAAAGCGCGGCGGAAGTCCCTGACGCCGACAGTCCGCTCCTGACGGTCGACGAGCTTGAGGCGCGCGGGTATGAAGTGACCTGCGACAGCGCAAGCGGAACGATTTTAATCACGGAGCCTTTTCAGTCGATGCGGCTCATTGTCAAAACGGAAACCGGCGATGTAAATAATACATACGACGCGACAACAAAAATCAATGTATCCAACAATAAAGTAGTTTTACAGTACGCGTCAAAAGAGGCGGCGAAAAGTGCGAACGAGAAGCTCAGCGCCGACGCCTCCGTTATTTTTTGCGAGCAGGACAGCCTTTGCACTATTCAGGATGCGGAAGATGAACAAACAGCTGCCTCATATAAGAACTGGGGCACAACGCGCGTGGGCGCGGACGAATACATGAACACTCTGCCGGACGCTCCGGCGCTGAATGAGGTCGTCGTCGCCGTTATCGATACGGGTATTGATGTTGACCACCCGTTTTTTAGTGGAAGAATCAAAGCGGGAGGATGGGATTTCGTCAACAACGATAACGACCCCGACGACGACAACAGCCACGGCTCGCACTGCTCCGGTATTATTACGGACGCGACTAAATCCAATGTCAAAATTCTGCCCGTTAAAGTGATGAACGCCAAAGGAGGCGGTTCGACGTCGGTTATTATCGAGGGCATGATGTATGCCGTCGACAGCGGCGCAGATATCATCAGCATGAGCTTAGGCGGCGGGGGCGACAAGGAACTGTATCAGGACGCCATAACCTATGCGAGGAACAGGAATGTGCCTTGTGTTGTTGCAGCCGGCAACGATCGCTTTGATTTAAGTCTTTTTCCAATCAGTCCTGCAAATATTCCAGACGCGATAACCGTCTCTTCCTCAAATGAAGAGGATGCATTTTCGGGCTCCTTTTCAAATTACGGGGCAGTCATTGACCTTTGCGCGCCGGGCGAAAATATCCTGAGCGCTGTGCCGGGCGGAAAATTCGGTCTTAAAAGCGGGACGTCCATGTCAACGCCGCTTGTCGCGGCGGGTGCCGCCTTGCTGAAATCGACCGACATAAGCCTTACGCCGGACGAGGTCTGCAAAGCGCTTTGCGAAAAGGCAAGCGACAGGGGCATACCCGGCAGGGATGATTATTACGGCGCGGGGATGCTGAGCTTGAAAGCATATCAGGGCATACAGTCCATGTCCTTCGAGACGTCAGCGATTACGCTCGAAACATATGACAGCGAAAAAGTCTACCTTAACTTCTATCCGGAGTATCCGTCGGACAGTACGGTTACCTACACCTGCTCAAACGACGAGGTCGCCTTTGTCAACAGCTTCGGCATGGTCACCGCGCTGAAGGCGGGCACCGCGGTCATCACCGCCGTTTCGACACAGGGCGGCTTTTCGGATACGCTGACGGTGACGGTGAAGGGAAGCGACTCCGGCGACATTACAAAAATTACGGCGGGCGGATGTGGCATACTGTTCTTAAAAAACAATCAGACAGCTTACGCTTACGGCTATGCCGGTAAAAATCAGTTCGGTTATTACAGTTCATCAAGATATAACTATTTGATTCCGTTTTGCGAAGACCCGAAAACCATGATTACCGATATTGATGACATATTCTCAAATAGTGTTAACACTTATTTCACAAAGCC
Organism: uncultured Eubacteriales bacterium; assembly: GCA_964509145.1. Taxonomy (GTDB): domain Bacteria; phylum Bacillota; class Clostridia; order Oscillospirales; family Acutalibacteraceae; genus UBA1425. The sequence continues at coordinate 3,635 of CAZDWM010000141.1, read as the reverse complement.
GGACGGAACCTTCTGGGCTGTCGGTTTAATCAGCCTTAGTACATGGGAAACATACAGCAAGCCGGTTCAAATCATGATTGATGAGAACACGCCGCTGACCGATATTGTTAAGGCAGATTTCATGGTCGCACTCAGGGATGACGTCACCGTCTGGGTTCCGTCCGTAGATAATCCGGCTTATTTCACACAGATGATGACAGAGGACGGCTTGCCTTTAACGGGTGTTAAGACGATACACCGTTTTTACGCCACTGCTGCCGTTATGTATGACGGTTCTGTCTATGAATGGATATGGGGCTCATTTTGTAAGGTTAAACCGACAGCAAAGCGTGTCAAAGACAGCGACGGAACATTTTTATCGGATGTGGCTGACGCGTATATCGATAATGGTTGTGTTATTCTTAAAAAAGACGGCACGGTGTGGGCAAACGGCGATAACAGCTATAACTTTCTCGCTACGCCGGAGCTGGAATCGTCCGACGCGTTCATACAGATAAAAACGGCGGCGGACACGTATCTGACCGACGTGACCCAACTTGTCTATAACAGCGGCGGGACATATGCGCTAAAAAGTGACGGAACGGTCTGGTCATGGGGCGGTGGGTACGGTAATCACTTTGGTGCAGGTTGGCTCGGCATAGGACCGTACAGCAACGAGAAAATCTATGCTACTCAGGTGAAAACCGGCGCCGACACGCCGCTGACCCATGTTGCCGAATTGATTGAGATGAGCGCTGCCCGTATGATTTTTGTCCGCGACGACGGAAGCGTCTGGTGGGCGGGCGTTGTCGATCAGGACTATTCCGACGCAGAGCTGTATTTTGACTGCAGCTTTTATGCCGAGCCTATGGTGATCATGGGAAACCAGCAGATATATATAGCAAAAGACAGTACAGCGGAGCCTTATGTGAACCGGAACGTCACCGACGTAAAGCTTGACAAAACCGTGATGTCGGTTAAAAAAGGCGACAGCTTTACATTAAGCGCAAGGGTTCTGCCGCTTGACGCGGAAAATCAGAATATTTGCTGGGTCTCCGACAACCCCGAGGTGGCTTATGTGTCGGGCAGCGGCGCCGTTACGGCGAAGAGCAGCGGAACGACCATCATCCGGGCGATGTCCTATGACGACAGGGGGATTTATGCCGAATGCTATGTGGCGGTTGAAAATGAAAATCCTACAAAAATATCCCTTAAAAATCTGCCGGATAAGCTGATGTATTTAACGGGGGAAACCCTTAATACCGACGGCGGCATGATATACCTGACCTACGAGAACGGTCAGGTAAAAAGCCTGCCGCTTGTCGCGTCCTTCTGCTCGGGATATGACTTGAACGCGGCGGGAAGCCAGCGCGTCACCGTAACCTATGCCGGACTGACGGTATATTACGATATCACAGTCAATTCCGCGGCGACGGTGACTTCGGTTGACCTAAAATTGGCACCCACCAAAACAGATTATCTCAAGGGCGAAAAGCTTGACACGAAAGGCGGCGTCCTGACAGTTCGGTACAGCGACGGCGCAAGCAAGGAGGTTGACATCACTTCGGGCATGTGCTCCGGTTATGACCTTCAGACAACAGGCAGCCAGACCGTAATCGTCAGCTATTCGGGTAAAAGCTGTACTTACGCTATCAGCGTAAGAGACCCCGCTGTCACCGAAATTGTTATAGCCGTATATCCGAATAAGTTGGTATACAACACTTTTGATTCACTGGTTACAGACGGCGGCGCCATCGTCCAGCATTATGAAAACGGTAAATTCAACGCGCCTATCCCGATTACTGCCGCCATGTGCTCCGGATACAATATGGGTAAGGTCGGTCCCCAGACGGTGACCGTCACGTATGACGGACACAGCGCATCGTTTACGATTGAGGTTTATAACACCGGCGACGCGGTCTATATCACGATGAACAAACAGCCGAATCAAGTTTATTACTATAATTATAGTAATTCGTTGGATTTGACCGGCGGGTCAATCATGGTGCATTACAAAGACGGAAGCACGGAAATTGTGGACTTAAATAAATGCACTCACTCGAAAATTATGACCGCCGGCATTATTCCGGATCCGCAGACGGTTACTGTAACCTACTATGGCATGACGACAACCTTTGAAATCCGAAGTATTAAAAAGATTAACAGCGAGCTTGTCAGCATTGAAGTGACAAAGCTTCCGGCTAAATTAGACTATACCTGCGGTCAATCAATTGATCCGGCAGGCGGTAAAGTACAACTTCAATATCAAAACGGTCTGTTGATTGAGACTGATATGACGCCATTTATTAAATCGGGCTATAACAAGACGACGCCGGGGCAATCGGAAATCACGGTTGAATACAAAGGAAAATCCGACAGCTTTAATGTCAACTTTAAAGAAGCGGAAGAGGTGGTGGAGGAAGAGGATAAGGTCATCGATATTTACTGGGGCAGGACGCCGAACAAAACGGTGTATTACCTCGGTGATAACCTCATCGTCTCCGACGCCTATATATGGGTGGTCACGCAGTCGGGAACACACATAAATACAGATTACACTTATTTGACCGAGGACATGTGCTCAGGCTATGACCTGGTCAGAACAGGTGAGCAAACGGTTACGGTTACCTATGAAGGGTTTACACTGACCTTTAAAATATGTGTGAGCGGCCTTATCCTTGAAAACGAGCTGCCAGCCATCAACATAGGCAAATCAACACGAGTTATGGCATATTTCAGTCCGAAGACCGGCGCGCTCAAAACGCTGAATTGGTCTTCGAGTGATACCAACGTTGCGACAGTTGACAAATACGGGCTTGTGACAGGCAAAGCGGAGGGCAGCACTGTCATAACGGCAAAGGTAGTGGGCGCGGTGCTTTCATCTTCTTGCACCGTGACTGTAATCGGGGAGGATATACGCGTAACCGGCGTTCACCTTTCCGATACGACAAAGTCGCTGAACCTCGAAAGCCGGACGCAGCTGACGGCGACGGTTGAGCCGGACAATGCCGCCAATAAAAACGTAACATGGTCGTCAAGCGACGGTAATGTCGCGACGGTGGATGAAAACGGGCTGGTAACGGCTGTCGGAACGGGCACAGCAGACATTGCGGCTGAAACGCAAGACGGCGGATACACCGCAAGCTGTACCGTGACCGTCACAGGAAGTACCGACGTGCGGGTAAACGGGATCAGTCTTAATAAAAATAAGCTGGAGCTAAGCTATAAAGCCACCGAACAGCTTACAGCGGACGTACAACCGGTCAGCGCCTCCGACAAATCGGTGATATGGTCGTCGAGCAACAACGAGGTTGCTTCCGTCGACCAAAACGGCGTTGTAACAGGCATCGGCAAGGGAATCGCCACCATCACCGCCCGGACGGCGGACGGTAATTTAATCGCGACCTGTCAGGTGGAGGTCAAGCTCCAATGGTGGCAGTGGCTTCTGTGGATTCTGATGTTCGGATTCATGTGGTATTGACAAACCCAATACTTGCAAACAGATAAATTGAATTGCGTTTGAACGAATGGAGGGTTTAACGTGAAAGGCCGAATTTCATGGTCAAATTGTACCACTGTATGTTTCACGTCTGATTTTAATTCGCCGCACGACGCGGCGGGATTGAGGATGTTATGAAAAAGATGATTAAAAGCAC
>CAZDWM010000140.1:0-6084 GCA_964509145.1 uncultured Eubacteriales bacterium | reverse complement strand
TTGTGTACCGTTTCAATAAAGCAGAGCCGCTAAAAGATAATAATTACTTTTAGCGGCTTGTTTCGCCGTTACGGTTACTTGATTAATACACGTAGTTGTATCCGCCCAGTGTAAGACAGTTGCAGAAATATCTCCTCAGCGGAAGATAAACGCCGATCCTATTACAACAACCGAATAGCATATGCTCCATCCTAAAAACCACATGTTTTCACCCCCTCATTTACATCACTTATCGCTTGGGCATGTCGGCAGTAAACATTTCCGCTCTACGGTTGCTTTGCGTTTGTTCTCCCTGCGTCCATGACTTTATTATACACTCCGCACTGTCGCCGCCGTAGTACGGTTTTTACTCTTACATTCAACCGAATATTAAAAAACCGCCCCGTAGCTTTTAGCCACGGGACATCTGTATCGGTTGTTTTATACTTGGATTACAAAATAGTTATTACCAGAGACACATTTTCGAATATCTAACTATCTCTCATAGGACTTTTCGAGCACCTCTGCGTAGGTGCCAAGCGGGCATTCCGTTAAAATGCACATCAGCAGAAAGCTCTCGTAGGGGTTGGCTATGTACAGCCCGCCCATGTTGCATTCGTCGAGGATTTTGTTCGTCTCATCGATGAAACGGATGTACCTTGTCTTGCTGTTGCCGACGGTCTCGTCCTGCGACAGGATGAAAAAGCTTAAGGTAATCAGGTCAAAGCGGTCAATTTCCACCCTTTGGTTGAGGATATCAAAAATGTGCTGTCTGCTCATGCGCTTGTTATTGAAATGCGCGGACAGTCGGGACGACGAGAGCTTGACAAGATTCCCTTTGGGGTCGACGGGCGTGCCGCAACAGAAGAACTTTTCCGTGTCGCCCTCCGCAATGTCCTCCTCACGCCATGTTTTGCGGTTTTTTCTAAGGTCTTTGATATGTGCGACCTTTTCCTCGTCGGACAGTCGAGCCGAGTTTTTAGTCTGTGTGATATAGCTTTCGACAGCTGCCTCTGAGCGTTCCTCCTCGTCATTGTTGAAGCAGTCCGCGACGAGCTGTCTGCATCTCGAATAAAGCGTGTCGAACCAAAGTCTTGACGTGACACTGAAGCTGTTCTTGTTTTCATTCGTCTTCATACCGGACAGCAGGTTCATCAGCGCGTTGTCGTCGCTGACAGACTGGAACACGCCGCGCACGCCGATGGTTTTATTGCCGACTAAAAATACCGGCTTTCCCGGTTCGAGTGCGTCATAGGCTTTTTTCAGCTGCCGTAGCTTCGGGAATTTATAGCCGTTCTTGAAGCAGTACCAGTAGATGATTTCTGACGGATCCTTGAAGTTGAAGCTGCGCTCCTTCTGGGCATTGATGAGAAACGACGTGACGTCCTCCACGCTCATGTTGAGCCCGAAGCCCAAAAGGAAAACTACTTGCCTGTTCACGGAGGATTGCGTAAGCCAGTTTTTTGCCAACGCGCTGAGTTTCGCCGTCGTCTCCCCGAAGGACGGCGGCGTGCCGTTTTCCTTGAAGGACTCGACGATGATGTTCTGATACTCCCGGATTTCCGTGTCACTGTATTTCCCCGTCAGACCGGCTTTTTGAAATATGTATCTTTTGAGGTATTCGCAAAACGGAATGCATCGCAGCTTCGTTCTCAGCGCGTCGTAAATGATGTCCGCATCCTTGTCGGCAAAGTCGCGCAGGTCGACGGTGTCGTAAAATCGTTCCTGATAGTTTTGCGTAAAATCCAGCTCGCCGACAGCTTCGTCGGCATAGCATTTTTCTTCGTTCATGTCACAGCCCCCCAATCTGGCCGCTAAACAGCCTGAAAGTCGATGTTGTTTTCTTTGGCGTAGGTTTCGGCATAAGAACCCGAGGTGCCTTTTATGACGAACTTGCCGGAGTCGGTGCCGCAGCCATCAAAAGCACCTTTACCTATTGTTGTGACGCTTTCCGGAATTGATATTTCCGTTAGGCTTGAACATTCGTAAAATGCACTACCTTCAATTTCTTTCAAGTTGTCGTTCAAATTGACAGTAATTAATTTGTCACAGTAATCGAATGCTCCACAATTTATTATGCTAATACTATCTGCCAATGTTATTATATTCAAACTGTGGCAATTTTCAAATGCAGCGTCATCTATAATTTTCATGCCTTCAGGCAGATCAACGATTTGGAGATCTGCGCAACCTATAAAGGCAGCCGGCTTTATCATTGTTGTGCCGTCGGGAATTTTGAGCGAGTTGTCTTCTTTACCCGCAGGATATTGAACGAGCGTTTTATTATCTTTAGTGTAAAGGATTCCATCCCTGCTAGTGTAGTATTTGTTGTCAGAATCAACATCTATACTTCCAAGCGACTCACAGTTCGTAAAAGATTGGGCTCCAATTTTTGTAACCCTTTGGGGAATATATACAGTTTTTAAACCGCTTGCATGAAATGCATATCCACCTATTGTCGTAACATTTTCGGGAAGATTAATGTCAGTCAAATTATAACATGACCAAAAAGCCGCCTCGCTGATAATTTTTAAGTTATCGGGGAGAGTTATTTTATGCAAACTTCCGCAATTGTAAAAGGCGTGTTCACTTATAGATGTCATTTTCTCTGGCAGAACAACCGATGTGAGTTTTGTTGTACCATTGAAGGCCATTTCAGATATCTCAGTTGTTTCTTTTGGAAAAACAAAATTACTGTCACTTTTTCCTCCCGGATACTGAACAAGCTTTTTTAAGCCTTTCGTAAACAATACACCGTCTTTAACCTCAAAAAAATTGTTTTCATTATCAACATTTATATTGCTTAATGTACTGCCTGAAAAAGCCCCATCACCAATTGTTTCAACGTCGCGTGGGATAAATAGACTTGTTAGACAACTGACCAAACCAAAGGCATCATTGCCAATGCTTTCTAAAGATACAGGCAGTTCAACTTCGGCAAGTTTTGAACAACCATAAAATGTATAATCTTCTATGGCTGTAACTCCCTCTGGAATTGCTGCTCTTTTCAAACTCGTACAATTTTTAAACGCGCTTTCTCCGATAGTAACAATCCCTTCTGGAATTACTATACTTTCAATAACAGTTCCCGCAAAAGCATTTGCACCAATTGATGTTACCGGATGCTCTTCAATCTCTGACGGAATTTTCACATTGACATCGCTACCGGTATATAAAACAATATTTATCTCCCCTGTGCCATTGTCCCAATATTTAAACATTTCAGCATCTGTATAAACGTCGGGTTCAAAATCTTTCGCGCGCGAATCGTTGTCTTCTTTGATTACATGGTTCGCCGAATTTACGCCAAATTCGACAGCATCCATTATCCACGGAATAAGCGTTTTGCTGGCTATCATCGTCCCCACGGCAAAGAACGTAAGAACGACAACTATGATGCCAATCGTTTTTTTGTTAAGATTTTTCTTTTTGTCCTTTTCTTCTTCCTTTTCCGTAATTTCATCGTCATATGTTTCGGTTTCATCAACTATTTCGGTTGAATATATATCATCATATTCCGTTACATCAGGTACAAGTAGTTTTTTCGTTTTGTTGTCTTGGTCAGTTTCCGTTTCGTCGGTCATAAACGCCTCCACCATACAGCATTCTATCGTATCCGTCTCGTCGTTTAAACTGAATTCCATCGTATTACGGTCTTCCACCTTATCAGCGTTTTCCGGAGTCTCCAACTCATCAACTATAGTAACTTTTTTGTACTGATGTGCAACCGCCTCAAGCGCTTGCTTAAACTCCGCCGCGCTCTGATACCGCTCCCTCGGGTCATACGCGCAAGCTTTCAGTATTACCTCCGCCAGTTTTTCGTACGCATTCGCCGGCGCGGGCAGCGGCACGCCGCACATTCTTTTTTCGAACGCTACATTTCTTTCGCCATAGCTGATTAACTGCTTGTCGGGGTCTAAAAACGGCAGGCGGTTGTTGTTGAGCAGCTTGTACAGCACAAGCCCCAGTGAATAGATGTCCGCCGTCGCGTTGTACTTTTGGCAATGGTACACCTCGGGCGCCATGTAGTTCGGCGTACCCGTTTTAGTTGAGGCGCCGTAGGTCTTCCCGAGCTCCCGCGCGATGCCGAAATCGCCGAGCTTGAAAAAGCCAAAGTCCGAGATAAAAATGTTCTCCGGTTTGATGTCGCGATGGATGATGTTTTTGCGCGCACACAGTTCGAGCGCGAAACAAATGTCGGTTCCCAGCTTTACAATTTCGTCTCGCGTCAGCTTTTTGTCGCTTATGTAATCCTCAAAGCTTACCAGCAACTCCATTCGGATATAGATGTTCCAGCCTTTGCCGTCCTCTTTTTCAACGACCTTGAAGTCCTCTATCGACACGACGTTCTGTGTACCCTTTAGGGACTCCATCGCCTTGATTTCCTTAATCAGCTCATCGACGATTCCGCGGAAATACGCCTTCGTGTCGTCCCTGCTGTAGCCCTCGCGTGACACGGCTATGAACACCGCGTCGTTTTTCGGCACGGAGATGATTTTTATTGCCGAATATGTTTCAAGCCCGTGCTCCCGCTTGACGGCCTTGTAAACCGTACCGCACGAGCCCTCGCCAAGCTCATCGACAAGTTCCCAGCCCGGCCATACTTTATCAATTGCCAATTTTTCGTCCATACCGAAACCCCTTCCAATATGTAACAATACATTATTTCATCCTAAACGTCACTCTGCAATCTCGCAGACAATCACTGTGACGTTGTCTTTTCCGCCGTTTTCCAAAGCGCCGTTTAAAAGCACGGACGCGCATGTCTTTATGTCGTCGCCCCGCTTCATGATGCTTTCAATTTCCCCGTCCGTCAACATGTCGGTCAGACCGTCCGAACAGATGAGATATCTGTCGCCCGCGCGGTAGCTTTCCTTTTTGAGATGCGGCTCGATGACAAATTCGTCGGTCGGAATACCGAGGTGCTGCGACAGCGGCGGCTTGCCCCTGAACTTCCCCTGCATTACATGCTCGACGGATATCTGCCTGAGCGCACCGCCGGAAAACAGGTAGACCTTGCTATCCCCGATGTCGGCGACGAAGACGGCGTCCGAAAAGAACGCGACCGCAGCGGCTGTTGTTCCGACGTTCAAAACGCCCGTTTGTTTCTGATAGGCGCAAACGCTGTCGTTTGCCGTAAAGAACAGCTTGTAAAAGTCCTGCGCCGAAAGCGTTTTACCTCCGGTGCATTCACTGTCGAAGGTTTTCGCGGCAAGATAGGACGCCGCTTCACCGTGCGCCTCTCCGCCCATGCCGTCAAACAACGCAAAAACCCGCGGAAATGTCAGCGCCGCCGTTCCCGCAATGATTTCCGGCAGCCCGTCGTTGATTTCCGGCAGATAATGCCCGTCGCACCAGAAATTATCCTGATTCCCACCCCTGAGCCTACCCTTGTCGCAGGCTGCGGCGTAATTGATTGTGTAAGCCATAAATATTCCCATCCCGCCGTGTCGCGCGGCGAATTATAATCTGGTGTGAAACAGGTGGCGGTACAAATAGACCATGAAATAGACCTTTCACACGAACCTCTTATTTTTTCCTTGTTTGTATTCTACCATATAATTCTTGGATTGTGTAGTCTGTTTTTTACACGTTTGACAGGGATATATAATCCGTTAACAATCAAGGCTCGGAACTGTGAAGATATATTTCTTCCAATTCGGATCCTTTTGTTTTATGTGGTTATCAGTTCAAAGCATCTTCGACAATGTGCCGGACATCAATCCCAAATCCACCCGAAAAGCAATATTTTTATCAGCCACTGCCACCACGCCATTTTGGCGGTACGTTAATGTTTGTGTTGAGTTATCGGAGTATGTCGCGGTGAGCGTCAAGCCTGTTATGTCAAAGGCTTGCTTGTAATTATATTGAATCTTCGTCGGCATTGACGCGACGGTTATGCTTTCGATATTGTTATATACCGTCACTTCGCAGGTATCGGAGAACCCTCCGTCTTCTGTTGTCGCTGTTATCGTCGTTGTTCCGACCGCCAGCGCGTTTATGATTCCGTCTTGAGTAACGGAGACAACCGTGTCATCGCTCGACGTCCATGTATATTGGCTCGATTGTCAAGACAAAAAAACAGCCCGAAGATAATGTGCCGAC
>CAZDWM010000139.1:0-6100 GCA_964509145.1 uncultured Eubacteriales bacterium | reverse complement strand
TATCCATCGTTATACCCGGATAGCGCTTGTCAAATTTAGATTTTTTCTGGGGGCGCTTACCGTACAAGACATCGAGATCAATCAGATAGGAATCCCACGCAGATTTCCAACTGGACGCCGTATACATGCCGCCGCTTACCGCTGAACACACAAGGATTGATTTTTTGGGGGCTTTACGGAGATATTCCACAAGTACAAACGGAATGTTAACCGTTCGTGTTCCGGCTTTGGTTTTCGTGACCTTAATCTTAGCGTTTCCACTCGACACGTCGGCGGCCTTGTTGACCGATATTGTCGCCTTTTTGATGTCGATGTCCGCCCATGTCAATGGGATTAGCTCTCCCCTTCTCAAGCCTGCGTACATCATTATCATTGCGGCTGTCTGCATACGGTGCGGGGTTGTCCTTATGATTTCCTGCTCCCCTTCCGTCAACGCCCTGCGCGAGGCGCTGGGGGCATTTTTCGGCACTCTGACAGCGACGGCGGGATTATAGTCAAGTATCCTGTTTTCAATCGTCAGCTGAAAGATTTGGACAGCTGTGTTCTTGATGTCGGTCAACGTCTTTTTGCTTGACGGTCTGAAAGTGTTCGGGTTGCAATCTGACAGATCGTTGATGATAACCTGCAAGTCGTGTGTTGACACGCTGCCAATCGACGACTTTTCGATATACCTATTAAGGTGCTTAATGTAGCCGACATATGACTGATATTGCGAATTTCCGACATCGTGTCGCTTCAGCTCAAGCCATCGCACCGCCCATTCACCGAAACTATCCGCTTCGTGGGTGATGTCCATGCCCTTCTTGAGCTTTGCGCGTACCGCGTCGGCTTTGGCGTTGGCTTCTTTTTGTGTCCATCCGTACACGACCGTCTTGTATTTCTTTTTGCCGTCAATGCGCCCTATGTACACCTGCACGGCTATCCTGCCGTCGGCGCGGGTGGTGTTTGATTTCTTTGGCACGGTATCACCTCATTCCATTAACCACCGGCACATTTTTTACACGGTGTGTAGCCCCTCGCTTCTGCCTCGGCTTTATCTATGGGCACATATTCACCGCCGTTACAAGATGGTACATTGTGGTAGCGTTTTCCTTCTCCACTGGCTGAAACATATACTGTAACTCCAGTACTGTACGCCGTGGTAGACGGAACGGTCGTGCTTGTTGTTGGTGCCTTCGTTGTTGTCGCGGTAGTAGTAGTAGTAGTGGTAGTAGTGGTAGTGGTTTGTGTTGTAGCCTTTGTCGTTAACGTTTCTGTTATCCGGGACTCTGCTTGGTCTTCATATAAAGAAGAATCGGTAAACACCATTAATTCTTCTTGCGTCATTGATTCGGTTATTTCAATCTCAGTCCCTTGAGTATTTGTTTGCTTTATACTCTCCTTCATTGCGGCACCAAAAGCCGATAAATAAAAAACAGACCACAGTGTTCCGATTACCGTTATGATAATTTTGCCCGTCTGCTTCCAGTCTTTCATTTTAAACCACATCAAAATCAACCCTGCCGGGCAGAAAACGATTAAAAGAAAAACAACTATCGCCTTATCCTTTGCTATTCGAACACGATCCCCTTCCGAATCGCATTCTGCATCAATATCGGCTTCAGTATTAACAACAGGTGCTGCCTTAGTGGTTTTATCGGCAATGACATATATGATTTTGTAAAAACCATATAAAACTAAAAATGGAAACAGTAAAACACACAATAAAATTTTCCACGCGGGATAGCCCCGTCTACTATTGTTCTTAGAACCGTTATTAGCACTCGACGATTTGCGCTTGCCCCCTTTCGACGTTGTATAGTACAAACCCGTGCCTGGTATTCCTGCGGATTTTGTACGCCGACCGCTTGTGTTGGCCGTGTAGTGGAACCCTTTACCTCCAAACGACAAGCCCGCGCTTTTCTTATTAAGGTTTAACTTCACACCGGGTAGAATCTTGTAACTTTTTCTAAACTTATAACCCATGCTTTATACAACCTTTCTTTTTTATTTCTATTCGTCACAAAATACTTGTCATCATCAGAACAGCTACGCCTATTATTTCAGCTTCGCCGCTCTCAAACGCCGAGCAAGGAACAATCTGCGGCTCATATGCCGCATTCTCTGGCAACAGTATGACTATATCCCCTTGCTGTTTGAATCGCTTGAGCGTTGCTTCGTCGCCGTTCACACGGCAAGCTACAATCTGTCCATTTTCCGCACACGGTTGTTTGTGGATAAGAACAAGGCTTCCGTCTACGATTCCTGCGCCTACCATGCTATTTCCTTTTACTCTTAGATAGAAATGCTCATCGGGATTTCGCACCATAACAGGATAATACCCTTCGATGTTCTCAACGGCGAGAATTGGCAAGCCTGCAGCAATCTGGCCGTAAACAGGAACCATTCCTGTCGGTTGGATTATATTTGTTTGTGGTGGCTCTCGTAAATCAGATATGGATACTCCGATATAGTCAGCAAGTCTCTGCATCTTATCAACTCTCGGGTATTTCTTAGCGTTAACCCAATCTGACACTGTAGAGGCGGTAATGCCTAAATCAGCCACTATATCTGCCTGGTTTACATTAAATCGATTCATATACCTTATTAAGTTATTAGAGAAAATATCCTTTTGTTCTTGCGCAACGTCTTTGTTCATTTTTTTCACCTCATTCGCATTATAAACTATAAGCGAAAAAAAAGCAACATTTTTTCAAAAATATTTCGCTTTTTGCTTGACATTACGCTTTAAGCGTGATATCATGCAATTATAGAGGGAGGTGATTTCATGGGAACTTTAAAGATAAGCCTTAAAGCCGCACGCGTCAACGCGAATCTTACACAAGAAGCCGCTGCCGCTAAAGCTGGTATTAACAAGGCGACCATTGCAAACTATGAGAGCGGAACGACTGTACCCGATTGGGACACGGCAGAAAGATTAAGCGAAATATATGGCATACCGCTGGATAATATTTTTTTTAATCGCAATTCCGCTTAAAGCGTAATTTTGACTTATGGTAGCTCAGAAAGGATCTGATACACTTGCCCGAAGAAAAATGCATCATCCACAAGAAAAAACCCGTCTACGCGCAGGGGACAAGCCAATGCGTTATCCGTGTAGGTGCTGAGACCTACCAAGCCATCACGGAAATCTGCGAAGCTACAGGGCAGAGCATCCGGCACGTAACCGAAAAGCTGCTCGACTTCGCAATCCGCAATCTTGAAATACAGGAGTAACCATTATGAGAAACTACAACAACTGGGACAGCCTGCCGGTGACGCTCGACATGGCGGACGCGTGTATTCTGCTCAAGGAGTGCAGTCAAACCGTGCGTCGGCGCATACGTGAAGGCGAGCTTCCGGCAAAGAAAGCAGGTCGCAAATGGCTGTTCTCGAAGAACGATGTTAGAAATTACATAGAAGGAGGCGCACAAGCATGACCAGTGACAAAATCAATCCCGATATCGACGACAAAATCCAAAAGGCAGTCGAAGCCCTCGGCTACAAGGACAAGACGATCACCACCGAAGACCTCGGTCTTGGCAGGTATGAAGTCTACGTCGACTACGAGAGTATCGGCATCTACGATACCGTAAGAAATACATTCGTTGATTAAAGAAAGGACGGGTTAACGTGAAAAAGTACAAGACACGTAAAAAGCTCAAGATGGAAAACGGCAGACTGCGGATTAAGCTGTTCGACCTCAACGCCGACCGGCAGACCGCAGAGGACAAGCTCGCCGAAGCCGAGAAGCTCGCCGAGCATCAACGGCACGAGATTAGAGAGCTTAATGCGCAGCTTAACGCGGTAGAAGATGTCGCAGAAAGCACTCTCGAAGAAATCAACGGCTTTAAGGCTTCGATGGGTTGCTCCGACTGCGACTACATAACCGCCGATGGCAAAAAGCTCTGTCCGCAGAAGTGCCAATCGTGCCGCAGGGGCGCGAAAGACAGATACGAGGAAGCGGACAAGCCTACCACGGAAGCAAACGTAATCAGCGACGATTTTCTGAAATCTACGGAGGCGACGACATGAACGACGCAATAATAAATCTTAAACGAAATAACGACGTATTTGATATCCATGCAAAGGGAGACGGAGAAAGCCTTGTTTTCACCCTGATTGAGGGCACAGCAGAATTATTGCCGCGAATAGGCATGCCTCTTGAATCCTACATATCCTGTTTGACCCAGTACGCTGAACCAAGATTAATGGACGCGGAGGCGGCACCATGACCGAATACCAAATGGCGACAACGTCCCTCTGCGAGTTTGCAGGTTGCGTCCTGCTTATCATCGCATACACCAAGCGGGACAAGCTCAAGCGGTTCGAGCGCGGCACGGTGCAAGGCTTGGCGGTGTACGTCGCGGTATTCAAAGACTGGAGAAAGGAACGTGTAGACCGTGAAAAAACAAGCCAAATACGGAATATACAAAAACGGTGAGCTCAAAAGACTTTTTGACAGCGAAGCTTCAGCGCTATTTTGTTTGGCTGTCTCTAAAGATGCCGCCCCCGGTCATAGTTGGCAACTGAAGCGCGTTAAAGCGCCGGAGGCGACACAATGAACTGCATGAACAAAACCATAGAGGCTCGCAGATGTAAGGCTCGCTGGGAACGTTACGAGGCGGCTAAAAAGGAAATGCTCGATGCAATGACCGACGATGAACGCGCGGCGTACAATGCCGCCGAAGAAAAACGGATGAGAAAAGCCCAAAGCCTTCTTGCGTTCGCCGCCGCTATCTGCGCGTGTAGTCCATATGGAGGGGACAAGCTATGACCTACATACGCATAAGGCTGTCCCTGCCGTGGTTCATCATCGCCGTCATCGTGCTCGTGTTAATTATCGCAACGGCGTTCCTGCTCGGTATGTTCATCGTACGGCGGTATCGTGACCGTGAAATCTGCCGTCTTAAAGTACAGGTCGAGCAGACTGAAAAAGAGCGCGATTATTATCAGACTAAACGCCGCGAGGCGGTGAACGCGTGCGCCGACCTTAATGCCGGACATAAAATTTAACGAAAGGAAGTGAACCCATGAAACACCTAATCAGAATCAAAGTCACCGGCGAGGTTGACACGGTCGAGGTGCCGGAGGACAACGTACCGCTTGAGACCCTACAAAACCTTGTCGGCGAATACATCGAGACCCTGCGCTTGAGTGACGAATCAGCGATGATTATCGATCATTACGGCAAGCTGAAGGACAAGGATCTGAATTTTATCGCGACGACCGTCTCGGGAATCAAAAACGATTATATAGCCGGCAACGCAGTCCTCGCACTCATCGACGGCGAGAACCTTGTCGGGTACGACGCAGACCGGGCGCAGAGGCTGAGCGAGCAGCTCGGGCGAATGTTAGTCAGTGGGAGGTGAGAATGACGTGAAAGAAGACTGCGCGTTTTATCGAATGAACCCGGGAATCAACTGCAGAGCGTTAAGAAGTATTGACTGCGATAATTGCACTTTCTATAAAACGCAGAAACAGTTAGACGACGAACTTCAGCGTTGCGAAGCGCGAATAGCGCAAATAAAAAAGCTGCCAGGGCTGGCACCCTGAACAGCTCGCAAGGAAAATAACTTTATAAAATTATAGCACGAAAGGAAATGACTTGTCAATGGACACTGTAAAAATTGCGAGCCTTGAGCTCGAAAACGTAAAGCGCATTCGCGCAGTCGCCATTGAGCCGACGGAAAACGGCTTAACCATAATAGGCGGCAATAACAATCAGGGCAAGACCTCGGTGCTGGACAGCATCGCGTGGGCACTCGGAGGCGACAAATACCGCCCGTCAGAGCCGCAGCGCGAGGGCTCAACGATACCGCCGGCATTACACATTGTGCTGTCTAACGGGCTTGTGGTGGAGCGCAGGGGCAAAAACAGCGACCTCAAGGTAATTGACCCATCCGGCAACAAAGCCGGTCAGCAACTCATCAATGAGTTTATTTCTCAGCTTGCGCTTGACCTGCCGAAGTTTCTCGGCTCGACAAGCAAGGAAAAGGCACAGACACTCCTTCAGATAATCGGCGTCGGCGACCAGCTTTTCAATCTCGAATTCAAGGAAAAAAGCTTGTACAATCAGCGGCTGGTCATCGGTCAGGAGAGGGATAAAAAGCGCGGACAC
>CAZDWM010000138.1:0-6121 GCA_964509145.1 uncultured Eubacteriales bacterium | reverse complement strand
CAGTCTGCTGCCCTCGCCGCCGGCCATTACAACTGCTTTCAAGTCAATCTCTCCTAAACGCGCAAATAATTGATGATATTATTGACTGAAAGTACAAAAATAACCGTTCGGGACTTGTGTGGATTGAAAAAAAATGATAGAATTAGCAAAAATTCATTTGGGAGTTATTATATGGACACACTTAAGCATGTCGATATATTTTGTGACGGCGCCTGCTCCGGCAATCCCGGTCCGGGAGGTTGGGGAAGTATTTTAAGATACAAGGGACACGATATGGAATTGAGCGGCGGCGCTGCCCAAACAACCAATAACCGCATGGAGTTGACCGCCGTTATCGAGGCGCTTCGACAATTGCACGAAAAATGTGATGTCACCATTAACACCGATTCGCAATATGTTGTCAACGGTATCGAAAAAGGCTGGGCTAAGGGCTGGAAGAAAAACAACTGGATTAAGCCAGATAAAAAACCGGCGCTCAACCCCGAGCTGTGGGACGCGCTGCTTGCGGAGTTGGCAAAACACAATTATCGATTTCATTGGATTAAGGGTCACGCCGGTCACGCTGAAAACGAGCGCTGCGACGCGCTGGCTGTGGCACAGTCCAAAAATTATTCCCAAGGAGGTTAACGTTGAGGATTGTTTTTTTGATACTCGGCCTATCTGAAAGCGGCGGTGCCGAGCGGGCTCTTAGCTCACTGAGCAGTTGTATGGCGCGAGCCGGACACAATGTTACCGTCCTATCCCTTTCAGGCACGGGCAGCTTCTACACATTTGACGATATGGTCAACATAGAATACCTCAATCTTCCGAAGCTCCCGAGCGGGATATCCGTGGGTCGTCTAAAGGCGGCTTTGAATCGGGCATATTCCGTCAGGGCAGCCATTCGGGAACACTCGCCCGATGTTGTTATCGGCATGAGCCACATCATGTCCGCCTATGCCGTTTTTTCCGCGGCGTTTACAAAAGTCAAAGCCGTCGGAACTGAACGCAGCAACCCCTACATGCTCAACGCCACTCGTTTCATGACGGCGTTGCGTCGGCTGACATCGCGTCTTTGCGACGGTTATATCTTTCAAACGGAGGACGCGCAGGGTTTCTTTCCTAAATCCGTTCGAAAAAAATCCGCCGTCATACCCAACGCTGTTTTTAATGAGTTGGTATATACGCTTGAGCCACCCGAGACACGAGAAAAAACAATAACGGCGGCCGGAAGACTTGTCGAATGCAAGGGCTTCGATATTTTAATCAAGGCTTTTACACTCGTTTATAATGGTTTCCCCGATTATAAGCTTGTTATATACGGCAGCGGCGAGGAACGCGAACACCTTGAGCGGCTGGCAGCCGACGAGGGCGTCTCCGAATTCGTTAGTTTGCCCGGCGCTATGCCCGACGCCGTTTACCCTATTTCACGGTCATCTGTCTTTGTTCTGTCGTCACGGTACGAAGGGATGCCAAACGTGCTTATAGAAGCTATGGCCTGCGGTGTCCCCTGCGTCTCTACACGCTGTAAAATGGGACCTGAGGAGCTGATTAGCGACGGCGTAAACGGCCTGCTTGTGCCGGTAGACGACGTTGAAGCTATGGCCTCTGCAATTATAAAGCTGCTGTCGGATAAAGAGCTTTCTGAAAAGCTTTCCGGGAACGCACTTCTTTTAAGGTCAGAATTATCACCTGTTGAAATAACGAATAAATGGATTGAATTTATTTCCCGTCTGAAGTAATAACATTAATAGATTCTTAATATAATCTTCGGCTATTTATTCATTATTATTCGCTATAATGAATTTGTTTTTGTACAAATAGGGTATAATGACAAACGTTATCAAGATACATCGAAAGGGATGGACGGCAAGATGAAAATGACCGAACCGTTTTATAAAGCCCGTGAGTTCAGCGACCTGCGCGAGATGCTTATACAGAGCGTTGAGCTTTACGGCGATAAAACATTGTTCGAGGTCAAGGATGATAAGGGCGCCATCTATGGTATCAGTTATAATAAATTTCTTAAGGATGTCAACTCCGTGGGTACAATGCTGTGCTCAATAGGCGTAAAGGGCAGCCGTATTGCAGTCGCCGGTCAGAATTGCTATGATTGGATACTATCCTATTACGCGACGGTATGCGGCGTGGGCGTTATCGTACCCATAGACAAAGAACTGCTGTTTGACGATATAAACAACATCATCGACACCGCCGAGGTCAAACTGATATTCTGTGATAAAGAGTTTTTAAAGAAGCTTTCGGAAAACCGTTCGCAGTTGAGCGCCGATATCAAAATTGTCTGTTTTAAGCAGGACGAGGATAACGATTTTTCACTTTCCTTTGAAAATTTCAGAAAGAACGGCAGAAAGCTTGTCAAGGAGGGTGATACCTCCTACACCTCAGCTGTAATCGACCACGAGGTGATGTGTTCCCTCCTTTTCACATCCGGCACAACGGGCATGTCAAAGGGTGTAATGCTTTGCCACCGTAATTTCTGCACAGATGTCCAGCACACGATGGAGGTCGTTAAAATATTCCCCGAGGACAAGGGCATCTCTATTCTCCCGCTTCACCACACCTATGAATGTACCATCATGATGTTTATGGGCATCTACTCCGGCGGTGTCGCCGCGTTTTGCGACGGGCTAAAATATGTCGTGAAAAACTTCAAGGAATACAGCCCGACCGTTTTTGTCAGCGTTCCTTTGCTTCTTGAAAAGGTTCATAAGACCATTATGAAACGCATCGAAAAAAAGAAGAACGGCATGGCGCTTTTTAATCTGGGAAAGAAAACGGTTAAGCTCGGAAGCAAAATAGGTCTTGACTTGCGTCGCCTATTTTTCAAGGAGATTCAGGACGTTTTCGGCGGCAAAATGAGGCTTATTATTGTCGGGGCGGCGGCAATGAAACCGCAAATTATCGAGGACTTCGCCGCGTTCGGCATACAGATTATTTACGGCTACGGTCTCACTGAATGCTCGCCGCTTGTTATTTGCAACAACGACAGGCTGCACCTGAGTGATTCCATCGGCGTTCCGCTGCCCGGTGTTGAGGTTAAGGTCATCAACAAAGAACCCGAAACAGGCATCGGTGAGCTTTGCATTCGCGGACCTATGGTGATGCTCGGTTATTACAACAATCCCGAGGAGACGGACAAGGTTATTGATGAAGAGGGCTTTTTCCACACAGGCGACCTCGGTTATGTCAACGAACGCGGCGAGTTTTTCATCACAGGCCGCAGCAAGAACGTAATCGTCACTAAAAACGGTAAGAACATTTATCCCGAGGAGATTGAATACCACCTCGGTCAGAATAAATTCGTTGAGGAATGTCTTGTGCTTGAGGGTAAGGACATCAACGGCGAACCCGTCGTAGAAGCAGACGTCTACCCGAATTTTGATGAGATAAAGGAGAAGCTCGGTAAAAATGATGTCTCCGAATCGGATGTGTTTGGCATAATTAATCAGGCGGTCGAGGAAATTAACCGTAAGCTTCCCTCTTACAAGCACGTCATAAAACTCAAAATCCGTGAGACGGAGTTTATCAAAAACACCACCGCAAAAATTCAGCGGTTTAAGAACATAACAAACGGCTGATAAACCATAAAAAGCTATAAAATCACAGACTGCGCGGATTTTTCCGGCAGCCTGTTTTTTATACTGTATAAATATTATCCAATCAGCGCTTCAAACGCTTCTCTGATATTTCTGGCGCCAATAATTTCAATATCGTATTTGACATCCTTTGAAAGCGCGTGCAGGTTGTACCTCGGCACAACGCATTTTTTAAAGCCGAGGCGCGCTGCTTCGTTGATTCTTTGCGAACAGCCGGTGACGGCTCTTATCTCACCGCCCAGACCGATTTCGCCGAAAGCCAGCGCGTCTTCCCTGACGGGCACGTCCTTTAAGCTTGAAACGAGCGACAGCGCTACGGACAGGTCAGAGGCAGGCTCGTCGAGCTTTAATCCGCCGATAACATTTACATATGTGTCCATATTACCGAAGTAATAGCCCGCCCGTTTTTCGAGCACAGCAAGCAGCATCGACATACGGTTGTAGTCAAAGCCCGTTGCCATGCGGCGCGGATTGCCGAAGCCAGTCGGCGTGACAAGCCCCTGTACCTCGGCAAGTATCGGTCTTGAGCCCTCCATGACGCAAGCAACACAAGTACCCGAAGTGTTTTTCGGACGGCCTGATATCAGCATCAGCGACGGGTTTTCGACCTGACTTAATCCTCGGTCGAGCATCTCAAACACGCCGATTTCGTTTGTCGAGCCATATCTGTTCTTGATAGCTCTTAGAATTCGGTAGGACAGGTTGCGTTCACCCTCGAAGTAAAGTACGGCGTCGACTATGTGCTCAAGCACCTTGGGACCGGCGATATTGCCGTCCTTGTTGACATGACCGACGATGATGACAGGAATATCGAGGGCTTTTGCCGTGCGCATGAGCATACTCGTGCATTCACGCACCTGCGTAACGCTCCCCGGGGAGGATGTCAGCTCCGATATCGACATCGTCTGTATAGAGTCGATTATGACGAGGTCGGGCTTGTCCGACCTTATAAGCTCAATAATTATCCCTATATCCGTCTCGCAGCAAACGGACAACGCGTCTGTTGTGACGTCAAGCCTGTTTGCGCGAAGCTTGATTTGATGCGCCGATTCCTCGCCCGAAATGTATAAGACATTCAACTGTTCCCCGAGATGCTGGCAAATTTGCAACAGGATGGTTGATTTACCGATACCGGGGTCGCCGCTTAAAAGCACCAGCGAACCCTTGACTATGCCGCCGCCCAGCACCCTGTCAAGCTCGGAAAGCCCTGTATTGTAGCGCTGTTCGGTGTGGTTTACGTCAATTTCGCCGAGCTTTTCCGCCTTTGAGTTCTGTACCGACGTTGCGGACAAAGCCTTTTGCGTCTTCGGAGGCTCGCGTAATTCTTCCGTCATACAGTTCCATTCGCCGCAGGACGGACAGCAGCCGAACCACTTCGTTGTCTCATGCCCGCAGTTTGAGCAAACAAATATTGATTTGACCTTACCCGACATTAAACTTCCTCCGGTGTGTTTAAAAAGTTTGTGACACCCAACATAATTGAAACAGCCATCTGGGTCTGATAGACGGGGTCGCACAGCTTTTTTGTCTCCGCATAATTCGACAAAAAACCGCACTCGACCATTACCGCCGGACGCTGCACATTATAGAGCAGATAAATTTCCGTTCCGCTCGGCTTGACGGCACGTTTATTGTTTGGCTGAATACAGCCGACGATGCTTTGCTGAATGGAATCGGCAAGCATACGGCTTTGTGTATTGTTTTTAGAGTAAAACACCTGAGCGCCGCTGTATTTTGAAGCAGAAAAATGATTTTGGTGAATGCTGACGAGAATTGAGTTTTCGGTTTCCTCGACAAGCTTTAAACGGTTGTGAATATCCGAAATCTTTTGCTGTCGTGTAGAACGCGCGGAGCTGTCGTGAATCGATATATCCTCCGTGCGTGTCATCATTGTCGAAAAGCCGTAAAAACGCATCAATTCGTTAAGCCTTAGAGCGACGGCGAGGTTGATGTCCTTTTCGACCATTCCGTCTGACGACGTCGCGCCGCCGTCTATTCCGCCGTGTCCGGCGTCGATAACAATTACGGCGGCTTGCCTGTTGAGCGCCGTCATCGCCGACAGGGCGTCGCGGTTTTTCATTTCCGTAATATATACGGCAACGCAGATTATGATAATAAATACCGAGAATAATACCATTAACCGTCTTGTCTTCATGCAATCAACTCCCGTTAATAATATGCAAGAAGACATGATATTTTGTCTGCCTTTAAAAAATTGTCCGCTCCGCTCCGCCTGTAATACGTTTTCTGAACGTATTACACGCTGTGACGAACAGTGCGCCGATGTAGAAGCCTATGCAGTTAAGAATGACGTCGTCAATGTCGCAGTCGCCGTTTCTGAAAATCAGCTGTGACAGCTCTATAAGACCGGAAATCAGGATGGGCAACCATATAACTGTTCCGCGCTTTGTAGATTAGATATGAAGTTTTGGATAATGATATTTTTACATAAGAATCTGCTTCTGCCGCATCTCTTATCTCTTGTAAATTAAATTCTTCTAACCCTGGCGCAGGCATATAAAAAG
>CAZDWM010000137.1:0-6126 GCA_964509145.1 uncultured Eubacteriales bacterium | reverse complement strand
AATCGACAGAAAGTTTGATGAAATTGTCGAATTTGCTGAAATATCGCAGTTTATCGACACGCCCGTCAAGCGTTATTCCTCCGGCATGTACGTTAAGCTGGCATTCTCCGTTTCGGCTCACCTCGACGCCGATATTCTCGTCATGGACGAGGTTCTGGCTGTCGGAGACGTCAAATTTCAGCAGAAATGTCTTCAAAAGATGGGCGCTGTCGCGGCAAACGAGGGCAGAACGGTGCTCTATGTCAGCCACAACATGGCAACCATACGTCAGTTGTGCAACCGATGCGTCGTCCTCGAAAAAGGAACGCTCAAATACGACGGCGATGTCTCTACCGGCATTGAGACATACCTCAGCAATCAGGACACCGAGCAAAGAGTTTTCAACGACTTTTCCGTAATCGCCCACCCGAGCTTCAAATACGGCGGACGAGCCGTCCTTAAAAGCCTTGAGCTAATCGACAAGCAAAATAATTACTTTGTCGACGACGAAATGCTCTCGTTTTATCTGACGTGCGAAAACCTCGAGGATACGGAGGAGCTTCATCTGCACTTTGTCGTCAAATCCATGGACGATATCCCCATTACAACCTTCCTGTCACCCGATGTCTTTTCGGCGCCCAAGGGCAAGGTGACCCGCTTCAAGGTAACGCTCGACATCTCCTCAATCGTCTCCGGCAGCTATAAAATGGATATTGTACTCGTCAAAGCGAATCCTGTATGTAATTTTGTCCACTACGACACCGTTAATCCCGCACTCTGCTTCACCAAGGAACAGACGACAGGCACAACCTACACCATCGTATGGAAGTCTCAGAACCGCGGACATATTCAGAGCAAGGGCATCACCATTGAGAAAGATTGAATGATAAATCATTCAATCGGGAAGTTTTGTCCTTTTACGCCATACAGGACGGCGCAAATCGGCTTTGCCGACCGGCCAAAACTTCCGCGTTCTGCGAAAGGATGGTCATAAGTTTGAAAAAACCGATATACAAATCAATGCAACTGAAAGGTCAGCGGTAAATGATTAAAGTATTGGCCGTCTTCGGGACACGCCCGGAAGCCATTAAAATGTGTCCGCTTGTCAACGAGCTTAAAAGCCGTGGAAATGTAATTACAGAGGTCTGCGTAACCGGCCAGCACCGTCAGATGCTCGACCAGGTGCTGCGTGTCTTCGGTGTTGTGCCGGAATACGATTTGTCAATCATGAAGGAGCGGCAGACTCTGTTCGATATCACCGCAAGCATTCTTTTCAGCATACACGAGGTGCTTGAGGCATCGCGGCCGGATGTCGTGCTCGTTCACGGCGACACCTCAACCACCTTTGCCACGGCGCTGTCGAGCTACTACCTTCAAATCCCCGTCGGTCATGTTGAGGCCGGTCTCCGGACAAACAACATATACTCCCCCTTTCCCGAGGAGTTCAACCGTCAGGCCGTGGACATCATTTCCCGTTTTTATTTTGCGCCTACGGAGGTATCGCGCCGGAATCTGCTCGCCGAGGGTAAGGATGACAGGCGGATTTTCGTCACCGGCAACACGGTAATCGACGCGCTTAAAACGACCGTTACTGACACCTATTCAAACCCGCATCTCGACTGGGCGCGTCAGGGCAGACTGCTGCTGCTCACGGCTCACCGGCGTGAAAATCTCGGAGAACCCATGAGAAACATCTTTCGGGCTGTCCGCAGGCTTGTTGAACGTTTCGACGACCTGAGAGTGATTTTCCCAATACATCTGAACCCTGTGGTTCGTGATAACGCAGGCGAAATCCTGTCCGGCTTCGACAGTGTACGTCTGATTGAGCCGCTTGATGTAATCGATTTCCACAACTTTTTAGCAAATTCATACCTCGTACTGACCGACAGCGGCGGAATACAGGAGGAGGCTTCGTCGCTCGGCAAGCCTGTGCTTGTTCTGCGCGACACGACCGAGCGCCCTGAGGGTGTGACTGCCGGAACATTAAAGCTGACGGGCACCGACGAAAACAACATTTTCGCCGAAGCGTCGTTACTGCTGTCTGACGAAGCCAAATACCGTGAAATGAGCGGCGCGTCAAATCCTTACGGAGACGGATTTGCCTGTAAAAGAATTGCGGATATTCTTGAAATTGAATTGTCTCAATGAATACAAACGGCCGTCCGTAACGGACGACCAATAATTTTATCACATGTTAAAATCGGGTATATAATCCTTTTTTGCCGAATCGAGCTCCTGTACAAAGCCGTCCTCAATGCCGGAATCAAACAGGTAATTCTGCGCCGCTTCATATTCCTCCCGCGTCAGCCGCCTGTTCAACTCCGGGTAATCCGAATCGCGGTTGACGGGCGTGAACTGGCTCATCAGGCTGAACAGTACCTCGCCCGGCTCAAAGGTGTCCCGCACCCAGTCGATGACGCCGAAGGTGTTTTCGAGGTTTCCGGGCAACACCAGATGACGTATCAGCACACCCTTAACCAGCAGTCCGCCTTCATTAAACGCATAATTCCCCGTCTGACGGAACATCTCAACAATCGCCTCTTTAGCGATTATCGGATAGTCCGCGGCGCGGGAGTATTTTTTTGCCGGTTCAGGCAGGGAATATTTCATATCGGGCATGTAAACCTGAACCTTGCCCTCCAGTGTCCGCAGCGTTTCGACGCGTTCGTAGCCGCCACAGTTATAGATGACAGGCACCGTCAGCCCGCCCTCGAGTGCCTTTACTATTGCCGGTGTAAAGTGTGTGGGCGTAACCAGATTGATATTGTGCGCGCCCTGTTCAATCAAATCCTGAAAGACGGAGTGAAGCTTGTCCGCGCTCATCCTTCTTCCGGACACGTCGAGGCTGATGGCGCTGTTTTGACAGAAGCGGCATTGAAGTCCGCACCCACCGAAAAACACCGTGCCGGAACCTTTATCCCCGCTGACACATGGTTCCTCCCAAAGATGAAGACCCGCCCTTGCCACAACCGGCTCGTCACCGCTGCCGCAAAGACCTTTTTCGCCCTGAGAACGCCGTGCACCGCAAAGGCGGGGACACAGGCGGCAGCCGTCGTCACCGCTTCTGTGCATATCGCAGCCTCCCCCTGTTCATAATTATGACCACGGTTTATTCATCACAAAAAGTAATGAATAAATCCTCCCGTCTTTAAAATCGTGGTACCGCTTCAGCGGTAAACGGGCTTTCAGCCCGTTAACAATTTTTTATAGTTTGAATTTATTCAAACTTGCACCGAACGCGGAAAGCAAAGTGAAAATTGTCGCGTTGACCGCGACGACGCTTGCGCCCGCGGGCGTTTCAAAAACGAAGGACGCGACGATGCCAAGGAAAAAGCATATGACAGAAACAACAGCCGATGTCACCGTAACGGAGCGGAAGCTTTTACACACACGCATAGCGCTCAGCGGCGGAAAAATAATCAGGCTTGAAATCAAAATGGTACCCATGATTTTCATTCCGACCACTATGGTAACAGCGGTCAGAAAGGCGATAAGCGTGTTAAAAAGCCCCGCGCGTGTTCCCGTCGCCCGCGCAAAGCTTTCGTCGAACGTAACGGCGAAAATCCGCGCGTAAAAAACGACAAACAGCACCAGAACAGCAATAGAGAGTGCCACACTCAAGGGCACATCGCTCGCGCGCATGGTGAAGATGCTGCCGAACATGTAGCCCGAAACGTCGTTGCTCAAGCCGTCCGAAAGCGACGCGGCAATCAGTCCGGCGGCCACCGCCGTGCTGGAAATCAGAGCGATGGCTGCGTCGCCTTTAATCTTTCCGTTTTCACTAAGGCGCAACAACAGGAACGCCGCCGCGACGACGACAGGCACCGCGATTTTAAGCGGAGCGATATTCATAACCATCGCGACGCACATCGCGCCGAAGCCGACATGCGACAATCCGTCGCCTATCATCGCGTATCTTTTCAGGACAAGGCTAACGCCGAGCAAAGCCGAGCAGAGCGATACAAGGCTGCCCACCACTATAGCCCTTACGGCAAATTCATATGAAAATATCCTTACTAAAAAATCAATCACTTCGGTCATTCCTAAACGGTTAATTGTAGACTGTTCAGCTGAGCGCGAGCTTAAGGTTATCGAGGTTGTTCGTCATGAGACTGACATAGGTTTCGCCGTTGTTGAAATCCTCGGCGGAAAGGTTGTGGCAGGAGTGGAAGAGCAGCGGCGTAGCGCCCGTATCCTTGGCAATCGACTGCGCGGCAGCCGGTTCTATCAGCTCCTCATAAAAAACAACCGGTATATGCTTGTCCTTGATTTCATCAACGATTTTCGCCACGACGGCGGCACTCGGCTCCGTCTCCTCTGTGCAGGAGTCGAAGGCAGCGATATAGGTAAGACCATATTCCTCCACGAAATTTCTAAGCGCGAACCGGCTGCCGAACACAATTTCGGTTCGCTTTGCGTCCGCCACAATACCCCGTATTTCTTTGTCCAGTGACCAAATCTTTAGGATATATTCATCGGCGTTCTCCATATACTTTGAGAATCCGTCCTTGTCAAGCCCGATGATTGTATCGCGTATAGCCTCCGTCATACGCACGGCGAGAACCGGGCTTGTCCAGATGTGGGGATCGTATATTTTTTGTCCGTCTGTAGTCTGTGACGTCAGCTCTTCACCAGTCGCCGTTTCTTCCTCATTTTCGTTTGTTGTTACATCGTCATGTCCGTGCATGTGACTCTCGAGCTTTAACCTAAGTATCTCCGAGAGGTTGAGCACCGTCGTGCTTTTGTCAAGCTGCGGCAATATGGAAGTAACCCACGTCTCCATCTCCTCGCCGACATAGATAAACAAATCGGCGTCCTTGAGCGAAAGGATGTCCGACGGCGTCGGCTCGAAATTGTGGCTTTCCGTACCGGGCGGCAGCAGCAGCGAAACCTTGGCTCTGTTACCGACTACACTGCGCGCAAAATCATACTGCGGGTAAAGCGTACAGACGATTTTCAGCTTGCCGTCATCGCTGACTGCCGACTGCGAAACACAGCCGGACAGAATCGTCGCCAGCATTATTATGATTATTAAAAGTGATACTGCTTTTTTCATTTTAATTCCTTTCGGTATTGCCTTAAATTAATGATGTTGCGCCTTGCGGCAGTCGGCACAGACGCCGTAGAGCACCGTTTTTTCCTCGCTTAAAACAAAGCCGTGGTGCTCAAGGATATGTTCGGCCACTTGGTCGAGAAATTCGCAGTCGACATGAAGCAGCCTGCCGCAGACGGAGCATTTGAGGTGATAATGGTTTTTGCACTCGGTACCCCCCGTGTACTGGTAGCAGGCGCTTTCATTTTTATCACCCGCGAACCGACGCACCGTTCCCTGCCCGACCTGCTTTTCAAGCCACCTGTAAACGGTCGATTTCCCGACCGCTTCGCCGTTATCTAAAAGACGCCGCGCAATCTCGTCCGCCGTCAAATGCTCGCCCTCGGCGGACTTGAGCAATGCGGCTATTCGCTCGCCCTGTTTTGTATTGTAGCCCACATTATCACCTATCTTAAAATGAAAATGATTTTCATTTTCATATTTTAACATCTTTTTCCGATTTGTCAAGGGTTAAGTATTTACATTTTTATCCCAATCATGTATAATTTATTAGTTAGTATGAATTGAAAGGAAACCTCAAACATGCTTGAAATCAAACACGGCCGCGCCGAGGAATATGATCAAATTATCGACTTCATCGACTTTGTTTTTTCAAAAAACAGCTGTCCGCACGATTTCCCGCAGATGTACCCGAATTTATACAGGCAAACAGACGCGTCCATGCACAACCTCATCAACCTCTGGGACGACGGCAAGCTGATGGCCTCCGTATTGGTCTATCCGAGGATTCTTTGCGTCGGCGGGCAGAAGCTCAAGATTTGCGGCATCGGTAGCGTCGCTTCCCACCCGCGCTACCGCGGACGGGGCTATATGACAACGCTTCTTAATCATATCAACGCCGAGATGAAAGCTGACGGTGTCCATCTATCAAACCTCGGCGGACGGCGCTCGCGCTACAACCATTTCGGTTACGAAATCGCCGGCAACGCGTACGCCATAAACCTTTCCGGCAGCGGCGTCAAATCGGTTCTTCCCGAATACGACGGCGGCGGTTATACCTTCTCCTCCTTTAGGTATGAGGACAGAGATATCGT
>CAZDWM010000136.1:0-6136 GCA_964509145.1 uncultured Eubacteriales bacterium | reverse complement strand
TCGTTTGATTGTCGGGTGCATCGTTTGATTGTTGTCGGAGAATCGTTTGATAGTTAAAACATGACATTAAAAAGGCTCAACAGAGGATGACTGTTCCAGACTGTTGAACCTTTTGCGTTGCCTAGGTGCAATTACGTTTGAGATAAATTGATTCACCGTTCTTGCCTTGGTTCTTTGTGTCTAAAAATTCGTGAGAAAGCCGATTTTGTATAAAAACATCCTTCGCATTTGTCTGCCGCGTTTAGAAGTGGAATTTAACTTTGCAAGTTACGGTGGAATAATAAAAATGCAAACAAATGTTTGCATTTTTTATAGATATATGTTATAATGTTTATAACATGCTTCGGGAGGTGCAACTTTGGAGAAAATTAACGAGACTCAGCGCAAGATTTATGAATACCTGCTTGAAAAGCTTCAGGATGGCGTCCCCCCATCGGTACGCGAAATCGGCGGAGCTGTCGGGCTTCGATCAACGTCATCGGTTCAGGCCAACCTTGACGCTCTTGAGGAGGCGGGGTACATTTCGCGTGACCCGATGTTAAAGCGTTCAATCAGGGTTGTCGGTCAGGCCGACAATGTCACCCAGGTGCCGCTTTTGGGCACCGTTGCCGCAGGTTCACCGCTGCTGGCTGTCGAGCAGGTGGAGGGCTATATCCCCTACACAGGGCGCATTTCAAGGGACAAGCCACTGTTCGCCCTGCATGTCAAGGGCGAAAGTATGCTTTGGGCAGGCATTCTCGACGGCGACATCGTCGTGGCTGAAAAAACGCCCACCGCGCTAAACGGCGAGATGGTCGTAGCCATGATTGACGGCGAGGCCACCGTCAAGACTTTTTACAAAGAGGACGGCCATTTCAGGCTTCAGCCCGAAAACGGTGCTTACATGCCCATAATCGTCGACGAGGTCGACATCCTCGGCAAGGTTGTCGCCGTGTTCAGGTATTATTAACGGCCGAAAGGACGTGCGTTCATGTCAGCCCCTCTCGCGGACAGACTCCGTCCGCAAACACTTGACGACATTGTGGGTCAGCGCCATTTGCTCGGCGAGGGCAAGGCGTTGCGTAACATCATCCTGTCCGGCGAGCTGCCGAACCTCGTTTTTTACGGTCCTTCCGGCATCGGCAAGACGACGCTCGCTGGTATTATAGCAAAGAGCACCGACCGTTATCTCGTCAAGCTCAACGGCACCACCGCCGGCACCGCCGACATCAGGGACGCCGTCGCGCGGCTCGACACGCTGCTCGCACCCAACGGGATATTGCTTTACCTCGACGAGATTCAGTATTTTAACAAAAAGCAGCAGCAAAGCCTGCTCGAATATATCGAGAACGGTTCCGTCACGCTCATAGCGTCCACGACGGAGAACCCTTATTTTTATGTCTATAACGCCATATTAAGCCGTTCCACCGTTTTTGAGTTCAAGCCCGTCACGCCGGAGGATCTTGTTCCTTCAGTGTCGCGTGCCTTTAACTACATGTCTGGCGAACGTGAGGAATACTACGACATCGACGACGGTGTGCTTCGCCACATATCCCTCGCCTGCGGAGGCGACGTCCGCAAGGCCGTCAATGCCGTTGAGTTGTGTGTTTTATCGTCACCGTTAAGCAATGGCAAACGGCACATCACGCTTACCGCCGCGCAGGAGTTAACACAAAAAAGCTCCCTTAAATACGACCGCGACGGTGACGAGCATTACGACATTCTGTCTGCATTTCAAAAGTCTATGCGCGGCTCCGACGCGAACGCCGCGCTCCATTACCTCGCGCGACTGCTTGAGGCAGGGGATTTACCTTCGGCGTGCCGGAGGCTGATGGTGTGCGCCTGCGAGGATGTAGGTCTCGCCTATCCCTCGATTATTCCGATTGTTAAGGCTTCCGTCGATACGGCGCTTATGGTGGGTCTGCCCGAGGCACGCATCCCTCTCGCCGACGCCGTGGTGCTTGTGTGCACCGCGCCTAAGTCAAATTCTGCCTATCTCGCCGTCGACAAGGCTATCGCCGACTTGCGGGCGGGCAAATCCGGTTCTATACCCCGACAGCTTCAAAACGTACACTTCGACGGAGAGGACAATCCCTTAAAGGGGCAGTTTTACGTCTATCCGCACGACTGCGAAAGTCACTGGACGCGCCAGCAATATCTGCCCGACACAATCAAGGACGCCGTCTATTACGAATACGGCGACAATAAAAGCGAGCAGGCGGCAAAGGTCTACTGGGACGCCGTCAAGCAACGAAAAAATTAGAGCTTGTTCCTATAAATAACGAAAGGATTACTTATAAATGAAACGTTTAAAAAAGTCGGCGCTTTGCTTCGTCTTGGCGATATTGATGCTGTCCACGGTCTCCTTCCGGTCAAGCGCCATGCTGGCCGTCGGCGACGGTACGGGCACGTACCCCGAAGAAGAAACCTCCATAACCGACGAAAGCGGCAATATTGTCGGCTCGGACGACGGGTGGCACGACCTCATTCTATCCACCGTTTTACCCGCCGGCATATTGGTTTTAACGCTTTTCTTCGTTGTCGGGGTAACCCTTCATTTGCGCCGTAAAAGCGGCAAAGACGCCGAAGTGCCTGAGTTCGATTCCTCGGAGGCTCCACAAAAAACCGGCAAAGAATAGGTTTATTATCTTTAAAGGGGCGTGCAAAGCACGCCCCTTTTTTAATAAATAGCTTTAATGCCCTGCTCGCAGAGAAAATCCTTTTGCTCGTGCTTGACTGCCCTTGCGTAGGTAAGCGCCCGCTCTGTTTCGCCGTTGCTTTTACCGTTTTTCAGGGCAAGCGCTGTCGCTTCTCCGAGGGCGATGGCGGCCGCGCAGCTCTTGATGAGCAGAATTTCATTTTTTTCACGGGCTTTTTCTGTTTCCTCGCGTTTGGCTTCCGCCTTGTTAACGCACCGCTGAAGCCGCCACACTCCGAAGCCGACGGCGGCGCTTGTCAGGGCGCCCGTCATCGCCGCGACCCATTGTAACACCGTCATGCCAACTCCTCCGCGTATGCGGGCTTGATACAAATCCAGCCCTTATCCGTTTTACCCCACGTTTTAGCCGCATTGACAGCGATTATTTGAACTATGTCTCCTTTGATATAATTCCCCACAACGTCATATTCTGTTGAGTCCGCTTTTCTGATGTTTAGAAAGGAACATTTAATTTTTATATTGTATGGTTTAAAAGCACCGAGATAGTCGTAAAACGAATAGCACCCGCTTTTTATATGCCAAATGCTTTTGCTCATGCTGATTTTTTCGTCACCGTACCATTTTGAGTTACGGTAATTCACGTCGATATGCGTCGCGTTGGCGCTCCCGCCGCAGCGGTAGCCGATGCCATTGACGCCTATGTCCTCAAGATACAACACAATTTTCGCCGACGGGATTACCTTGCCGGATTTGTCGAAGACCGCAAAATCGGCGGCCTTACCCTCGACGTGGTTCCCTTTCCCTTTGCCGCCGACTCTAAGGTCGTGAGCGGCGGTTCGGTATCCGCTCGTGATATTTATTTTTGAGCAGCCGAAGTGAGCATACACCTTTTCAAGTACGCTGACAAGTTCGCTTTCAATGAATACTGTGTCGGAGCCGTCCTTGCAGGCAAACTCTTTGACAAGGAAATGCGGGGAAAGAGCGGCATTGCCCTCAAGCCGCGACGAATAAGCCTTTACTGCCATATCCAATCCTCCGTGCTGTTAAGTCGTCCCTGCTTCAAGCAGTGACAGCTCCGCTTCAAGTGTATTGATTCTGTTGCGGGTCGCCTGCCGGGCGGCGTGCAGCGTTTCAATGTCGTAAGGCAAAGGTGTTTCCAACAGTGAGCATTCCGCGCACTTTATTACCTTGTAATCACTGTCGGCAAGCCGCTTTTTAAGCAGGTCGATGTTGAGACTTATTAATCTTTTTTGTGTCGAAGTAAATATGTTATTCATCCTATCCACCTCCATCCGTTTTCTGTCTTAATGTATAAGCCCTTCGGTATAACGGTTTGTTGTGACATATCGATAAGAAGTCCGTAAAGTGTTTGCCTGATAAGCGGTACAACCGTTGCTTCCTGTCCCTCAAGGTCTTTGTCCACGGCAATCGACCAGAAGCCGACGCCGTATGGAATCGCGAGGTCGGCGACTGTTTCGGTGTATGCGCTTTCTATGGTCATTTCACCGTTTTCATTCAATACCGCCACCAGCGTGATTTGGTTCCAGCCTTCACTGAAGGTAAACTGTTCGCCGTCAAGCATTCCGTCTGTGCCGTAGGCTTCGCCTGAAATGTCTTCAAACGCATAAGCATAGGCCATAAGTGTCCTGTATTTTGTAACACCGTTTTCCACAAAAGCCTCAAACTCGGCATAGTCCAGATTAAAAGCAAACCCGGGCATATACCCATAGTTATAAATGCCGCCGCTTGGAAAGATTGTAAAATTCTCGCTGTCCTCCCTGTCCTCGTAATCGTCAGACAGCAATACTAGCGCCGGGAATACCGCTACGTCTGAACTGTCATAATTTGAACCTAACTCGACGCCTGAGTTACCCAACGACAAAACACTTTCCGAGCTGTGGTACGTCGGAGTTCCGAATTTAATTTGATTTTCCGAATATTCGCAGTTCGTATAATTGTCCCTGTATTCACTCCAGCCGGCGTCATTGTACGTTCCGCCCTGCGTCACATAAGACGCTATGAGCTGTGTATACACATCTTCATGCAGAGGGCATTGAGTCAAATCAACGGACACTCCTTCGCCTGATTGCGTGTCGTTGTTAACGAAGAATAAAACACCTTCCTCGGCGTCCTCCGGCAAGTCAACGTAGGTGTCGACGACAGCCGCCGACGCGTCGAAAGCAATCGGGACGTCGTCCACTGTGATGTTTCCGTCCGAATCAACGCCCAGTCTTTCAAGGTCACCACAAAGCGGTGTCCACATGCCGACAACCGTCTGGCCGTTGTCATGCACATCCAGTGGTCGGAAAACAACTGTCGAGCTACCGAACGCGTATTGCAGGCAGGAATATATTTCAAGGACGTCGTCCCGCTTTTCGTCGGCAACGAGCATGACAAGCACCTTGCCTTCGTTGTCCCATGGTCTTGACTGACTGTCAAGTGTTCCGTTGAAGATGTGCAGACCGGCGTTAACATATCGGTTGAGGTCAATGTTTTCACCGGTGTGATAAAAGGTATTGGGGTCAAGTATATCAAGCTTGTCCTTGTAATACGTCGTGAAGTCATTCGTTGAAAGACCCATACCCTCGACTTTCTGCACAAAGTCGTTCACCGTGCAGCCCGAGTCGGTGACTGTGGCGCCGGTTTGGGACGACGAGCCGGTGAAGAATACCGGAATGTGACCGAAGCCAGGTGTAACGCCGCTATTTATTTTGATAAAATTGTTGGGAGTCAGTCCGCTGTCGCGAAGATTCCCATCGCCGTCAAGTGCCGCGAACGCGCCCTCATTTGACGGCACCGTCTTGTCGGCCTTGGTGTCGAAGCTTGCCGTGACGTTGTCGAGCAACGCCATATTAGCGTGCGTGTGGCTCCTTTCAACCGCTCCGGCGAGAGCTGCCTCCGGCTGGGCATAGCTGTCTAAAAGGCTTTTGTTGTCGTGCTTGTGAGAAGCTTGTGCAAGCTTATCTACCTCGCACGCGAGACCGTATCCGCTTGTGTCAGCCTCCTCCGCGTTGTCGTCCGCGGACAGCTCGAAATAAAGCTCGTCAATGTACGGTGATTTCGCAATCATGACCGGCTCGTTGTCTGTTACCGCGTAGGCCTCAACGGTAAACATGAGCGCCGGAAACCTTGTCAGTTCCTGCCACAGCGAACAGTAAATGCTGCCGTCGCTTATATAGGCCTCCTTGGTGTCGTCGGACGTGATATGACCCGACACGACGGAGCCCCGCAGGGTGTCAAAGGAAATGATGTGATAATCAATGTCGTCGAGCATCTGCTCCGGCAGTGCGATTATTAGCTGGGTTGCGTTATGCTCTCCTATGCGTCCCGCCAGCTTGCCGTCGGGATAAACAACGGTGGTGTCGGTAACCTCAATATTGAGTGTTCTCATTTTTATAACCATCCTCTCGCAGTAAGTGGAAGTTTTAACCGGTCGGCGAAGCCGATTTGCGCCGTCCTGTATGGCGCAAAAGGGCAACACTTCCTGATTGAAAGATT
>CAZDWM010000135.1:0-6139 GCA_964509145.1 uncultured Eubacteriales bacterium | reverse complement strand
GTTGTGGTGGTCTTCCACATAGGCGCAGGACGCGAGCCTGATAATGAGTGTCCTGTCCAGATTACGGTCTTCCCTGTATTCAATATCCTCAATGGATGCACCGGGGTATTCAAAATCCGCTTTTCTCATCAGATGTTTCAAACGGTTGTTTTTACGGGCTGTCCACTCTGCATCAACCAAAAGGGAGAACCTATCCTCAAAGCTGAGACCGGCACAAGTGCTGTCCTCCAGCTGATTATGAAAGGTCTTTGCCATCACGCTCAGCTTCATTTCGTGTAGCTTGGCAACCGTGTTGTTTTGCAGCATTACTTGTTCCCTCCTTTGTAATAGTCGGCTCCGCGAGTGAAACCGTATTCGGAGGGCTCGGTAGGCGTCGCCGTTTCTTGTAAAAGCTTGTCCTGTCCGGACTTGAGAATAGACTGCACAACTTTGTAATTGGGGCGGGGTGTATAGCTGAGCGCTTTGCCGCAGGCGGCTTCCAATCGTTCGGACGAATATTGGTCGCTCAGCTTCAAAAGCGCCATGCAGGCTCGATACCCTTGCTGCTCAACCTTGTAACCTATGAGAATTGCCTCTACCACAGCGGCAGAATTGTCACCGATTTTAGCTGCCCACTTGCGGAAACGATCTCCGTTCCATTGGATATACTGCTGATGATTCGGCGGCATATGTGCCTCTTGAGCGCTATACTGTCCACGGCGACCATAAAGCCGGATGTGAGAGCAGATACGGGTTCCCTCAAAGAAAATTTCCACAATGCTATGTGTAAGTCGGACATCCACTTTCCGCTTGATATATTCAAACGGTACCGAGTAAAATTGCTCATCCACCCCAATATGATAATTAAAAGCGACGGTTGCCACTTTCCATTCGGAAAGCTCAAAAGGGTTCAGCGGTAAAGGCATTAGGGACGTCCGTTCCTCGGCGAACCACGTCGCACGACTGCCGTCTTTCTTTTGAAAAGGTTTATGATTAAAGTCATGCAAACGGTCTTTTATGGATTCGTTTAGTTCACTCAGGGAAAAGAATTTCTCATTGCGAATGGCCGCCAATATGTAACTGGATACATTTCCGACAGCACCCTCGACCGTAGCCTTATCCTTCGGCGTTTTGACGCGAGCCGGAAGAATTGCTGTCCCATAATGCTCCGACAGTTCATGATAGCTTTTGTTCAGCACAATTTCACTTTTGGTGTTTTTGATAACGCCTGTTTTCAGATTGTCAGGTACAAGAATCCGCGCCACGCCTCCGAAGTAGCTGTAAGCATTGACGTGGGCAGTAATCCACGCCTCTTGCGCTTGGCTTAGAAACGCTTCAGCGTAGGCATACCCGCTGTACGGCAGAGCCGCCACAAACACGTACGCGTCCATAAGCTCGCCTGTGTCAC
Organism: uncultured Eubacteriales bacterium; assembly: GCA_964509145.1. GTDB lineage: Bacteria > Bacillota > Clostridia > Oscillospirales > Acutalibacteraceae > UBA1425. Next base: position 4,752 of record CAZDWM010000135.1, on the reverse strand, counting down.
TGTTCACCAAATGCGCTGTCTGACCAGCCCAGTCCACCTCCATTGTTTCACCGGGCTTCCGATTGATGTGCATGGTCGCTTTGGCTGTTGTCAGGTACTCCCGGTAATGTTTTTTAAACTGAGTAAGCTGATATGGGATTTTGCCCGTACCTCTGCACTGGTCGCAATACTCCATCCAGAGCAGCTGCTGTGTCATACCGGGTTTAGTCATTTCTTTGTAGACATAAGCGTAGTCCGGTGTCTGGTAGCTGGCCGAGTCGTTACCGTTGGGAAAAAGTCTGGATGTTAATTCTCGGTCGCTGAGCGACTCCGCCGACTGCCAATCCAGCTCCTGTGCCACTGCCCGCTGCAACGCGGTGATGACGGTTTGTCTTGATAACATCATACCATCCGCTATCTGGCTGTTATTGATTCCGAGGCTTTTCAGCCGCAGAATCTCTCTGTAGTTGGTCATTTTCGTGACCCTCCTTGAAATTAGTCACACCTCGTAGGTGTGCCAACTTCAACTTTACTACAGATTTGTGAGTGTGTGTCCATTCCGGCCGCCGTGGGTGTCTAATCTGAGCGCCGCAGATGTCCAATTTCAGCGCCGCTACTGTCTAATCCGCCGCGCCGTATTCAAATTGTAAAGCGGGAAGTATTCATGCGAAGGATGTTTAATACAAAATCGGCTTTCACACGAAATTATTTGACACAAAGAACTAAGGCAAGAACGGTGAATCAATTTCATATTGCGGAACTAACTTCCACTTACCTTAATACTGTCCATATTGCCGTGTACGCACCGTTAAGCAATCTCCTTTTGCTCAATCTTTTTGATACAGCTTCTTTAACAGCTTGGGTTTCAGGATAACGTCATCCTCGAGAACTTTTTGCAGTCGCTGGAGCAAATCCCGGAGGAAGAACATCAAAAAATACGGCAGGAACGGTCGAAACCGATTCTTGACGGCTTTTTCGTGTGGCTGAACGCGCCGTATTAAACAAGTACAGTCCAGGTCGCCTTCGCGCGGAATATTTAGCTGCCCAATTACGCGGGGTTATTGGCGGTTAACAAAAACCACCTGAATATCCGCATTAATCGGATTAAATCAGGTGGTATTATCGTTAAAAGCAATAGTACTTGTGCGTTTTGCTATTCTGAAAGACTTTTGTTACAGCCCTTTCCCTGTGTTATAATTTCAAGTTAAGGTAAAGTAAGCTATAATCCTTCCGGCAGATTAATACCAAACCCAGCCGAAGAGGAATATAACGATAAGCCATTGCCACCATGCGTATTTTACAGTTACGTTACAGCTTGCTTTAACTCCGCTTCCGTCTGTGGCTGTTGCCGTGATTACCGCCGTGCCTGTACCTACGGCATTTACACGGCCGCTGTCGGCATCAACCGTTGCGACTGATGTGTTGCTTGAACTCCAGGTTATCGTACTGTTCGTCGCGTTTGAAGGAGCAACCGTAGCGTTTAATGTTGTGCTTCCCTTGTACTTAAGAGATACAGATGATGTGACGGAAATTGATGAAACAGGAATCGCCTTGATGATAAAAGTGGTCTGCGTTGAACCTGTAAAGTTACCGATACCGTTTATGTGAACAACGGCGGTACCAATGTTAATATTGTTCGTAAATACAAGCACATAGTCATTGTTTTCGGTAAGCGTTATTCCTGCGTATGTAATGACAGGCCTTGAGGTTATAGCAGAACCGGTATGATAAACAGACGCGATTGGGGAAACGGTTGCTTCCGTTATGCTGCGCTGATTTATCTCAAAATAAACCGTTTTGCTTCCCGTAAAGTTCGAGCCTGCCGTCGCCGTTACGGTAATACTTGCCTGACCTACATTTCTGTTGTTAAGATAGGCGACTGTATAATCACCGGTGTCAACAGCGATGGTCTTGAATGTTACCGTTACCGCGGGAGTAAAGGCGGTTCCGGTATATGTTACATCGTCAATCACACCGATATCGAAGTTGGTTAAAACATTTGCTTTTGTTACGGTGAAAGACGTACTTTCAAGCGTTCCCGTGTAATCACCTGTAGCCGTGCATCTTATGAAGATATCTTTACCTATTAGTGCATCTGTGAGAATGAGTGTGTTGCCTGACGAAACAGCGGTGCCATCACAAAACCATTCAACATCAAACGTGGCGCCCTCGGGTATCCCGCTGAAAACCGCCGTCATTGTTTCGTCGTATTCGGGTGTTCCGCTTAAAGCAACGCTTCCTGTAAGCGTGATTTTTAACGTCGATATAACGAAAGCTTCACTTGACGCGCTTGCATAATGGGTGCTCGTTTCAGCAATTCTCTGATAGAAGGTATATTCGGTATTGGCGTCAAGGTTGATGAATTCATTGTCCGTCGTCCACAGTCCGCCGTCGATTTTGAACTCATAACCGTCATGAGCCACAAGGGTGATTGAACTGCTTGTTATTGCTTCTGCTGCCGGAACAAGCGGGTTTGCTGTGTTAGCGGCCTTTGTAACGGTAACGGTGTTGCTGGTAAGCGTTCCGTCAAAGTCTGTCTTTCCTGTGATGGTAGCATAGATTGATGTATTGATATCCGCGGCAACAATCTGATATGTGCTTTCGGAGGAAATCTGAACACCGTCGCGATACCACACATAATCAACCTGCGCGTCGGCGGGAAGAACGCCGGAAAAGTCTACCGTTAATGTGTCGCCGTACGCGGCTGTTGTAACGCCCGAACCATCCTTCAAAATTGTTATGGTTCCCGTTATCGTCTCATAAGGGAATGACTTTTGTGTTCCGACGGAAACTGTGTTGATGTAGTTTGCCCCGTCAATAATTTTTGCGAAGAAGTAATATACATCCGTGTGATTAAACCCTGTGAAAACATTTGAGGTCTGCCAGTTTGTAACGCTGTCGGCATTGTTGGCTGTGCTCCAGCCATAGTAAACAGTGCCGTCGTTTGAACCGGCGGAAACCGTAACATCGCCGACAGTTACGCCGGTTCTGGTAGTCTGCGTAAACGAAGGAGCACTTATCGTACGGTCTGCCAACTGAATGGTAACGCCGCTGTCTGTGACAAAGGTTACCGCCGCTTCGGCAACAATATATGCTTTGACGGATATAATTTGTCCGATATCGGATGCTTGCGCTGTATAGGTTCCGGATGTCTCTCCGCTGATTTCAACACCGTTTCTCATCCATGTAAAATAAGCTTCAACGTCTGTATAAGCGGAAATATCCGCGGTAAGAACCGAATTATACTGCGGTATACCTGTGATTAAAACGGTTTCGTCTGTGATAAGTATGTAGCTCATCCCGTTATTAACGGCATATTGGTGAGCCGCCGAATCCTGATAACAGCAGACGCAAAGGTTTGCGCAATCCTTAAACGCGCCGTTTTCAATACTTGTTACAGTAGCGGGAATGATTATTTTACCGAGATTAAGATTACCGTTAAAAGCGTTTTCTCTTATAGTTGTTACGCTGTCCGGAACAATGTAGATGCTGTTGCTCTTTGCCACAGGATAAACCACAAGCGTTGTCATATCCGCAGTGAACAAAACGCCGTCAACTGCCGCAAAGCTTACATTCAATGCATTTACTGAGATACTCTCAAGATTTCCGCAGCCGTCAAAGGCTTTCGGGTCAATCGAAACAACATTCATCCCGATATCAATTGATACCACGTTATTAGCGCCGTCAAAGGCGTTTTCGGCTATTCCGGTGACGTAATCCGGCATTAAAACTGTTGTGTCCTGCTTTGCGGCGGGATAACAGATAAGTATTCCGTTTGAATCGTATAGCACATCTTCTGCCGAATAATAATGTGTGTTCAGCGCATCAACGCTGATTATTTCAAGAGCATAACAGCCGGTAAAAGCATTGTTTCCGATTGCCGTTACAGATGACGGGATTGAAATTGTTTTTGCACAGGCAAGCCCGTTAAAAGAATAATTGCCTATGCCGCTGACCGTTTCGTCAATGACTATTGTTTCAATGTTGGCGGCGTAATCAAACCATGGCGCAGTACCGGCAGTATAATCGGTCATATCACCGCTTCCGGAAACTTGAAGGGTTTTTAACACTGGATTATAACGCCATGTTGCGCTAACTCCGCAGCTTCCAATAATAACATAAGGTATGCTGTTGTTTATGGCGTATGTGAGCGCTGCCGAAGCCTTTTCACATAGAATGGTAAGATTACTGTCTCCGCTGAAGGCGTTTGCGCCGATTGAAGTGACTGTATTGGGTATAAAAAACTCACACAAAGCGGTGCATCCCGAAAAAGCGTATGTTCCGATTGATGTCACGGAGGAAGCAAGAACGGCCGATGCAAGCTGTGTTGAGCCTGCCAAAGCATAATTTCCGACGTTTGTTACTCCGCTTGAAACTTCAAAAGATGTTATCTGGCTTGTAAACGCCGCCCACGGTACATTGGCGCCTGACGTATAGTTTGACATTGCTCCGCTTCCGAAAATCAAGAGCTTGCCTGTTTCGTCGTCAAACAGCCACGATACCGTTGAATTACCGTTTGCCGCACCTCCGTACAATGTCTCGAAGGTTATCCCTTGATTGTTACAGTATGCCACAGCATCCGTATTGTAATAACATTTAACCTGTTTTACGCCGGTTAAGCAGCCGGTATCAAAAGAGTTAACAGTATAAGGAACGGTGATTGTAAGGTTTGAGTTGTTTTTAAAAGCTTCATATCCGAACTCGGTCATAGTGGAAGGAAACTCTACTGACTGAAGATTTGAAAACCCTTTAATCGCATAGTCACCGAGACGG
>CAZDWM010000134.1:0-6171 GCA_964509145.1 uncultured Eubacteriales bacterium | reverse complement strand
GCACCAGCTCGGCTTGCGGGAGCATTTCAATCTTGTCGACGGTTTCGCCGCAGGCATAGTAGACAACCTTCTGTTCCTCCGTCATCCTGCCGACATACTCCACCAGGGTTATGAGCTTTTTCTCGTTGGATGAAACGAACATCAGCAGGTCTTTAAGCGCGTCCTTGTTGAGACCGAATTTGTCGTAGACGCCGAATTTGATTTGCAAACCGAACGCGCGGAAGAATTCCTCGTATTTCTCGCGCTCCTCGGCGAGCATCTTTTTAAGCTCGGCGGCGATTTTTTTCTCAAGGCTTTTAGCGATTAGCTTTAGCTGACGGTCGTGCTGGAGTGTCTCGCGCGAGATGTTCAGCGAAAGGTCCTCGCTGTCGACAAGCCCCTTGACAAAGCTGAAATAGTCGGGGAGCAGGTCGGCGCACTTTTCCATAATCATCACGCCGCTGCTGTAAAGCTGAAGCCCTTTTTCAAACTCGCGCGTGTAGTAGTCGTATGGCGCGTGTTTGGGGATATAAATCAGAGCGCTGTAGGTGGCGCTGCCCTCTGTTTTGGAGTGGATAATTTTGGCCGGTTCCTCGTAGTCGAAGAATTTCTCTTTGTAGAAAGAGAGATATTCCTCCTGTGTCACCTCGTTCTTGTTCTTTTTCCAGAGTGGCACCATGCTGTTGAGCGTTTTTTCCTCAACAAGAGTTTCGTATTCGTCCTCGGTACCCTCCTTGAGGCTGCGCGTCTCGCTGTCCATCACGATGGGGTAGCGGATATAGTCGGAATACTTTTTAACAAGGCGCTTAATCTCGTATTCGTCGAGGAACTCGTCGTAATTTTCGTCATCAGTTTTCGCCTTGATGTGGAGGGTGATGACGGTTCCGTGTCCGTCCTTGTCGCAGGGCTCGACGGTATAGCCCTCAGCGCCGCTTGAAACCCAGCGAAACGCCTCGTCGCTGCCGAACGCCCGGCTTTCGACAACCACCTTGTCGCTTACCATAAACGCCGAATAGAAGCCGACGCCGAACTGACCGATGATGTCGACGTCCTCAACCTTTTCGCTGCCGTTTTTAAACTCAAGCGAGCCGCTTTTTGCGATGGTGCCAAGGTTGTTTTCAAGCTCGTCGCGCGTCATGCCGCAGCCGTTATCGGTTATTATAAGAACGCGGTTGTCCTTGTCGATATCAATGCGAATTTTCAGCTCACTGCGGTTTAGTCCGCCGATGTTGCTTGAAAGAGACTGGTAGTAAAGCTTGTCCAGTGCGTCGCTCGCGTTTGAGATGAGCTCGCGCAGGAATATTTCTTTGTGCGTGTAAATCGAGTTAATCATCATGTCGAGCAGTCTTTTTGATTCCGCCTTGAATTGCTTTGTCCTCATATACAATCACCTTGAATATAGATTTAGCACTCAGCTTAGCCGAGTGCTAATATAGTGTAAAACAAATTATCCCAGATTTCAAGAGTTTTTTGAAAAATTCATAAAATTGTAACAATAAAAGACATCAGTTGTTAAGCTCCGCGATAACATCGGGCACGGCGCTGATGTCGTCGAGCTGGATGGGCGGCTTTTCAATGTCGGGGTAAATCCATGTGCCGGTTGTTTTAATCCAAATCGGCGTGTAGCCGACACGGCGTGACGCTTCGATGTCGTTTTGCGGATGGTCTCCGACGAAGACCAGCTCGCCGGGCGCTAAACCCAGCCTTTCGGCCATGGCGACAAACGGCTCGGGGGAGGGTTTGCCTATGCCGAATTCGCCGCTCACGAGGATTTCGTCCAAATAAGGCTCAAGCCCTAAAAGCCCGAGTTTCACACGCTGCAACTCTCTTTTTCCGTTAGTTATCAGCCCTGTTTTAATCCCGCTGTCCCGTAGTTTTGTCAGCATCGGCTTTGTGAAGCTGAATTCGACGGCGGTTTTACGAAAGCTTGAAAAAAGAAACTCTGCGTATTCTTCATATACCGGCGGATTGCGGAACATGCCGTTTTCTTTAAGATACGCAAAGACGTTCTGCCAGTCAATATGGACAAAGTGGCGGTCGGCATACTCAAGCATGTCGCCGGCTTTTTCAACGGTCATCCCGTCGGCCATATCAAAATGTTTGCAAAAGTCGGGCGTAATTTTTCTTAGCGTTGCGTATCGGTCAAATAGCGTGTGGTCAAGGTCAAAGACCGCTCCCTTAATCATGTTTAATATCCTTTCAATTGATAATATTATTTAAGACAGAAAGGAAAGCCCGCATGTTTGAAATGAAGCTTCCCGATGAAATATTGACGGTTCTGTCGCGTCTTGAAGCGCATGGCTTTAAGGGTTATGTCGTCGGCGGCTGTGTGCGCGACGCGCTGCGCGGCATTGAACCTAACGACTTCGACATAACGACCGACGCGCTGCCGGGGGATATCCTCGACACTTTCAGCGATTATAAAACCATCGACACAGGACTAAAGCACGGCACGGTGATTGTTGTCGTTAATAGTAAAAATATTGAAATTACGACGTTTCGCGTTGACGGTGAATACCTTGACAACCGCCACCCGAGTGAGGTTCGCTTCACAGTTGCGCTTTCGGAGGACTTGTCCCGTCGCGACTTCACCGTCAACGCCATGGCATATAATCCCGAAATAGGGCTTGCCGACTTTTTTAACGGCAGGCGAGATGTCGAGCGAAAAATTATCCGCTGCGTCGGCGACCCGGACACGAGGTTCAGCGAGGACGGACTGCGCATTCTGCGCGCGTTAAGGTTTTCGTCCGTACTCGGCTTTGATATAGACAATAAAACGGCACAGGCCGTTCATAAAAACCGCTTCTTGCTTAAAAACATTTCCGCCGAGCGGATTTATGCCGAGCTTGTCAAGCTCCTGTGTGGCGTTGGAGCGGGAAGGATTGTCGGCGAATACAGTGATGTAATGTCCGTGTTTTTGCCGGAGCTTGAGGCCGTTTGTGAAAGCGGACTGCTTGAGCATACGGCGGCGGCGGTCGGCAATGTAACGCCCGAAAAGGAGCTGCGCCTTGCCGCGCTTTTGCACTGCGTCGGCGGGGGACATGGGGGCGAAAGCTGCGCCGTACTCTGCGACAAGGTGATGCACCGCTTAAAGACCGACAACACGACGCGTAAAAACGTTCGGACGCTTGCGCTTTACTGCGGAGTTGAGCTGAAAGCCGATGAAGTGTTTTTAAGGCGCATAATTTCTAAAACCTCCGTTGAAACGGCGGAGGACTTGGTCAAGCTCAAAGCCGCCTGCCTGCTTGCGCAGCCGGACGGCAAAGCGGCGCTTGACGAAACGGAAAAAGCCGGACAGCTCATTGAAAAGCTAAAAAGCGACGGCGCGTGTGTATCGCTTAAAGACCTTGCCGTTAATGGCAATGATCTTATAAACATCGGAATTGAGGCGGGCAGAGAAGTCGGTGACATATTACAAAGCCTTTACGATGCTGTGCTCGACGGTCAGCTTTCGAACGACCGCGAAGCCCTGATGGCCGAGGTAAAGCAGATTTGGAAACATTACAAGTCGTAGCCGCATTCCTCGATGTCCGACATAAAAAAGTCAAACATATGGATATTATCGTCCGTCTTCCAGCGCCCCACCGAGTCGGGGCGCATTTCTATTTTAGCCATCGTTACGCCGAGAAACTTTTCAAGCTTCGACAGCGTTTTGTCCTGGTCGAAAACCATATCCTCAAACCGAAGGTTCAAGAGATGTTTTGGCTCCGGAGTGGCCTTCATCAGCTCACGCTGATACTTCCAGCTGTAGGCGCGGCGTTCGCGGATGTCGTCGGTGGCGGGATAGTCTATACCGAAGCTGTGCAGGTCGTCGGTGACATGACCGCTCAAAATGGAGTCGCGCGGGTCGCGCACCCAGTGAATATAAAAGATATCGGGGAACATTTTTAAAATCCATGGGTAGCAAAGCGTTGTCTCGGGGATTTTCCAGCCCTTGTTGACGGCGTCGCTCGACAAAACGGAGACGAGATAATCCTCAATCAGACGGACAAACGCGGGGTCGGGCTCCATCGATAACACATTCGAAAAGTCCCACGAAACACCTCCGTTATATCCGACATATTTTCCGAACACGCGGCACGCCTCGTACATTTTTTCGGGAGGAACAAGATCCCATGAAGAATTGAGCGGCGCACCCATAAAGAAGCCGCTGTCGGAAAGTGTCTGAGACATGGCGCGTGTGCCGGAGTGCCCCCGGCCGATGACGGTAACAATCATTTGTTTGCCTCCGATGCGGTTTTTGTGGTTTCGTTGACGGGCTCGGCAATACCTTTGTAAACCCGCAAGCCGATATAAACCGCCAGGCAGGCCAAGACTGCAATGATAAGCTCGACAACGGCGATGTTATGAATAACATTTGCACTATAGAGAGCGGTTGGGAAATCGACCGATGCGTGAAGAAGAATCGCCGCGGGGAACAGCCAACGTTTTTTCTTGTCGCGCAGCGCGGCAAACACCATGACCGACAGCGAAATCTGAATGGCAAGCAGGCTCAGACATTCCAAAGTCATAAAGAAGCAATAGGACGGCGTCATGGATGAAAACAGCTCTATAACTGAATCCATTGTGGAGGCATCCTGCTGCATATATGCGAGCAGGACGTCCTGACCGATAATTTTAAAAACGGCGATTAAAAACAGCGACGCGAGGGACGCCAAACCGACGACCGCGAACATCTCAAAGCCGCCGTGACCGATGCCGTAGGTGACGGCTGTTCTGCGATTGTGGGCGGAGCTTTTTTTCGCAAGAAGCCTGAAGCCGACGAGGCGCGATATCTCTTCAAAAACGCCTGTGGCCAGACCGACGTAAGCGGCCTTAATATAAGCGTTGCCGGTTAAGAATTCCTTAACGGAGGAGTCCAGCCCGATTACGAAATAGTTGACGATTGACTTAAGGATAAAAGCAAAGATGAAGAACATGCCCACCGCCATAAACGCGGGCTTGACAGAGACACTCGTTTTTTTGTGCCAGTAAACAAGCGCGAAAACGGGAAAAACGAGGCAGACAAACGCCTGTATCGCAACAGCAACGATATTAACGGTGGATATTGAGTCCATATACAACCCCTTTTAAGTTAAATGTTAGATAATCAGGCTTTGACCTGTCATCTGCGGCGGCTGCGCAAGCCCCATAACCTTTAAAATGGTCGGTGAAATATCGCAAAGGCGTCCGCCTTCACGCAGCGTGCAGGGATAGCCGAGCACGGCGAACGGGACGGGGTTTGTGGTGTGCGCCGTAAAGGGCGAGCCGTCCGGCTCATACATCTTATCGGCGTTACCGTGGTCGGCGGTGATGAACATGACGCCGCCCTTTTTATTAACCGCATCCCAGACCCTGCCAACGCAGGTATCGACCGCTTCGACTGCTTTAACCGCGGCGTCAAACACGCCTGTATGGCCGACCATATCGCAGTTGGCGAAGTTGAGTACTATAACGTCATAGATATCCTGCTCGATTTTTTCAATAACAGTGTCGGCTACCTTGTAGGCGCTCATTTCGGGCATAAGGTCGTAGGTGGGGACGTCGGGGGAGTCGATTAAAATCCTGTCCTCACCCGCATAAACAGTTTCCTCGCCGCCGTTGAGGAAAAACGTGACATGCGCGTACTTGGTATATTCGGCAATGCGCAGCTGCTTTAAGCCGGCGGCGCTTACGACGGCGCCAAGCGGCATGTCGATGCCGTCGGGCTCGTAGGCCACAGTCACATTCGGCATATCCGCGTCATATTGTGTCATACAGACGTAATAAAGCGGGAGGCGAGCGCCTCTGTCGAAGCCGTTAAAACCGTCGTCGACAAACGCGCGGGTGATTTCCCTCGCGCGGTCGGGGCGGAAGTTGAAGAAAATGACGCTGTCGTTTGCTTTAACGGGCTCCGCGTCGGCAGAGCGGCAGGGGACGATGAACTCGTCGGACACGCCGTCGGCATAGGATTTTTCCATCATTTCGCGTCCGCATTCAAACACCGGAGCGTCGCCGAAAACCATCGCGCGATAGGCCTTTTCGACGCGCTCGAAGCGCTTTTCCCTGTCCATGGCGTAGTAACGCCCCATGATTGTGGCAATCCTGCCCACGCCTATTTCCTCAAGCTTATTGTGAAGCTCAGTGACAAAATCGATGCCGGAGGTCGGCGGCACGTCGCGGCCGTCCATGAGGCAGTGTACGAACACCTTTTCAAGCCCGTTGTCCTTCGCG
>CAZDWM010000133.1:5545-6185 GCA_964509145.1 uncultured Eubacteriales bacterium | reverse complement strand
CAAGCGCTTCCGCAAGACCGGTGCCGGCAACAACGCGGCTGCCGGAGGTTAGAAGCTCATCTGCCGTGTTCATAACCCACCCCCAAATGCTGTGTACTAAATTCTATTGGCACAGGGCTTGTGTTATGAGTAATCGGTCAAACTGTCTGAACAGTTTTTTCTGAAAGCTCGTCCGCGAGGTATCTTTTAAGCGCGTCCTTCCAATGGGGAAGCCTGCCAAAGCCCGCTTCATCGAGGCTTCTTTTAGACATGACGGAATTTTTCTGGCGTGTCGCGGGGGTGGAGTATTCCTCCGTCGTCACGGGTATAATCTTGACGTCCTCGCCCGAAAGGGAAAATATTTCACTGGCAAATTCAGCCCAAGTACATACACCCTCGTTGGACGCGTTGTAAATACCGAATTTGTTCGTCGTTATCATGTCGCACAAAAGAACGGATAAGTCCCTCGTGTAGGTCGGCGAACCTTTCTGGTCGGAAACGACTTTAACCGTCTCGTCATTTTTCGCGAGCCGAAGCATCGTCTTTACAAAGTTGCAGCCGTTAGAACCGAACGCCCAGGATATTCTGACGATATAAAGCTTTGAGCACTGTGCCGCCGCTTTTTCGCCCTCTAACTTTGAATAGCCATAAAAGTTGACGG
>CAZDWM010000133.1:0-5535 GCA_964509145.1 uncultured Eubacteriales bacterium | reverse complement strand
CGTAGACATAGTCGGAGCTGATATATAAAAGCTTAGCGCCGCACAGTTCACAAGCACGCGCGACATTAGACGTCCCCGTGACGTTAACCGCCTCGCACAGCGCTCGCTCAGTCTCGGCCTTATCGACACAGGTATAAGCCGCGCAGTGTATCACCGCGTCCGGTCTCTCGATAAAAAAGAACCTTTCAACCGACTCACCGTCGGTGATATCGAGTACATCCTTGTCGGCGGCAACGCACTGTATCCCACGCAAGCTTAGCTCACGGGATACATCATGTCCGAGCTGCCCCCCAGCGCCCGTAACAAGAACTTTCATATAATGTGACCATCCTTTAGCAGAATGCTGAAAGTTTATCTGTCAGACTCTTCCCATTTAATTAATCAGTAAAAATACTCAACATCGCTGTCGGCTAAAAACGGTGCATTGCCGTCCTTATCGGACAGCACAGACGACACCGCGCCCCATTCGATTCCGATGGACTTATCGTCGTAACGTATGCTGCGGTCGTTCGCGGGCGAATAAATCTCGTCGACCTTATAAAAAATTTCAACATTGTCCGTCAGCGTTAAGAAGCCGTGTAAAAAGCCCTTCGGAACAAACAGCATCCTTTTATTATCGGCGGATAGCTCGACGGATATCCACTGCATATAAGACGGCGAACCTTTTCGGATATCTACGGCGACGTCGAGAATCGCTCCCCTTGTGCAGCTGACGAGCTTTGCCTGAGCCTTGGGTGTTGTTTGGCAATGAAGCCCGCGTAATGTGCCCTTGCGGGTTGAATATGAACGGTTGTCTTGAACGAAATCGGCGTATATACCAACAGCCTCAAGCTTGCTTTTTGAATAGGATTCGTAAAACCAGCCTCTTCTGTCGCCGAAAACCTGCGGTTCGACAATCAGGCAGCCGTCAAGACCCGTTTCAATTGCATTCATAAATCATCACGAAACCGGCATTAAGCCGGTTTATCCTCTCTGTTTCTTAGGGCAACAAACGTCTATTCCGTATAAATGGACTGGCTGTCGTCCTCACGACCCCATCGCGGTCGCTCGCCGGGGCGTGTTGAATAAAGAATTTTACCCTCGGCAACGCGCAGGAGATGCTGTCCGTAAGCGGATTTGCCGTATTTAGACGCCGACTCGATGAGCCGTCTTTTTGATATCCAACGGTTGTTATAAGCAATTTCCTCCGGTGCGGATATCTTGATGCCCTGAAGCTTTTCTATGGTGCGTACAAACGTCGCGGCGTTCATTAAATTTTCAACCGTTCCTGTGTCCAGCCAAGCGAAGCCGCGCCCCATTAGCTGAATGTCGAGGTCGCCATGCGAGAGGTATATTTTATTTATATCGGTAATTTCAAGTTCATTTCTTTTGGATGGTGTGAGTGATTTTGCGTATTCGACCACACGGTTGTCATAGAAATATAGCCCAGTCACTGCATAATTTGATTTAGGTTCAGCCGGCTTCTCCTCGATGGAGACAGGGACACCGTTTTCGTCGAACTCCACGACGCCGAAAGCCTCCGGATTATCGACGTAATAGCCGAATATTGTCGCCCTGCCGTCGTTTCGGGCGGCATTGCGAAGCATGTGACCGAGACCGTTGCCGTAAAACAGATTGTCGCCGAGAATCATCGCGACGCTGTCATCGCCGATGAAATCCTCGCCGATGATAAACGCCTGCGCGAGCCCCTCCGGCTTCTCCTGAACGGCATATGAAAGCCGCAGGCCAAGCTGCTTGCCAGAGCCCATGAGCGATTCAAACTTAGGTGTATCCTCCGGCGTCGATATAATCAAGATTTCCCGAATGCCGGCCAGCATGAGCGTTGAAAGCGGATAATAAATCATAGGTTTGTCGTATACGGGAAGGAGCTGTTTGCTGGTGACCATTGTTAAAGGATACAACCGTGTGCCGGAGCCTCCGGCTAAAATAATGCCCTTCAAATGTAACACCCCGATTTATGTAATGAATTGTCTGACATTGTCATAATAACTAAAAACGAAATCAATATAGAAGCCTACATTATGAATTTTACCACCAAAAGCAAAAAAAGTCAATCATTAAGTAAAAAGAGGGTTGGCAATGGGTAAAAAGCAGGTAAAATAGCCTCTTAAATGTGCCGGACATAATAGATATGCCCTATGTTTGAAATAAATATCCCCGTGTTGTTTAACTTTTTTTGCGCTTGTGTTATAATTGATTTAATGCTTTATATTGAACATTTACGGAGATGATTTCATGAAGATTTACACATCGCGTCAGATGCGTGACGCAGAGTGCCTCGCCGTCGAGGGCGGCATTTCATACACAAGGCTGATGGAAAACGCCGGCAGCGCGTGCGCCCGTGCGATACGCGAACGGCTGACATCCGCATTTAAAGACATCGGCATTGTTATCGTTTGCGGCAAGGGCAACAACGGCGGCGACGGCTTTGTTATCGCCCGTAAGCTCCTTGAAGCGGGCTATTCGCCCGCCATCGTCCTCGCCTTGGGCAAACCCTCGACACAGGACGCTAAAACAATGCTTTCAATGCTTTCCGGTCTCCCCGTCAAGGTAACGGACTATATCCTTGAGCCGGAAAAGTCTGAAAAACTGATAACAAACTCCGGTGTACTCGTCGACGCGGTGTTCGGTATCGGTTATTCATCTAAACAAGACGACACTTTAAATCACCTGTTTGCCGTCATGTCGTCGTGTAGCGGTTTAAAAATTGCCGTTGATGTACCCAGCGGCGTTGAAAGCGACGCTACATCAGAGCCGTCCGTCGCCTTTCGCGCAGACGTCACAATTGCGATATCAGCTTTAAAGCCCTGCCATATACTTGAGCTGTACCGGCGATTTTGCGGTGAAACAATCGTCGCTACCATTGGCGTCGAGGACACCTTTTATGAGAGCGCGCCGTTTTATGCCTATATATATAACGATAACGACATTTGTAACATGCTGCCCGAACGTAACCCTGTTTCGAACAAGGGCGACTACGGACGAGTGCTTAGCGTGTGCGGAAGTAAAAGCTACGTCGGTGCCGCCTATCTCGCCGCTATGGGTGCCGTCCGTTCCGGCGCGGGGCTTGTGTTCGCCGCCTTCCCCGACTGTGCCTATCCTGCACTGGGCGCAAAGCTCACCGAAACGCCGCTTCTGCCGTTACCTTCAAACAAGCAGGGTACATTTACCGACGCCGCCATCCCGCCACTGCTTGACGAATTAAAAAAATGCAGCATTGTTATCCTCGGCTGCGGTCTCGGTCAGAGCGGCGGTGTAACCGCTGTCGTCGAAGCCGTTTTAAAAAACGCCGATTGTCCCGTTATCCTTGACGCGGATGGTCTAAACGTGGTCAGCCGCAACATAAACATATTGAAGGAAGCACATGCGCCGCTTGTTCTCACCCCTCACCCGGGAGAGATGGCGCGCCTTACAGGGCTGTCCGTCGCCGAAATTATGGAAGACCGTGTTAAGGCTGCCAAGGCGTTTGCCGACGAATATGGCATTACACTTGTTTTAAAGGGTGCCAACACCATCGTCGCGAAAAACGGTCGTGAATCCGTCTTTATCAATACGACCGGTAATGCCGGTATGGCGAAGGGTGGAAGCGGCGATTTGCTCGCGGGCATCATTGCAGGCCTCGCCGCGCAGGGCGTTGACAACTTCGCCGAAGCCGGGGTATACATCCACGGCCTTTGTGGAGATGCGTCGGCCAAACGGTATTCGCAGCGGGGCATGACACCATCCGACTGCCTCGACAAACTGCCGGAGGTGCTTTCAGAATTTGAGTAGAGGGTGTTTATATGAAACGGTTTACCTGCGTTTTAACCGTCCTGTTTTTATTTGTTTTAACCGCTTGCGACCATAATCCGTTTTCCGGCGCTGTCCCTCCGACAGTGCCGGTTCATTTTTCCTCGGACATGCGTATTAAAAAGGACGACGGTGAAATAACGGCGTCCATCGTCCGCGACCTCAACGGAATAACTGAAATCATTATCCTCACGCCGGAAACACTTAAAGGTTTGACGCTGCGTTTCGGCAGCGAGGGCGGAACCCTGTCCTACGGCGATATGAAGCTTGATGTCGACTATTCAAAATTTCCCGACACGGCAGTGTTCAAGCTGTTGCTTGACGCGCTTAAAAAGCTGACTGTTGACGCCGACATCACTGTCGGCAAGACCGCCTCCGGGTGGGAATACGCGCTTATTGACGAAAGCGGTGCGAGTATTGCCGTTGTACAAAACGCTGAAACGGGATTCATCGACACCGTCAGCATTCCATCTCAAAATCTTTTTATCACTTTTTCGAATTTTATGGTACTGCCTGAAGAAACAACAGGAAAAGCGGAATAATTTTTACGCGCGCATGTTTAATCTCTCCGTTGCGGGGCAAAAATAATGTTGCCGGCACAAATTATTCGGAGATGATTAACATGACTATCAGACGCGGAGAAATCTATTATGCCGATCTCAGTCCTGTCGTCGGATCGGAGCAGGGCGGCATCCGTCCTGTTTTAATTGTCCAGAATGATGTGGGCAACAAGTTTAGCCCGACCGTTATCGCGGCCGCGATAACGAGTCAGAGCATGAAAACCAACTTACCTACACATATCAAGGTCAACGCCGACGGCTGCGGTCTTGCACGGGACTCAATTGTCCTGCTCGAGCAGGTTCGAACGCTCGACAAGCGCAGGCTAAAGGAAAAGATGGGCAACCTTGACGTCCGGGACATGGACAGGGTCAACCGCGGGCTTTCGGTCAGCCTCGGCATAGGCGCCGACGACACCGCCGCAGTCGGTTAAAAACATCGGGGCTGCGAAAGCAGCCCCGATACATATTTAAATTATTTTTATTTTGTAACCGTTTCCGGTTCGCACACCGCTGTGGTTTCTGCTTCCTCGGCGGCCTTCTTCGCGGCGGCCTCGGCTTCCTTGGCAGCCGACCTCTTAGCCATTTCGCTTCTGATGTCCGCAAGCGGCACACCGTCGGATACGAGTTGGAAATATTCCTCTGACGGAATGCCTCCTACATAGATTTGCTTGTATTTTACCTCGACGTTCTTTCTGAAAACAAGAACGTTGATAAACACGCACAGCAGAATCGCCAAGAAATATGTTAAGGCACCGAAGCTGAGCTTTCCGCTTATTATGGCCGGAAATGTCGATGTAATGCCGTTTGCGAACATTGTGTATGATACGGCGGAAGTGATGACAAAAATAATCGCCAGCGCGTTTAATGTATAATTCCTTGCCTTGCCCTTAGGCGAGCTGGAAAGGAAAAGTAAAACCAAATGTGCAAAAACCATTAAGAACGAAAGAAGAACGGTCACCAGAGAAACGGCGTAGCAGATGAACGTTTTCCCGAGTATGTCGGAGCTGAACAGGTTTATAACCGCGCCGAAATCAAGGCTTGAAAGAACCTTGTAAAACGTCAGAGCATTTATTGACGAAGTCTGCGAGATGAAAGGCGCGTTAAAGGCAATGTTTGCGAGCGGTAAAAACAAAAGCGGTATGGGAATTACGCTGAGGATAATTCTCGCGATGCTCAGCTTAGAGCC
>CAZDWM010000132.1:0-6199 GCA_964509145.1 uncultured Eubacteriales bacterium | reverse complement strand
ATGCATCAGCTTACACAGCAGCAGCGTCACAAGCTTGTCAAACAATATTCCGAGCAACAGCCCCGAAGCCGTACTGATGAGGTAGACATACAGGTTCTCAAATAGCATCACGATGCCGATGTGCTTTTTCTCCATACCGAGCACGCTGTAAAGACCAAGCTCCTTTTTCCGACGCTTCATCAGAAAACTGTTAGTATACAACAGAAAAATAAACGCAAAAACCGCAATAACGGCGGTACCCATACCGAGCACAGTTGACAGTTGCTGCGCCCCGCGCATTTTCATCACGCCGTCGTTATATTTAATAGCACACATAACGTAGAACATCGCCGCCGTACCCGCCGCACTCAGCATAAAAGGGAGAAAAAAGCGGATGTTCTTTTTAATGTTTTGAGCCGCCAGCTTCGGAAATAACGAACTACGCATCGCGCTCACCGCCCGTTGCTATGGTTGTCAGTGTGTCGGATATCCGCTGGAACATCTGCTCGTTTGACATATTCGCTTTATACAACTGGTGGTAAACCATACCGTCCTTGATGAACAACACCCGTTTTGCCGAGCTTGCGGCCTTCACGGAGTGTGTCACCATCAGGATTGTCTGACCGTCTGAATTAAGCCGCGCGAAAAGCTTCAAAAGGCTGTCTGACGCGTGCGAATCCAGCGCGCCGGTCGGCTCGTCCGCGAGTAATATATCCGGGTTGGTGATGACGGCTCTCGCCACGGCTGCTCTCTGCTTCTGACCGCCGGAGACCTCATAAGGGAACTTGTTCAAAATATCCTCAATACCGAGCTTTTTCGCAAGCGGCTCAAGCCGCGCGTTCATCTCGTTATGTCCTTTGCCTGAAAGGACGAGGGGCAGGAAAATATTATCCCTGATTGAAAACGTGTCGAGCAGATTGAAATCCTGAAAGACGAAGCCGAGCCTTTTACGGCGAAACGCGGCCAGCTCGCTGTCCTTGATATCCGCAAGGCTTTTACCGCTGATTTTCACCTCGCCGCTCGTCGGTCTGTCGAGCGACGCGACTATGTTGAGCAGCGTTGTTTTACCGGAGCCTGACTCTCCCATAATCGCGACATACTCCCCCTGTTCGACGGTAAAGCTGACATCTGAGAGCGCCTGCACACGGTTTCCGCCGAAACGGGTTGTGTAAATTTTCTTGAGGTTACTTACCTCTAACATAGACATATGAATGCCTCCTTTTGTTTTGTGCCCCCAGTATACCAAAGGGGGAAAACGTCAACCATCGTTTTGGCTTACATTTTCCCCTTGAACCTTACGTTTTTGTCATGTTACCCATAGTTGTCACTACTCAAAGGTTGTATTGACCGTATCAAAGCCGATGATAACCCGCGTCCCTTTGCCCGGCTCCGATTCAATTCGAAAGCTGTGAGAAAGCCCGTCAAGAATCCTTTTACACAGGTAAAGTCCGATTCCGGTAGACTTCTTGTCTGCTCTGCCGTTGTAGCCTGTGTAACCCTTTTCGCACACGCGCGGTAAGTCCTCGGGGGCAATACCGATGCCCGTGTCCTCAATGACCAAGCTTTTACCTAAGGCGTAAATTGATATTTTACCTTCGCTTGTGTACTTGATTGAATTTGAAAGAATTTGCTCTATAACAAACGAAAGCCATTTCTCATCCGTCAGAACCACCAAATCGGTTTCACCGTAATCAAGCGGAAGCTTCTTTCGGATGAATAGCTTCGCATATTTTCGAACCGCGCCCTTGATTATGCCGTCAAGCCTGCTGTGGTTGAACACGTAATCTCTTGTGCTCATATCGCTGCGAAGAAATGTCATAACCATCTCAACATACTGCTCGATTTTGAAAAGCTGCTCGTCAAGCTCGGCATACGCCGCGCCGCTCTGGAGAATCAGCCGTGTGGCTGCTATCGGCGTCTTTATCTGATGCACCCAAAGAGTAAAATAATCGGTCATGTCGGACACGGCCGCCGATTTTTCGGATTGTGCCCTGCGCTTTTCTTCAAATAACGCGTTTATTATTGAAATATAATCCTCTTCCATGATATTTTTCGGTTCCGGCAGACCGTCGAGCGAAACGGTTATAGTTTTTTCAAGCTCTTGCAGACCCCTGTGCTTTTCCCTGAACCTGAAAAAGCTGACGATCATTACAGCCGCACCCGTCGCCGCGCATAGTACCGTCGAGTATACTACCGCCTCGAAAGGCAGCGAGTAAAGATAAAAGACAACCGCAAAGATTGATGAAAACGCCGTAAACAATACAAGGCTCTTTACATGCAGCTTAAGATATGATAAAAAGAGTTTCATTTTATACCACCATATATCCAAGACCTTTTTTTGTTTTAATAAAATCGTTCAGCCCATGCTCCTCAAGCTTTTTCCGCAGGCGCGTGATGTTGACCGTCAGGGTGTTGTCGTCTACGAAGCTGTCCGTTTCCCAAAGCTTTGTCATCAGCATGTCCCTTGACACAACCTTGCCCTTATTCTGCATGAGTACCTCTGCGATTCTGTATTCGTTCTTTGTCAGTTCAATGTGTTCGTTATTATAACATATTGTGGCGTCGCCCGTGTCAAGCACAACGCCGTCGGCTTCAATCACGGCCGAGCCGCTTGTAAAATCAAATGTCCTTCTCAACAATGCCTGCACCTTTGCCGTCAGGACATCAAGGTCGAACGGCTTGGCTATAAAATCGTCGCCGCCCATGTTGACCGCCATAACAATATTCATGCTGTCGGCGGACGATGAGATGAAAATGACGGGGAGTTTTGAGAATTTTCTTATTTCCGTGCACCAGTGATAGCCATTATAAAAAGGCAACGAGATATCAAGCAATACAAGATGCGGATTGAACGACAAAAAGTCGGACATGACGTTTCTGAAATCACTCGCTCTGTGAACCTCATAACCCCAGCTTTCGAGCCTCCCCGCAACCGACGAGGCGATGACCTCGTCGTCCTCCGCTATCAATATTTTGTACAATTCAACTCACCTCTAATTAAAATCATAACACACCGTTCGATTTTTCGCAATAACGGTTCCAAAGCTTATTGACAACTGAATGACACTTGTTATATCATTATTTTTGTCAAAGGAGGTAATCATTATATGCCTGAAAGACTGAAATACCATTTTGAACCTCAAAGCGGTTGGATGAACGACCCGAACGGACTGATTTTTTTTAAGGGACAGTACCACGCTTTCTTTCAGCATTCCCCCGGCACACCTTACCCTTTTCCGGGCGGTATGCACTGGGGGCACGCTGTCAGCGACGATTTAATCAACTGGACAGAGCTGCCCATCGCACTTTATCCCGATATGCCGTATGAAAACAGCGGCGGCTGCTACTCCGGCAGCGCCGTTGAAAAGGACGGCCGGTTATACCTTTTTTATACTTCTGTTTCAAAAACGCTCGGTCAGACGCAGTCCGTGGCGTTCAGTGACGACGGCATTCATTTTGAAAAATATGTGGGCAACCCCGTCATCGACCATTTTCCCGACGACGGAAGCGCCGACTTTCGCGACCCTAAGGTCTCGCTGATTAACGGCACTTATTATATGGTGTGTGGCTCCGTAAAGGACGGTGTCGGCAAGGCGATGCTTTTTAAGTCTGACGATCTGTTTGTGTGGGATTATGTCGGCCCGCTGTATGAGTCGGACAGCTACCACGATGCGGTTGAATGCCCCGACTTTTTCCCTTATGGCGACAAATTCATTCTGATGTTCTCCAAAATGGGTTGTCGGACGCGTACAACTCAATTCGTTTACGGCGACTTTGACGGTCGCCGCCTTACGCCGCTTTCCCTCGCCACACCCGAGGTCGGACCGCATTTTTACGCGCCCCAGACCTTCCTCGACGCGAAAGGTCGACGGATTATCATCGGCTGGCTCTACAGCTGGAACAAGAAACTTGACAAGGGTGCCGACTACGCCGGAGCGCTTTCGATTCCGCGCGAGCTCAAGGTGGAAAACGGCGTCATATCAACCTTTCCTGTCGCCGAGGCCACCCATTTGTTGACGGACAGCGACCCGCTTGTAAAGGTCAGCGAAAACAGAGTCGACCTTGATGTACGATTCCCTGTTAAAATAGCCTTTAAGGGCAAGGCTCGTGAAATTGCCGTTTTAAGGGATACAAAAACGATTGAGGTCTTTATTAACGGCGGCGAATGCTCGTTTACTTATTGGTTCGGAAAATAATATTTGGAGGTCATAACAGTGAACAATTCAATTTCCGGCGAGGTGCAGGCTGCCAAGCCTATGTCAGCCGCCTTCAAGGCGGCTGCTGTGCTGATGGGCGCCCTGCTTACGGGTATCTTCTGGAAGGTTCGCGGCTCAACCGGCTGGGGCTCACTGTGGGGGCTTTTATGCGTCGGCTTCTTTTACATGATGTTTTTAATCGTGTTGTCGGGTGGGGCAAAGCGCCTGACCGCCGCACTGCTCGGCGTTACCGCCGGCGCCTTCATGTTTACCGCGCCGGCATGGGGTACGCTGAACATGCAAATTATCGGATACATACCCGGAGTTGACATCGCTGATAAATCCCTAATTGAAGTCACGCCGCTTTCGGGTGCCTTTATCATGCTGGTCATGGGCTTTGGGCTTGCGACACTGTTCGCTTTCTTTGTAGGTCTTTCCTTTAGCGGTAAATCCTATAAGTTATGGCATTTTGCCGTTATTCTTATTTTATTTTTTGCTTTTGATTATTTTACACGCGCGTTTGTGTCGCCGTATATTTTAAGGCTCGTTCAACCGCAGGCTGAAAGCCTTTTTGAATACGGGCTCGCCCAGTCTGGACTTGACATAACAGTATATAATGCGCATTTGACGCACATATTTGATTTTACCTGGTCGAAGGATTTTATAGGAGGCAGAAACTATTTCGCGAGTGTCAAGAGCATTTCCTCGGCAATACGCACACTGTGCTTGGCGCTTACCGTTAGGTTTGCTTTCAAAGACAAGGTCACCGCACGGATTATGACCGTTGTAAGTTCGGTATTTGCCTTTTCTATTCTAGCGGCTGACCTAATTCTTTATTTCGGTAGCGGCGGATATCACATGCAAAACCCAAATCCTAATACGATACTTGCAGCAAACGGCTGGACACTGTGGGAATATTCCACCGGCTTCATTTCCGGCTTCCTACTGACAGTTTATATACTGCATCTGCTTAAAAAATACCGTCATAACCTCGATAATACCTGTGTGCTCGATAACTCGCAGCGATACAGCCGCTTTGAAGCGCCTGTTACTTTTATTCTAACGATACTTCTCTGCATGGGCATCTCGCCCGCACGCGCCATAATCAGTCGTCTAACGGATACAACCGGCATTAATCTACTGCCGGAAGTTGCATTGATATTCGCCGCCGCCATCGTGCCCTGCATCCTCATCGCCGTTGTGTTCGGTGCGAAGCTTCAAAAGCCCGGTATTTTCATGTTTTACCTCTGGGCGCTCCCCTGCTTACTGACGCTTCAAATGATTATATACTTTTTCATCGGCGACAGCTCGTGCACGGAATGGCGTCATTTTTCTGTTTCCATCCTGCCCGAAATCGTTCTGTTTTCTTGGATAGCGTTTCTCGTGATTTATTTTATCGTTTTCAGAAAGGCGCTCAGTTCAACACGAAAATGATATTTACCCGCTAAAAACTATCCGCCCCCTTATTACAGGGGGCGGATTTTTAAATGTTGTTTTGTTGTTTATACGCCTCTCTGGTTGACCGTCGTTTTCAGCAGACCTGCCTGAACAAGCAATGTATAATCGTCAACGTCTACTCTGCCGTCGTTGTTGGCGTCGCACGCGTATTGCTGGGCCTGACTCAGATTCGAAAGCTCAATGAGGTCGGCGTTGAGCGCATAAACAAGATTGGCGTCTGTCCCATCGGCTTTCGAGTTTCCGTCAATATCACCGAATACAATAACCGTGTATTGTTTAAGAACCACATCATCGTTAATGAGCCTGACAACTGCACCAGTTCCATAACCGTTCGGTGAGCGCAAGATGTTGATGTATCCTGTGCCTACGCGCTGAATGTAGGACATGAAGCTGCCGTCGCTTGTAAGATTTTCTTTAAAGCCCCATAAATACTTGTTAACCTTATCGAAAACAACATGAGCGCTGCTGATCTTTTCTATATTCGGATTTGGATTAAGCTGGCAGGGATCGTTTTGATTATGAATTGCCGACCATATAGCATCCGCAGCTTCATTAATAACATCCTG
>CAZDWM010000131.1:0-6247 GCA_964509145.1 uncultured Eubacteriales bacterium | reverse complement strand
GCCCTATTACCCCGAAAACTTACGCGAATTTTTACACGGCACCCTGCACCCGCTGAAAATATAATTCTACGCAGGGATAATGACCGCCCCCTGGGGTTACAAGTAATGACATTGTAAAGCAATAATATTGAAACAATGTATATTGTGTTGACATACGCATAAAATATGATATACTGTTAATAAAGGAGTTGATAATATGTCTAACACAACCAACTTAAATATTCGCGTCGACGAAGATTTGAAACACAAAGCCGACGCCATTTTTTCAGAGCTTGGAATGAACACATCGACCGCGATGAATATATTCCTGCGCCAGTGCGTCCGTTTCGGTGGCATTCCGTTTGAACTTCGCCTGGAGAGACACAACGCAGAAACGCTTGCTGCGATTGATGACGTAAACAACAACCGCAATCTCAGCAAAACATTTAACAGCGTCGCGGAGCTTATGGAGGACTTGAATGCTTAAAATTCGATACTCCGCAAAATTCAAAAAGGATTACAAATCGGCGGTCAAGCGCGGGTGTAACCCAAAACAGCTTGAAATTACCGTCGAACTTCTTTGCGCAGAAAAGCCACTGCCCAAAAAGTATAAAGACCATGCGTTGACGGGCAATTATGAAGGGCATCGGGAATGTCATATAAATCCCGATTGGCTTTTGATATACAAGATTGAAAAAACCATACTTACACTTACGCTGACCCGCACGGGAAGTCACAGCGACCTGTTCTGAAAAATGTGCCGCTCATATTTTTGAGCGGTTTTTGTTGTTTGCCGCAAGGGTGATCGCGGAATGGCACGGCTTACACAGCGCCATGAGATTGCTTTCATCGTTCGTCCCGCCGTCAGAAAGCGGACGGACATGATGACACTCCGAGGCTGGGGTCAATCTGCTTTGCTTAAGGCACTCCTCACACAGCGGGTGCTGACTGATGTACGCCCCGCGGATTTTTCGCCACTCGGAGCCGTAACGCTTGCTGCTCACCGGGTCGCGTTCGTAACGGTTATAGTGTCTGTCCACAGCCTTTTGATGCTCGGCGCAGTAACTGCCGTCCGTCAGCTTCGGGCAGCCGGGGTAGCCGCACGGCTTCTTTGGCTTTCTCGGCACAGCAGTCACCTCCATTCGGATAAAGTAAAAGCCCTGTAAGATTTCTCCTACAAGGCTTCCTGTATTTACTTCTCTGGTTATATATTATCACACCCGATATTTAATGCAATATTGCAGGGCGTTGTAATATGTTGCAAAGAGTAGGAACTTTTAAGAATCAGCATACTTTTCTGGTACTGTTATGCCGTGTTTACATCGCTTCTTGCACCGCATGAACAGGTGTATGACAAATGCTTCTCCGAACAGTAATTCCAATGTGGACTCATCTCAAGACCGCAGTTGGGACACTTGCATTTGGGTACGATACGATAGACACCTCCATCAATTTCTCCACAACCTGTTTCATCCATCTCGTAGATAGCGACATAATCATCATCCCATTCGCCGCCGTCAACCAGTGCGAATAGATAATGCCAGCCGTCCTTCGTAAAATCCTCCATACTCGTTTTGCCGTTTTCATCCTCAACAGAAGATAGGACGGTAAACCCATCCGCGATGGGCATGATCTGTTTAATACAAAGCGGTTCTCTCATAGTAATTCATCCTCCTTGCTGATTTCAATATAGCGCCCACAAGCGGCGCAGTAGTAATCATATGGGTCGGGGACGCCGGTGGCTGCATCCAATGCCGGATTCAGTTGTTCGCCGCAGTGCAGGCAGTACATTTTGCGAACCAGAACGCTCTCCTCGTCGAGGTCGATGCCCCCGCCTGGGTAGACACGGTAGAGTGCGGTGGTGCCGTCGGTATACTCAGCCAGACGAAAATCGTAACCATTCTTCTCCTGAGATAGCCGCGCTTGCCCACCGGAAGTGGTTTCTCTGATCAGTACAATGCAGTTCTCAGGAATGGGCATCAAGGTCTTAACAGATTTTTTTATGAAATTTCTCTCCTTCATGTTGTAAATTAGTTGTTTTTGTAACCACGGGTAGCCGTTCATCTTTGCCACGGGCTACCCGGATGCAATGAAAAAAGCCTTGCTGCAGCAAGACCATCATAATAAAGTAACCATAGTAACCTTAGTAACCACTATATATATACTTCATATAGGAAAGCTGAAAACACCATCTCCTTTACCCCCTCATGTATTATTTATATATATAGTTGAGTGTCTCTCAAAAAACGCGGTTACTGTGGTTACCGCGTCTCTCAACAGGCTGTTTGCGTTGTCAGCGGCTGACTCGCGGGTCACCCAGGAACTCCTCCTCCGCCGGCATGGCGTTGGCAACAGATACATTGGCGCAGATTGCCCGGACGTTTACGCCTTGAATCTTTTTCTGTGTCTGTGAGCGCCGCTTGCCTTCGGAATCCACGACTGTTTCAATATACGCGCGCTCCTGAAAGCCCTTGATGCATTTGGTGTATGAAAACCCGTTTTCCTCAAGTGCCTGACGCAAAATGGTGCTGATAATATAAACATGGTTCGGCTCAATTATGCCGCAACACGGAATGGACTCCTGCGAAAACCGCTTTCGGTTGGCAGCGACCCAGTCCTTTACAAAGTTCCACGCACGCTCGACCACATCCTCTTTTTCCAGAGATTTTGCGTTCGTCAGAAGTGAAATGCCAAACTGCAGCGCCTCCTTATGCGCCTGTACCTCGGACAGTCCGAATATGGACAGTCCTGCGTATTCATCCGCTAGAGCCAATACAGCGATGTTATCCAGATGAACGCCGGGATCTCCGAGACTCAGGATGTCGAAATGCGCTTTCATCTCTTCGCGCAGCTTGTCAAAGTCAACTTTCAGCTTACCTTTCTGCGGAAGAACCTGTTCGATTAGGTATTCAATATACCTTTTCCCGGCAAAACCATAGTTGCTCTCGCTGATTTGGTGAACTCTGCGGCCGAACTCCGGGTCTTCTATCGGCGGGCCGTAAAGCTCCACCACACGGCTGTCGATGCCGTCCATAGAGCTTTCATTGCTCAGCGGCTGTTCGCCCGTGGAGATAATGCAGTTGCGCCATGTGGGAACATCCTGCAAACCGCCGTTTTTCGCGCCTCTGGTCTTGCCGTAGCCGTTGCCGAGAGAGTAGACGATCATTGCCGCAGACAGGCGCTTTTCATTCAGCACCTGCAGTTCGTCCAAGCCAAGGGGCAGATGCTTCAACGTACCGGCTCTGCGCTCAATGCCGACAGCCGTGCTGTTGAAATTACCCATAAGCTTCATCGGATCTCCCCATGCGGAAAGCGCAAACTTCAGCGCCGCTGTCTTTCCGCTGCGGGAAGAATGCCAAAGGTGCAGAATAATAACGCGGCTTTGCAGCGGTTCCAGCAACGGGGACGCATACGATGCTGCCATTTGCGCTCTGGCAAAGAGAGACTGCCGCAAAGTTCCGGCAGTTTCCAGCCACAGCTTGTAATCGCCGTGCTCACAGATACTCCGCACGATGCCCTCGCCGTCGGAACCTTCATCCTCGTACACGACAAAGCCTTGGACAGCGCAGGGATAAAACTCCTTGCCAAACCAGCCGATTCGGTTGATGCTTCGTGTAAAGGGAATAACATCGGCGTTTTCCTTCTCATATAATGTGTAATCTGTTTGCCGGGCAAAGTCATAAGGGATACCGCGCAGCCCTCGCATTTTTCAAACAGTGCCTGAAAAAACTCGCTGTTATCCATTATCCATTACCACCTGTCATGTTTTCCTTATGCCGCATCATTTCTGCCCTCCGTTTCCAAATAACGCTGATGCCGCATCTTTGCAGCCTGTATGCCAAGCCCGACCCGTCGGGCTACAATACCCCATGTACAGCCGTCATAATAACGCCGCAGAAAGATTTGTTGCGTAACGGCGCTCGGTATCTTCTGCAGCTCCTCCATCATGCGTTCATGGCAGACGCCGGCATATTGCTCCTGTTCCGCGAGTTTCTTTTGCAGCCGCTCCCGAAGCAATACGGCCTCCGCGACAGGGTCGCCGTAACCGCTTCTTTGGGCGCCGAGACCAAACCGCGCGCTCCCGCGCAGACCACCGGCGTTTTGAATCGCGCGTTTCGTGTCACGCACAACATCAGCAGCCGCCCTTGCTTCCCTGATACTATCAATAATCATGCTTACGCTCCTCTCAAATAGACACTTATATATCTCCACAGTGACTATTCTATCATATCAACAGTCACATGTCAACCGTTATTTAAAAATAAATCAGTCTAATTTAAATATAACTGTCTAAATACTTGACAATTAGACAATTACCTGTTATGATATGAATAGATTAAGTGTCTAACATGACAATCTTAGGAGGAAATGAACATGGCAGCTACCTTTTTAAACCTTGGGATGGACTTCGAATATGGCAATGAAGACTATATTATAGTCAGCGAGGAGAAGATGATCCCTAAAACTCACGAATATCTCTTTTATTTTCTGGAAGCGAATATTTCCAGAATTGAGGCGTATGCGCAAAGCTATCTGAGCTGCATTGATATCCAGCATCCGGAAAACAGCGTAATGGGCGATCCTATTGTTTTGCAGCGCATTTTCGAAGAGCTGTTTGCAATACATCCGTTTTTCTCATCCGTTCCGGCAAACGCAAGCGCGGAGATTAACGCCGCTTTTGCCGGATATGTAAAAAAGCAGTTCCCAGATAACGAGGAACTGCAGACGCGGTTATTAAAATTGATTTGTACGGGTAAGTATCTCGGTAAAAAAAATGTCGAGCATTGGCTGGAAACTGCGCCGATTATGGATGAGCGGGTGTTCGGGTCGCTTTTCGAGTTGCAGTATAATATTTCCACATGGGTATTTGTAACGCTGGACAATACGAGTCCCGATTTTGCAAAGTTAACAGCCAAACAGCGGATTGCGGTTTACGGTCTGTTGTACTGTGGGGAATATACACCAATATTAGAAACACGAATGGAACAGAATGTGCTGCGTCCTCAGAACTTTTCCGGTATCATAGCCGGTCTTGATTTTGACGAGGAGACTGCGGCACTTACTTATGAAAGCATTTCGGAAATGCAGAAAAATCCGGCACTTCCCGCACCGGACTGCATACAGACGCTTCTCACGGCGGCGGAGCAGCTAACGGAAGACTGTGAGCGCCGCACCTATATCACCGAAACGCTGGAAGACCTGCTGAAGCTGGAGGTCTACGGAATGACGCGGGAGGATATACGCATTAAACGCTGTAAAAACTGTGGGCGTTATTTCATTCTCGAAAAAGGCAACATGGAATACTGTGATCGCATCGCTTCCAGCGAAACCAGGCCGTGCAGTGAAATCGGAAAATCGCGCACTTATGAAAAACGACTCACAGGCGGAGAGAGCCTTATGGCCGTCTACCGCAAAGCGTACAAGACGCACTACGCTCGGATTCGCAGCCGAAACATTACAAAGGATGCCTTTGAACAGTGGAAAAGAGAGGCTACAGAAAAACGCGAGTCGGTTGAAGCTGGTAAACTCGATTTTAACGAGTACACGCTCTGGCTGAAGCTGTAATTGTATAGAAGAAAATGCTCATGAATCCTTTTCGTTACTTGTTACCTCGTTACCGTCGTTTTTATAGGTTCACATGAAGCTGTTTAATATGTAAAATATTGTATTATTTTAGGATTTGTGCTATTCTATAACTTATAAAGTTTTAGACACACAAGGCTGAAAGCGTAATATGGCTAATGGATTGTTTGCCGGACGAAGAAGGGGCGATAAATCGTGATTGACAAAAAACAGATGACCGAAGAAGATATTAAGCTACAGTTTATCACTCCGGCAATAACCGCAAAATGGAACCTTGACCGTATTACTATGGAGACAAAAATCACTGACGGCAAAATCAACCTCAAGGGCAATGTTGTAATCCGTGAAAAGCCGAAGAAGGCCGATTATGTTCTATATATCAATGCGAATAACCCGATAGCAATAGTCGAAGCCAAGGAAAACAATCATACAGTATCGCATGGTTTACAACAGGCTATGACCTACGCACGGATGCTTGATGTGCCTTTTGCATACAGTTCCAACGGTGATGCGTTTTATGAGCATGACTTTCTGACCGGTCTGGAACGGCAAATTCCTTTGTCCGACTTTCCTACCCCCGATGAACTGATTGCTCGGTATCAGGCGGGCAAGGGTCTCAATGACAAGGAAAAACAAATTATAAGTCAGCCTTACTACACAAGCCAGACAACATACGCGCCGCGCT
>CAZDWM010000130.1:0-6415 GCA_964509145.1 uncultured Eubacteriales bacterium | reverse complement strand
TCGGTAAAAATATCATCGGACATGCTGTTGTAAAACACATCCGCGAAGCTTTCCTTTTCCACCGGGATGGTGCTACGCTTGCCTGAAGAATTTACGACAGATTTTTTAACAGGTCTTTCCGTCGGCGGGAGAACGCCTTTTTGAGTTGGAGAAACGGGGCGCACCGCCTTTTCTGGCGTGCGTGAGGGACGCTTCGCGGAGGTCTTTTTAATTTTAAACACCATATCGTGCGAATACTCTGCAAGGAAAACGGAGATAAACCACTTTAAGAACGCAGCTGAAAAGCCCAGCACGATGAAGCCGCCGAACGGCATCGTGAGCGCGGGGACAGGCGCTGTTTCAAAGACGGCATGACCGGCTATGGTGCCGGTGCCGAGCAGCTCGCGGACGAAGCCGGACAAAATAAGCACCACCGACACGCCCAGACCTGTCGCGAACGCGTCGTAAAAGCTTAACGCAACGCTACGCTTAACGGCAAATTTCTCGCACCGCAGCGCCACGACGGAGTTGGCGGCCATCAGTGGTAGATATATCCCGGCGTTGCTGACGACATCGAAACCAGCGCCGTCTAAAATATACATCAGCGGACAGACGAAAAGCAAGCCTATAATCATATAAACCGCGACACGGAACCAGCTTGAAAGCGGCTTGAGCACAGCCGACGCCAAAACCTCGCAGATGATGAGTAAAAAGGTAGTGACGAACGAGAGCAGCAGTGCGACTGTCAGGCTCGACGACGCGGCTACGGCAGGACAAAGCCCGATGACCTGAACGAGAATCGGGTTTTTGATTACGGTGCCGAACAGCAGTACCTTTGACGGTGTCAGCGTCTTTTTGTTGTCAGGCATTGCCGGGAGCCTCCTTTCCGCGGGAGGCGGACGCTTTTGAGCGCTGCCGAACCTTTTTACGCAGGGTTCGTTTCTTTTCACGGCGCAGGAGGCGTTCCTCAAGCGGCGGCCAGACGGCGTCGGTGATGAGAATCGCAAAGCAGACGCTTTCCTCAAACTTACCGAAATAGCGTAGCAGCATACAGACAAGGCCGGTGAACGCGCCGTAAATAAAACGGTAGCGCGGCCGCTCGGGAGATGTGGCGGGGTCGGTGACAAGAAATACGGCGGCGAATATTAAAAGGCCGGAGCACAGCTCCATGAGCAGCGAAACGAGCCGTGCATGGTCGGAATAGACCCTCGGAAACAGCAGCGCCATGACGGCGCACGCGGCAAGAAAACCAGCCGAGTTGACGAGCGACGCACGCTGCCTAAAACCGAGATAGGCGGCACAGCCGAGCAGAACCACAATGCAGGTAGCTCCGGTGGCTCCCGGAACACTGCCGGTGAGGATATCGAAAACATTGATGGAATTGGGACGGATGGCTGTGTTGACGGAGAGCATCCCGGCCAGCGACGAGCCATTTACATAACCGGCGCCGGTGTCAAGGGCGGGATAATCGAATATCCTGTCGGGCCAGCACAGGCACATAAAGGAAAAACCGGCGGCGACGGGCGTGAAGGGCGAAAAGGCGGTGCCGCCCAAAGGCAGCTTGACGGCGATGACGGCGAACGCTACACCGGCGGCGGCAGACCACAGGGGAAAGTCGGCGGGCAGCATGAGCGCCGTGGCGGCGCCGATGAACAGTGCGCTGCAATCGCCTAAATCACGCGGACAGCGCATGACAAACGACCCGGCGGACTCACACAAAACGCCCGTGAGCATACAGACAGCGACAAGACGCAGAACAGTGCCGCCGTAGTAGTACCACGCCATTACGGCCGGAAGCAAAAGCATAACGAGCAGGTCGAAATAAATTGACCTCTCCTGCTTTTCGGGCTTTATGACCGTCTTGACTGCCAAATCGTCACCTCCGGATAGGATTCCATAATTTATTCATTGCATAAACAGCTGTTCGATAATATTATATTAGTAGGCAAAAAGCCACCGATGAAATCGGGGGTTTGCAAGGGGGAGATAGCTTGAAAATCGAAGCGCCGCAGGAAAATAAAATTATCGTCGAACTGACAACGGACGACATGTCGGAGCTTGATATAACCTATGAAAGGATGGACTATTCTAACATAGAAACAAGGCGCGTTATCTGGACGCTGCTCGACCGTGCTCGCCAGACGCTCGGACGGGACATTGACCCGTCGGGTAAAATGCTTATAGAGGCGCTCCCAAAGCCTTCGGGAGGGTGCGTAATTTATTTTACCGTCCTTGATGAAGGTGTCAGGACAGCCGGACGGAGGAATGTTTTCCAAATTAAAAAGGAGTTTACGCTGTCGTACGAATTTGATTCACTCGACGCGCTGACATCGTGCGCGGAGGCGGTGGAGGTCTCGGGAGAGGCGCTGCCGAAAAGCAGCCTGTATGAATGGGACGGAAAATACAGGCTAATTGTGTCGTCGGACGGCTGGCAGCAGCGGTTAAGGTTCCTGCTTTCGGAGTTTTGCAGCGCGAGCAGCAGCTCAAGTCTGAACGCCGAATTTACTATGGAGCATTGGCGGCTTCTCGCGGAGGATGATGCCATCCAAAAGCTGACGATGTGAGCGGCTTTTACATTCAATAATTATACATTAAGCACGGCGCGCGGTGAACCCCCGGGACTGGAATTTAAACCGTTGGGACACAGCGTGCCGTGTCTGTTATACATTAAATAAACGCCCTTTCCGCGGCTAAACGGAGGTTCGCAATCGCCCGGGCGGCGTTGGGACTGTTAAAAACGGAGCTTCCGGCAACCAGAACATTCGCGCCGCTCGACGCGGCCAGCGTCGCCGTCTCGACATTGATACCTCCGTCGACCTCAATGTCGACCGAAAGCCCGCGCCGTTTGCATTCATTCCGTAACGCCGCGATTTTCGGCAGCGTCTCCGCCATGAACGGCTGCCCGCCGAAACCCGGCTCGACGGTCATAATGAGCACCATGCCGATTTTGTCGAGGTAGGGGAACACGTCCTCGACGCTCGTCGCGGGGCGCACGCACAGCGAAGGAACGCAGCCGAGGCTCCTGATTTTTCCGATGGTCTCAAAAACCGGCGAACCGGCCTCAGTGTGGAAGGTGATGATGTCCGCGCCGGCATCGGCAAAGTCCCTGACATACCGCAGCGGCTTGTTTATCATCAGATGCACGTCGAACTTCAGCGACGTGCATTTCCTTATAGCCGAAATGACGGGCGCGCCGAAGGTTATGTTCGGGACGAAGCCACCGTCCATAACGTCGAGATGAAGCATGTCCGCACCGCTTTTTTCCATGCGCTGTGCCTCCGCACCAAGAATGGAAAAATCGCCCGCCAGCACGGAGGGGGAAATTTTAATCAAATTTAACACCTCATAAATCGGACGAACCGAGATATTTTTCTTGCTTTTCAGTAAGTGTGTCGACAGAAAGCCCGCAGTAGGTGAGCTTCCGCGCGGCGACCTCGCGGTCGGTTTCCTCCGGTACAGGTATTAATTCGGGCTTAAGCCGATTATCCTTATTCTTGACGAGATAAAGCGCGCTCAACGCCTGAATGGCGAAGCTCATGTCCATAATTTCCGCCGGATGACCGTCGCCCGCGGCGAGGTTGACTAGCCTGCCCTGAGCGATAACGCTTAAGCAGCGGCCGTTTTTAAGCGTGTAGCCGGTTATATTATGGCGCTGCTCACTTATGTTGACGGCGATTTTTTCAAGGCAGTCTACGTCCACCTCAACGTTGAAGTGACCGGCGTTGCAGAGAATCGCGCCGTCCTTCATCACCTCAAAGTGACGTTTTGTGATAACCTCACAGCAGCCGGTGACGGTTATGAACAAATCTCCGATTTTTGCTGCCTCAAGCATCGGCATAACGGAGAAGCCGTCCATGTGCGCCTCAAGCGCTTTGACCGGGTCGATTTCGGTGACGATGACCTCCGCGCCGAAGCCCTTTGCCCGCATCGCGACGCCCTTACCGCACCAGCCGTATCCGGCGACGACGACCTTTTTACCCGAGACGACGAGATTCGTTGTTCGGTTGATGCCGTCCCAGACGGACTGACCCGTGCCGTAGCGGTTGTCGAAAAGGAACTTGCAGCGGGCGTTGTTGACGGCGACCATCGGAAAGCGGAGTTTACCCTCTTTGACCATGGCGGCGAGGCGCATTATACCCGTCGTCGTCTCCTCACAGCCGCCGATGACGTTTTTGATAAGCTGAGGATAATCGTTGTGAATCAGATTAACGAGGTCGCCGCCGTCGTCAATTATGAGGTTCGGCGCGGTCTCGATAACACGCCGAAGATGCGCTTCGTACCCTTGTGTAGAAATGCCGTGGCGGGCGAAGACGTTCAAACCCTTTGAGACGAGCGCTGCGGCGACGTCGTCCTGCGTCGACAGCGGATTGCTGCCGGTGACGAACATTTCCGCGCCTCCGGCGGCGAGGACAAGGCACAGGTAGGCCGTTTTTGCCTCGAGGTGAACCGATAAAGCGACGCGCACACCCTCAAAAGGCTTCGCTTCGGAAAATTCCGCTTCAAGCCCGCAAAGCAGCGGCATATGCCGCCGAACCCATTCGATTTTTTGCAGACCCGACGGCGCAAGCGCGGGGTCAAGAATGTCGTACATCACCATTCACCTTTCACTCTTTTCTGTACATTCTGCGCTGCGAGGGTAACGCCGAGCTTTGCGCTGTGGAAGTTTAATCCGCCCTGCATCCACACGGCGTAGGGTTCACGCAGCGGCGCGTCGGCCGATAACTCAATCGACGAGCCCATTACGAACGCGCCCGCCGCCATTATAACCTTGCTGTCGTAGCCGGGCATGTCCCACGGCTCCGGTGTGACAAACGAATCTACCGGCGAGCCACTTTGAATGCCGCGGCAAAAGGCGATGAGGTTTTCGGCGCAGCCGAGCTTGATGGCTTGTATGATGTCGTGCCGTTCCTCTGCCGAGGATGGTGTTGAGGAAAATCCCATTTCCTCAAAGAGCGCGGCGGCGTACACCGCAGTTTTTAGTGCCTCGCCTGTGATGTGCGGCGCGTTGAAAAGCCCCATAAACATTGAACGCAGTGTGCCGAGGTTTGCCCCTACCTCCGCACCGAGCCCGGGTGTTGTCGCCCTGTAAGCGCAAAGCTCGACCAGCTCTTTTTTACCGGCGATGTAGCCGCCGTTACGCGCCAGACCGCCGCCGGGATTTTTGATGAGCGATCCGGCGATGATATCGGCACCCGCCGCAAGCGGCTCGCGCGTCTCAACAAACTCTCCGTAGCAGTTGTCTACCAATATGTAAGCGCCGCTTTTTTGGCGGACGGTTTTAACAATTTCTCCGATTTTCTCGACGGACAGGCTCGGACGCAGCGTGTAGCCCCGCGAGCGCTGGATATAGACAAGCTTGATTTTACTGTCGTCGAGAGCCGCCGAAATCGCGTCGAGGTCGGGTGCGCCATTTTCGTTAAGCTCAACTTGGCGGTAAGCGACGCCGAAGTCCTTTAAAGAACCTCTGCCGCTTTCACCGCCGATACCGATAGTCGGCTGAATGGTGTCGTAGGGCGTGCCGGTGACGCAAAGCATCGTGTCGCCCGGACGCAGAAGCCCGAACAACGCGACGGTGAGGGTGTGTGTGCCGCATGTAAGTGTGTGCCGCACCAATGCGGCCTCAGCACCTACCGATTTGGCGAACACGCTTTCGAGCACCTCGCGCCCACGGTCTCCGTAGCCGTAGCCGGTGGTCTCGGCAAAGTGCGCTTCGCTGACCCTGTTTTCGCGGAAAGCGTCGAGTACCTTCAATTGGTTATATTCGGTTGTCTTGTCGATACATTCAAGCGACGGCTTGATTATAGCCATTGCCCGCTCGGCTAACCGGGCGGTTTCACCGTCGATTTTTATAATGCCCATGATGATTTTATCTCCGTAGCTTTATTAATGCTTTATCGGTTAACCGTTCCTGGAAACCAACGATCGGTTTCGCGAAAGCCGAGCGATTCGTAAAAGCTTAATCTATGCGCTTCGCAAAGCAGGTCTACGCGTTTGCCTTGAACCGTATATTTTTGCGCGAGTGTTCGGACGAGCGCTCCGGCATAGCCCCGCCCTCTGAATTGCGGCAGCGTGCCGACGGCACCGAGGAGCGTTGCGCTGTTCGTGATGAACAGTGCCGAGGCTGAGGCGGCGACTGTCTCACCGTCGTGAATCGCGAGTGTTTCCGCCGTACCGC
This sequence comes from uncultured Eubacteriales bacterium, assembly GCA_964509145.1. Lineage (GTDB taxonomy): Bacteria > Bacillota > Clostridia > Oscillospirales > Acutalibacteraceae > UBA1425. The sequence continues at coordinate 261 of CAZDWM010000130.1, read as the reverse complement.
GCCGGATGCGCAGCGCGATGTCCGCGCGCCAGCCGGTAAATTCACCGACGGAAAAGCCGCATGAAAGAAGTGTATCATATATGCCCTTATAGCTGAAAATTTCATCGGCGCTTGAAACAATTTGAAAAGGTGAAGCCGTAGTAAAGAAAGGTTCTGTATGTTCGGTGATTGGCGCTTGAACGACGCTGCCGGAGGAGGTTCCCTTAAGGTTGAGCCGCTCGCCGTAATCGCCGCCGCACAGAACGGTTTTAGCGCCCGTGA
>CAZDWM010000129.1:0-6447 GCA_964509145.1 uncultured Eubacteriales bacterium | reverse complement strand
TCCTCTGCAACTACCAGATGCTCCCCGAGGGGGGGCAGGGCTATCTGCGGTTGATAGAGGTTGTGCGCGGCGAGGTGACCGCGATTCCGACGGATGATACTGTTATTGTCGCGGCGGGACCGCTTGTGTCGGATGCTCTCTCTCAGGATATCTCAAGCGCCTGCGGCGGACTTTTAAGTTTTTTCGACGCGGCCGCGCCGATTATAACGGCAGACAGTGTGGACATGGCGTCTGCCTTCACCGCCTCACGGTACGACAGGGGCGGCGAGGATGACTACATTAACTGTCCGTTGAACAAAGAGGAGTATGAACGTTTTCGGTATGAGCTGGTCAATGCCGAGCGTGCGGAGCTTCACGCGTTTGACAAAAAAGGCAGCGTATATGAAGGCTGTATGCCCATTGAGGTGATGGCTGCCAGAGGCGAGGATACCATCCGTTTCGGGCCTCTTCGTCCCGTCGGGCTGCGCGACCCGAAAACCGGAAAACGTCCGTGGGCAGTGCTTCAGCTCCGGCGCGAAAACGCCGAAGGGACGCTTTTAAACCTTGTCGGCTTTCAGACCAATCTGAAATTCGGCGAACAGAAAAGGGTCTTTTCTATGATTCTCGCCCTGCGCGCGGCGGAATACGTCCGCTACGGGGTGATGCACCGCAACACGTTTGTCGACGCACCGCGACTGCTGAACACCGATTTTTCAATGAAGCGGCGCGAGGGACTGTTCTTCGCGGGACAGATTACGGGCGTCGAGGGCTATATGGAGTCGGCGGCGTCCGGCATCATGGCGGGCATCAACGCCGCGCGGCGGATAAAAGGGCAGCCAACGGCTGTTCCTCCGGAGGACACTATGATTGGCGCCTTATGCCGCCATGTCGGCGAAAATGCGTCGGAGAATTATCAGCCGATGGGCGCGAGCTTCGGGCTGCTGCCGCCGCTTGAGGAAAAAATCAGGGATAAAAAGCTGCGCTACGAAGCCCTGTCGCAACGAAGCCTCTCGCAGATGACCGCTTTTTTGGAGGGTATGCTATTATGAAGATAATCGCGGACGCGTTCGGCGGAGACAACGCCCCTTTAGAAATACTCAAGGGCTGCCGGCAGGCTGCCGACGAGCTCGGCGTTTCCATAGTTCTGACAGGCGACAGGAAGCGGATTGAGGACTGTGCCGCGCAAAACGGTATTTCCATAAGCGGCATGGATATTCTTGAAGCCCCCGATGTCGTCGGTATGGAGGACGAACCCGCCGAAATCCTCAAGTCAAAGGGCGAAAGCTCAATGGCCGTCGGGTTGAAAGCCTTGGCTGCCGGAGAGGGCGACGCGTTTGTAAGTGCGGGCTCGACGGGCGCGCTGGTCGTAGGCGCGACATTCATCGTCAAACGCGCCGAGGGCGTCAAGCGTCCGGCTATCGGCTCCATTTTGCCGTCCGCAAAGGGTCCCGTGCTGTTGCTCGATTCCGGCGCGAACGCCGACTGCCACGCCGAAAACCTTATGCAGTTCGCGCATATGGGCGACGAATACATGAAAAAGGCTATGGGCATCAAAAACCCGTCCGTCGGCCTAGCGAACATAGGCACAGAGGAGACCAAGGGCGACCGGCTGCGGCTTGAGGCGTATGAGCTGCTTAAGGGTGAAAGCTTCAATTTTGCGGGCAACATAGAGGCGAGGGACATTCCCTACGGAGTGTGCGACATCGTCGTCGCAGACGGATTTACCGGCAACGTCATTCTTAAAATGTACGAGGGCGTCGCGGGGATGATGCTTTCCGAGCTAAAAAGTATCTATAAAAAGAATTTTTTCTCAAAACTGTCATATCTTATGGTAAACAGGGGCTTTTCGGGCATGAAAAACAAGCTCGATTACAAAAATTACGGCGGCGCCCCGATTCTCGGTGTCAGAAGCGTTGTGGTTAAAGCTCACGGCTCGTCCGACGCGAGAACCTTTAAAAACGCTGTCAGACAGGCGGCGTCGGCCGTAAAAACAAACTGATTTTTTGATTTTCAACGGAGGAAAATGTATGGTACTGGAAAAGGTAACAACCTTTATATCCGAGCAGTTCAATGTCGACGAGGATAGCATCAGCGAGGATACAACATTCGAGGAGCTTGGCGCGGATGAGCTCGACATCGCGGAGCTTGTATTGGCCGTCGAGGGCGAATTTGAAATTGAAATAAGCGAGGACGAGGTTAACTCTATATCGAAAGTGGCGGATCTCACCGATATTGTCGAGACGGCCATCAGCCTGAGATAAGGTGTCGTCCCGATTGGAATGGTTATAAAATGTCGGAGGAAACAAAGGCGCTTCAAAAAAAAATCGGTTATCGATTTAAAAAAGGGGAGCTGCTCACAAGGGCGCTCTCCCATTCGTCGTATGTTAACGAGCGGCAGGGTGGAACAGAATCCAACGAACGGCTCGAGTTTCTGGGCGATTCTGTGCTCGGCTTCATAACGGCCGAATATTACTATGAAAATTTCAGACATCTGCCGGAGGGCGAGCTGACAAAGCTGCGTGCCGCCACGGTATGCGAGAAAACGCTCGCATCCTTCGCGCGCGAACTCGACCTCGGCAGTTACCTTTTGCTCGGCAAGGGCGAAACCTGCACGGGCGGGCGCGAGCGGCCGTCCATCACCGCGGACGCGTTCGAGGCGCTCATCGCCGCCATATATCTCGACGGCGGCATCGAGGCGGCCAAGGGCTTTGTGCTTCACTATGTCTCAAACGCTTCAAAGGAGCTTGCCAGCTTCCATGACTACAAGACGAAGCTTCAGGAGGTCATCCAGAAAAACCCCGAGGAAAGCGTGGAGTATGTCCACATCGGCGAAAGCGGACCAGACCACGACAAGCGCTTTGAGGTTGAGGTACACTTAAACAGCAACGTCATCGGACGCGGTTCGGGCAAAAGTAAAAAAATCGCCGAGCAGCAGGCCGCTAAAGAAGCTCTTGAGCTGATGGGCATCAAATAGCCTGACCGAACATACAGGAAGAGGATAAAAGAACGATGTATTTAAAGACGCTTGAGATTCAGGGCTTCAAGTCGTTTCCGGACAAGACGGCCTTAAGCTTCGGCAAGGGCATAACATCGGTCGTCGGTCCCAACGGCTCTGGAAAAAGCAACATCTCCGACGCCATTCGCTGGGTTCTGGGCGAGCAGTCCACAAAGAATCTGCGCGGCGCGCGCATGGAGGATGTCATTTTCGGCGGCACGAGCGTTCGTAAAGCGCTCGGCTTTGCCGAAGTGACACTGCGTCTCGACAACAGCGACAGGGCGCTGGACACCTGCGACTGCGACGAGGTTTCCGTCACGCGCCGATATTACCGCTCGGGCGAAAGCGAATACAAAATGAACGGCGAAACAGTCAGGCTGCGCGACATCCACGAACTTTTTATGGATACAGGTCTAGGGCGCGACGGTTATTCCATCGTCAGCCAGGGGCGTGTTGCCGACCTCATTTCCTCACGCTCGCCGCAGCGCCGTGAGATGCTTGAGGAGGCTGCGGGCATATCGGCCTTCCGTTATCGCAGGCTCGACGCGACGCGCAAGCTCCAGATGGCCGAAGACAATCTCTCAAGGCTTCGCGATATTTTAGCCGAGCTTGAAGGTCGTATCGGCCCGTTGAAAACGCAAAGCGAAAAGGCGCAGAAATTCATCGTTCTTGCCGAGGAAAGAAAGGGACTTGAAATCGGTCTGTGGCTTCACGCAATCGAAAAGGCGAAGGCGGGGCTTAGGGAGCAGGAGCACAAGCTGTCTGTCGCCACGGCGCAATATGAGGCGTCCGACCGCGAGCTGCGCGACAACACCGAGGAAATTGAGCGCGTTATCGCCGAGGGACAGGCCGTTACCGCCGAAATAGAGTACATACGTCAGCAGGCGGCCTCAACCGAGGAGGAAGCCGCGCGCATCGACGGCGATGTCGCCGTCGAAAAAAATACAATTGAACATAACACGTTAACCATAGAACGCATCACGCGCGATCTTGAGCAGGCCGCTTCCGACGAACTGCATGTAGATGAGCTTATTACGCAGGCTGAAAAGGAAATCGAGACGCTTTCCGCCGAGACCGAGACGCACAACGAGACGCTCCAAAAAGCCGCGTCGGATATCCTTGGTCTGCGCGACGAAAACGCGGCGTTCGCCGACCAGTCGGCGGGGCTGTCACAAAGACTGTCGGAACTCACTATGGCATTGTCCGAAAAGCGGATTGAAAGCTCGACGGCCATATCCTCCATCGAGGAAATCAAGACGCGAACCCTCAACATCGATAAGGTAATTTCAAGCCGCGGCGGGATGCTCGAAGAAATCAAGGCCGAAAAAACGGACTGCGAGTCCGAGCTTGACGCGCTGTGCGAAAAGGTTTCGGAGCTTAAAAATTTTGTTTCCGGCTACGAGCTTCGCTCAAAAAGCAAGCGCGGAAAGGTCGAGTCGCTAAAGTCGGAAATCGATGACATCAATCTTGATATCCACCAGAAGCTTGCCCGCGCAAAGATGCTTGAGGACCTCGAAAAAAACATGGAGGGATACTCTGGAAGTGTGCGCGCCGTCATCAAGGAGTCGAAAAGGGGGATGCTGCACGGCATCCACGGCACCATCGCCCAACTGATTACCGTCGAGGACAAATACGCCGCCGCCATCGAGACAGCGTTCGGCGCGTCGGTTCAGGACATCATCACCGACAGCGAAAACGACGCTAAAAAGGCCATCGGGTTTTTAAAGGAAAACCGCGCCGGTCGGGCAACGTTTTTGCCGTTGACGACCGTTAAGCACAAGCCGTTTACCGAAAAGGGACTTGAAAATTGTGTCGGGTTTGTCGCAATGGCCGACGAACTGCTGACCTACGATAAAAAATACAACGAAATCATTAAATTCGAGCTGTCAAGGACGGCAGTCGCCGATGACCTCGACAGCGCCATTGCCATCGCCCGTAAATACGACCAGCACTTTAAAATCGTCACGCTTGACGGGCAGGTTATCAACGCAGGAGGCTCTATGACCGGCGGCTCAAGGGGACAAAACGCCGGGCTGTTAAGCCGTGTCAACGAGACTGAAAAGCTCAAGGCACAGGCGGCGGATCTCACGAAAAAGGCCGACGAACTGCAAGCGTCCTATAAGGCGCTCACGGAGGAGCTGGCCGCCGTAGAGGCCGATTTAAGCGGGGCAGGCGCAGATTTAACGCGCGCACAGGAGGCTGTAATCCGCAAGGAGGGCGAGCTGCGGCTTATCGAGGGACGTATCGACTCCGTAGGCGGTGCGCTTGAGGAACTTAAAATTGAAAAAGATAAAAACGCCGAAAGGATAACGGCGTTTCAGGAAACGGTCAAGAAAGCCGAGGTAGACATAATCATTGTCACCGGCGAAATCGACGATGTTCAGGATAAGCTCGGCGAGCTCGGCAGGAGCCGCGAGGACATCGAACGCCGCCGCGAGACGCTCGCCAAGACCGAGGCCGACATAAATATGCAAATTTTGTCCGCTCAAAAGGACATTGAGGCCAAGCGCGAGGCCATAGAATCCTACCGCAGGCTTAAAACTACCAGCAAGGATAAACTCGGTGAGCTCAATTCCGAGATAGCCGGCATCGCCGTCGGCAGCCGCGAGACAAAAGAAAAAATCAGACAGATGGAGCAACACGCGCAGACGTTGCGCGACACGGCGGCGGAGTTGCGGGATAAGATAACGGCGCTTGTCACCAAGCGGACAGAGCTTGAGGCGGGCGGCACTGAGCTGCGCCGCAGAGAACGCACTGTCAGCGAGGTCAAGGAAAATTTGAGCGGCGAACTGGCAAGGCTCGAGGAACGACGGGCGGCGATGGAAAACGAGCTTGAGACCTCCAGAATAAAGCTTTACGACGAATACAACCTCACGCTGCGCGAGGCCGAGGCGCTGAACATTGTCATCGACGACTATGCCAAGGCGCAGCGCGAGCTCATTGAAATCCGTAACAAAATCCGGGCGCTGGGAAGCGTCAACGTAGGCGCCATCGACGAATACAAGGAAGTATCCGAGCGCTACGACTATTTAAGCGGTCAGTTGAGCGATGTCGAGCGCTCGAAGGAGGAGCTCACAAAGCTTATCGGCGACCTCACAGGCAAAATGGCGGAGCGTTTCCGCGAGCAATTCGTGCGGATAAACCATTTCTTCAACGAAACCTTCGCCGAGCTGTTCGACGGCGGCAAGGCCGAGCTGATGCTCGAAAATCAGCTTGACGTGCTTGAGTGCAACATCGACATAAAGGTTCAGCCGCCGGGCAAGAACGTCCAGAACATCGACCTGCTGTCGGGCGGCGAAAAAGGGCTGTCGGCCATCGCGCTGCTGTTCGCCATCTTAAAGGTTTCACCTGCTCCGTTCTGTGTATTCGACGAGGTTGAAGCGGCGCTCGACGACGTCAATGTCACACGCTACGCCCAGTATGTCCGCCGAATGACAAAGAACACCCAGTTCATCATCATCACCCACCGGCGC
>CAZDWM010000128.1:0-6516 GCA_964509145.1 uncultured Eubacteriales bacterium | reverse complement strand
CGCGACGGTCGCGTGTGCCGTGGCGGTTGAGGAAGTGTTCAAATGCTAAAATTCACATGATTATTACCCCGCTTTCATCGTGAAGGCGGGGCTTTTAAATATTATATATTTATTTGTCTCTCAGTTTTTTCTTGACCCTGAAATAATACAAGACTGTTCTTAGTGCGAACGCGCTGAACTCAACAATTATCAGCGTTTGAAGCGCGAAAGTTGTCCATGAAACCGTATGACCGACTCCGGCGGATATTTCAAATATTATCAGCGCGATGTAGACGGCACATATCGGAAAGAAACAAAGAGAATACGCTAACGCGAACTTTTTCGCGTTCTTCAGCTTCGACTGTTCATCGCTGTAATATTGGGGCGGTTCCCCGTTCACGCCGTATTCATGTGACCAAACCGTCATAGCTTGAAACCTTGATAACGATGTAAAAATCAGTTTCCAGCCGCATTCGGTATTGATTGTAAAATAGGATGCACCTGTCTTGTTTTGATAATCAACGACATATTTAATTTTTCTCGGTGTGTCTTTTATAAAAAAGAAGCTGTTTCCAAGCTTACTCATTCGATATAGATTGTAACCCTCTGATTCCATGTCCTCAAGCCAGTTTTCAATCTTGTCGGGGGAATAAATCCAAGCAAGCCTGATTCTCCGTATCATCTTATTTGATTTGGCTAACGCTTTTTCATCGTCCTTATTCATAAGCCCGTCTGTCGGTGTCGTAAAACTCAGATTAGGCATGGACGGATACAGCTTTTCAATGCGCTTATTGGACGCTCTTAATTTTATGAATGTATAAATAAGCCAAGCAACTTGCATGAGTATTATAGTATACATCAGTATATATATAACCGCACCTATTATCTGAAGACCGCCTTGAAACGCGTCATCAGATACGACAGTCACGTTATCCGATGGAGACGATATCAGCGCGATGACTAATAAGGAAACCAGCGGTAGTTGATATAATATAATTATCAGTATAATTAAACCAGAGACAAATTTAATTTTTCTGTTTCGCTCCAAAACGCCTAAATAAGAAGGCATCACCGACGGATTTTCGCAGGAGGATGTCAGCACATAAAACCGGATGTCCGATAAAAGCAAGCGCCAGCCCGCTTCAATCAGTTGATTCGGGATTTGCCCGTTAAAGTATTTATCGTAACATATGCGATGCCGAAGATTTATACTTTCGCCTTTTTCGAAAACAAATGTCCTTGATTTGTAATTGATTTGCTTCAGGTGATACCCGTCTAAGCACATTTTGTTCAGCCATGCCTCCGTTTTTAAAACATCATAGCTCCAAAACGGTCTGAATCTTTTAATCATTGAAACATTCCTCCTGTGAAACCGTGTCTGAATAAAGCTTTTTTACGCGCTCAATTTCTGTCCTTATTAATTGACTTCCGAGCGGTGTCACCCTATAGACTGTTTTTCGTTCTTCATCTGAATATACGGTGATGATACCGTCCTTTTGCATTTTTGTCAGCGTACCGTAAACCGTGCCGGAGCCGAGCCTTATCCTGCCCTGTGTCAACTCCTCGACAAACTTGATAATGCCGTAGCCGTGCCGCGGGCTGCTGAGTGAAAGCAGGATATAATAAGCGGTTTCCGTCATGGGAATATATGCTTTGATAACTTTTTCGATCGTCATTGCCTCGCCCCTTATGTCTAAACGTGATATGTCGCAATGTGACTATATCACATCGCGACATATTTATCAACACCTGATTAATAAAAAGTATCCACATTTTCACGTTAAGGTTTGGCTGACGTGAGTTGCGGATACAAATAAATTTAATTGCTTTTATTATATAGAAAATTTTAAAATGTCGTTGACAAATTTTTATAATTTGATACAATTATTTTTGTAGACGAAGAAGTACGTTTTGTTCTTATTTCTTCTTCCAAGACAGCATTAGGCGGTAGCCTCCTATTAACTACCAACCAGAAGGTTTGGCGAGGATGGGAGGTTATGAAGATAATCGCCCCCTACTGGAATAACTTTTGGAGGTGGCGATATGTCAGAAATTGTTTTTTTATGTATACTTATTGTGATATACGCTTTAATAAGTGAGATAAAGAAATAAACCGCCGTGCAGAGGCGGTTTATTTCTAATTAAACTTGATCGTCTGAGGCTACCGTCTGATAGCTTCATCATCTACATTTATTATAATCAGTTGTATAATAATTGTCAACGCTTTTTTTATTCTTAATATGGTTGTGTATCATACTGAATCGGAAAGGTTAAGAATACAATGCCAAACGAACCCATCAAAGCCCCTCTTTGGGATAACACCCCCGGCTTGTGCGAGGAAGTCCCCCAAATTACATACTACCCCGCGGCGGATAAGAAGACCGACGCGGCGGTTGTTATTTTCCCCGGCGGGGGGTACGGCGGCAGGGCTAATCACGAGGGCGCGGGTTACGCCGAGTTTCTCAATTTGGCAGGTGTGGACGCGTTTGTGGTTGATTACCGTGTCAGCCCCCACCGCTTCCCGCTCGAGCTGCTCGACGCGCGGCGCAGTGTGCGTTTCGTGCGTCACAACGCCGCGCGGTTCGGCGTCAATCCCGACAAAATATTGGTGATGGGCTCGTCGGCGGGCGGTCACCTCGCGGCAATGCTCTGCACCTATACGGAGCCTATCGACTTCGAGGGCTTAGACGATACCGACGCTGAAAGTTACATGCCCAACGCGCAGATACTTTGCTACCCCGTAATCTGCTCGCCGAATCCCGAGGGCGTAACGCACGAGGGCAGTTACGAAAACCTGCTCGGCAAGGAAAACATGTCCTTTGCCGACAGGCTTAGCCCCGAGCGCAACGTCAGCGACTCAACGCCCACGGCGTTTATATGGCACACGGCGGAGGACGGCGGTGTCAACGTCATAAACAGCTACCGCTACGCGACAGCCCTCAAGGAGCACGGCGTAGCGGTTGAAATGCATATTTTCCCGTTCGGCAGGCACGGTCTCGGTACGGCACCAGCCTTTCCGCACGTATCGCAATGGACAGAGCTGCTCATCAACTGGATGGGCGAAATGAAATTTATGTAACTATTCCGTTCCCCTGTAAAACAGGCCGCGTGTAAATTCGCCCTCCGGCGGCAGACCGAGCCTGTATGAATTCAAAATATCCTCGACCTCGGGCTTTCTCTCTGTCGTGAAATACATCAGGAGAAAGTCCGCGTTTTTTATGTCGCCTATCTTGTCGGCCATATAAACGGGACGTGAGTTGAGCACCTCCGCACAGCCGCTTCGGCAGTCTATGGGAAAGATTATGCCCAGCCTGTCGGTCAGCGCGCCGCTTCGACCGCATTCGGCACAGCTTTGTCCGTTGGCCGCCGGACAGTTTCGCGTGAGCATGAGCGGCAGACATCCGTATGCGAACACACCGCGCGGCAGCTCTCCGCCGACACGTGCCGCCTCATTCGCCGTCAGCTCTGCGGACAGAAGAACTTCCTCCGCACCCTGACGCGCCGCCTCAGCGACAGCATATGAATTATAAAGATTGCTCCCAAAGCCTAGGGAAAACGTCAACCCCGCTTTTTTCGCGAGTGCTACCCCGTCGAGCGTACCGCATACAGCGTGCGTAACACCAATTTCTTTAAGCGCGGTAAGCTTTTTGTTCACTGCTTCCGACGCGCCGAAGATGCCGCGCGGAAGCTCAACCGCCGCGTTATATTTGATAAAATCGTCCTTGTCGCAATAGAGCGGAAGGATAATTTTTTTGATGTTCTCAAGGTTATCGGGTATCTGCGCGGCGCTCGAAAAGCGGGCGTAAAACGACCGTTTACCGGCTTTGTGCGGTTGAATGGTCGGCAGACTGCTTTTAATTTCACGTTTGGGCGGCGCAGTCAGTATTTTTTCGAGCCCCTCAAGCGCCTCTCGCCGCAGGGCGTTGAGCTCCGACAGCGACACATACAAGCCCTCGCCGAGCGTCACGTCAATTTTTTCAACGTAAAAACATGTTCCGCCGCACTTTGAAAGCTGAACTTTGATGTCCGTTATCGTCAGCTCACGCTTGACGGCGGGCGATGGTATTGTTTGTGACATTGCTTCGAAGCTTTGTCCGCGCGCCGAGGCTGAAAGCTTCATCGGTTTGCCGCTTTCGCAGTCAAACGCGAACTTAACGGGCACTGTCTGAGGCTCCTTTTCGTAAAGCTTCGCGAGACCGGATAAAACAGGCGCGGCAGACGCGACATCCTCGTGCCGCCGCGTACCGAACATCTCGCGTCCCCGTTTATCCATATAATAGCCGTCGGTGAAGCCCGAGCGTGAAAAAACGCTTTTAAGCGCCGCCTCGATTTCCTGCGTAACCGCTCCGTCAAGCGCCATCCGACAGGCCGTGACGGCGGCGGCGACATATTCGGGGCGCTTCATCCGACCCTCGATTTTAAAGGACGTCACACCCGTCTTCGCAAGCTCCGGCAAAGCGTGAAGCAGCGACAAATCCTTGAGACTCAAATCGTGGCCGGTGCCGTTTTGCGCCGTGAACGGAAGCCTGCACGGCTGGGCGCACAGCCCCCTGTTTCCGCTTCGCGCACCTAAAACCGCGCTCAAGTAGCACTGCCCCGAAACACTCATACACAAAGCGCCGTGGACGAAAACCTCCGTTTCAATCGGCGACAGTTTAACGGCGGCTTCAATTTCATCCTTGGTCAGTTCCCTCGGGAGTACGGCTCGGCGAAAGCCCATGTCTTGTAACGGCGCAAGCCCTGACGGCGTCTGAACAGACATCTGCGTCGAGGCGTGCATGGGCAGGTCGCAGCAGTCCCGAACCAGCGCCGCGAGCCCGATATCTTGCAAAATAAGCGCGTCCACGCCGATGGCGCAGGCACGCTTGACCGCTTTTATCGCTTCTTCAATTTCATTGTCCGCCGCGAGGGTATTGAGCGTCAGATACAGCTTGACGCCTCTTGCGCGGCAGTATTCCGCGGCGTTAAAAAGCGCGTCGTCGTCGAAGTTTGACGCGCTCCTGCGCGCGTTTAACGTCTTGCCTCCGAGATAGACCGCGTCGGCGCCGCAGCGCACGGCGGCAACAAGCGCCTCAAATCCGCCCGCCGGAGCGAGTATTTCCGGCTTGTCCATTATTTTTTCGAACGCAGCGCGGCAAGCTCCTTGCCCAGACGCTCGGCCTCGCGCTTTGTGATTTCGGAGTCCGTTCTCGCCCTTGCCGCATCCTCAAGATAGTCCTGTATCTGCGAGCGCAGGTTTTCAGCGCTCGTATCGGCCTTTTTAAAGGCGTCGGCATAGTCAAGGGCGCAGAGGATGGCCGCCTGCGTTACCGACAGACGGTTGTTGGCCGCGAGAAGCGTCTTCATTTTCGCGTCAAGCTCCTCGCCGAGAGCGTCCACATATTCGGGGTCGTCCTCGGAGCAGATGATATATTCGGAACCGCAGATTCTTAGCTTTATTTTGTTCTTTTCCATTGAGTTCACGCCTTTCAACAGATATCCGAAAGTATTATACAACTGTAAATTATATATTACAATATCCGAAGCAAAGAATCAATAAAAAATAACAAAAAATATTCGTTCATTCAACAGATATTTTTCGAGCCGATTTATATTTATATGCGTTTATACCACCATACAGAGCTACAAAAAAACTTGACTTATAGATTACGATACGGTAAACTGTTTTGTATGGGTTTATGACTTTATGGATTCTTTGAAGCAATTTCACTCTTTAAAATAATTTTTATTTTGCTTAAGGAGTTGTTCGAATGCCAGATTCAGCCGCCAAAACAAATACCGGAGCGAAAGAAAAATACATCGCTCCGCATTGGTTTAAGCTCGACAACGCGGCCACTATTTATCCGGCCGCGCGGACAAGAACCTACGTAAACACTTACAGAATCGGCTTTGTGATGAAGGAGGATGTCGACCCGGTTATTTTACAGCGTGCGGTCGACGATATCGCCCCTCGCTTTCCGTCGTTTTTCGTCCAGCTGAGAACGGGGCTTTTCTGGTACTTCCTTGAGCGGGTCAACGACACAAAGGTCGTCGTCGAGGAGACCGAATACCCCTGCCACCGCACGTCGGTTGTCGAGACGGACAAGCCCGCTTTCAGAATTGTTTACCATAAACGCCGCATCGCCGCCGAAGTGTTTCACTCGGTTGCTGACGGCGGCGCGACGGTCATTATGCTCAAAACGCTTGTGGCACGCTACCTTGAGCTCAAGGGATGCGACATCCCTAAAAGCGGCGATTTCCTCGACATCACCGAGGCACCGGCGGCACACGAGCATGAGGACGTTTTCCAGAAGCTTTACAACAAAGATGTGCCCGCGCTCCCGAAAGAGACGACGAGCTATCAATACAAGGTTAAAATTTTACCGAACTATTTTCAGACTGTGCACGGCATAATTCCCGTCGAGGATCTCAAGGCGCAGTGCAAGCCGCTGGGGCTGACGATAACCGACTACCTCGCCGCCGTACTGCTTTATTCAATTTATCTTGACAACCCGAAAAACACCAAGCCAATTAAAATTTCCGTGCCCATCAGCCTGC
>CAZDWM010000127.1:497-6618 GCA_964509145.1 uncultured Eubacteriales bacterium | reverse complement strand
GCCCTTGCCGCCGAGCTTAACGGTGACGTCAAGAGCCTTTTTGATTTGCGCCGCGGCGAAGCAAAAAACATCGGCGGAGTTGCTGCTGCCAGCACCGTTCATGAAACGGGGATTTGAGAACATGTTGGCGGTGCCCCACAGGAGCTTTTTGCCGGACTTAGCCATTTTTTCTTTAACATAATCCGTCAGCTCGTCGAGGCGCTTGTTCGTTTCGGCGATGGTGTCAGCCTCGGGAACAAGGTCGACGTCGTGGAAACAGAAATAGTCGACGCCGAGCTTATCCATGAATTCAAAGCCCGCGTCGACCTTTTTGTAGGCGAGCGCCATCGTGCCTTTTTCAACGCCGAAGCGCTTATCCGCCGTGCCGTCGCCGAACATGTCGATGCCCGTCGCGCACATGTTATGCCACCACGCCATAGCAAAGTGAAGATGCTCGCGCATCGGCTTGCCGAGAATTAATTTGTCTGCGTCATAAAACTTGAAAGAAAGGGGATTCTGACTTTTAGGACCCTCGTATTTAACTTTAGGAAGACCGGTGAACAGTTCGCTCATATGAACGCTCCTTTACAAATAACGTTGCGTCCATTATATTACAGTTTCGGACTGATTGCAATATTGAAAATTACAAATCATCCGCGTCCTGCTCGGGTTTTTCATCGTTTTTTGGTCTGCCTGTGTAGCTGCCGAGGATATCATTGATGTTGTTGTCTATTGAGGTTTCCCACAGGTGAATCAAGCTGTCGTACTTCGGATTTTTAGGTTTTGCGTCATTCGGGAATTTCTTTTGTTTTTTCTGCTTGCCGTACATTTCCATCATATCCTTTCTGATGATTTCAACGTTAGTTTTAAAAAAACGCTTGTAAAAATGCACGGTTATGTTAAAATATAAGCATCAAAAATTTTGGAGAAGCGATATGACAAAATACACCGTAAAAATATTGGCGATTATAGCCGCGATATTGATGGTTATCGGCTGCGCGTCATGCGGTGGCAAGGAAAAAAGCGAACAGCCGACGGCGGCGGCAACGGTGCGCGTCACGTTTCCCGAGGGGATAACGGTCGACGGCATAGCAAAGCTGCTTGGGGAAAACGGTGTTTGCACCGAAAGCGATTTTATTGACTCAGTCAACGCGCAGGGCGAGGGCGGCGAGTTAACCGCCTTAATAGACAATATTTCCGAGCGCCCCTTTGCGTTTGAGGGCTATCTTTTCCCCGACACCTACGATTTTTACGTCGGCGAGTCGCCGCAAAACGCGCTTTCAAGATTCCTCAACAATATGTCAAACAAACTGACGGATATCTGGTACGCGCGCGCTGCGGAGCTGGGCTACGGTATGGACGATATCATCATCATCGCGTCCATCATTCAGACCGAAGCGGGCAGGACGGATGAGATGAAAAATGTGTCGTCGGTTCTCCACAACCGTCTTGAGAGCACGGGCTACCTCAATCGTCTCCAGTGCGACGCGACGTATTTTTACGTCCGCGACCATGTCATGCCGTTTTTGAGCCAAACCGAGCCATCATCGGATACTATGTCCGAAACCGAACCGGCGGGTGTCGGTGCGGGCATTGGTATGGGAACCGAAACACAAACCGAAGCTGAAAACGGGCTTTACGAACAGGTTTCCGCGCTTTACAACACCTACAATTTCGGCGGGCTTCCGGCGGGGCCAATCTGCAATCCCGGCGCGGCGGCTATTGAGGCGGCGCTTTATCCCGCCGACACAAACTATTTCTATTTCGTCACCGACGCGCAGGGCAACTACTATTATTCCGAGACCTACACCGCCCACGCGCAGAAATGCGCCGAACTGGGCATTAAGACAGCGTAATGTCCGCGCGAAAAATGCATTGTTCAGCCGAACACACATAACACACCGTTTCCGGCGGTATAATAGGACGGGGCTGATAAAATGCTGTATGAAAACGAATATGAGCGCACGGAAAAGCTATGGGGTGTCGTCGCGGTGTTGGCAATTTTCCTCGCTGCGCTGCTGATAAGAAGATAACGGGCAACCGTTCCGTTAGAAAGTGCCTAACTATTCACCTTTCACTTTTAACCACATTGGGGGGTACACGACATGACGCACACCTCGATATTTACAAAACGCCCGCCGGAGAATAACCGAAACTCAACGCCTACCGGGGCTATAAACGGCAACGGCGATGTCTGCGTTGTATGGAGCAATATCCCCGACGGGGTGCGGGTCAACATTGCCAAAAGCGACTTTTGGAAGGCGCTGCCCGGTAATAACTCCGACGGCGGTATCAAGGTCGTCGGAAGCGTCGATATATTGGGTCTGAATACTAAGAATTATTACGCGGAACAGCGAATGGATACCGGCGAGATTTACGCCGTCATAGGCGGCGCTGAAATTAGATGCTTTGTCTGCGCTGTCGAAAACGTGGTGCTCATCGAAATCACCGACGTCGACCGGCATGAGCTTGAGCTCGTCATCAAAGAGGGTTGCGGCAGTGTGTCGCAGCGAGACGAAAGCTTCGGCGTCGAGTGGGGTACTCGCGTGTTTTTGGGCGGGGGGCTTCGTTACGAAACAGCCGCGGCGCTCGCGTTGTTTAAACTTTCAAAGGAAAAGCTGAATGACGGCAGAACAGTCCGTCGTTATGCCGTTTCTGTCGCTACAAACCACGACTGCGATATGGAAAGCTATGTGAAAAGAGCCATCGCAAAGGTACGCGAGGCCGACTATGATTGGCTGCGCGCCGGTCACGAAAAATGGTGGCGTGATTTCTGGGAGTTGTCATCCGTCAGACTGTATGACGAAGAAATTGAACTCAACTGGTACGCGAGCCAGTACATAATGGCCTGTTGCGCACGGAACATACGCTTCCCGCCAGGGCTTTACGGCAATTTCATCACGGGCGACAACCCCGGCTGGCACGGCGATCTTCATCTAAACTACAACTACGAAGCGCCCTATTACGGTCTTTTTTCCTCAAACCATGTCGCGTTGTCCGACGGCTATGCGTCGGCGCTTGAGGATTTTGTACCTGAGGCGCGGTATAACGCGCGGGAATACCTCAATGTTAGCGGCGTCTATTTTCCCGTCGGTATCGGGCCGCTTGGGCTCAATACCTCGTCTATGCCGGAGTCGAAGGATCACGGCGAGCTGTTTTTGGGGCAAAAAAGCAACGCCGCCTACGCCGCGCTGATTCTCATCATGCGCTGGTACGCGACATATGACGCCGACTACGCGCGGGAGCATATTTACCCCTTTGTCCATGAGGTCGCCGACTTCTGGGAGGACTACCTTGTATTTGAGGACGGACGGTATGTCATTAAAGACGACGCAGTTCACGAGGTGTCGTTTTTTCTTGGAGACAAATTCACGCCGGGCTCGGAGGATGATTATTCCGACGATTTCAACAACATACTGTCGCTGGGGCTTGTCAGAATGGTGTTTAAGTGTATGCTTGATATGTCGACGGCGCTTGATATCGACGCCGAGCGGCGCTTAAAATGGACAGACATCCTTGAACATATCAGCGACTTCCCGACGTTTACACGAAAGGGCAAGCGGATTTTTCGGCTTACCGAAAAGGGCATGGAATACAACGAGCGAAACTCACTTTGCATCCAGCATATTTATCCGGCGGGACAAATCGGTTTAGGTTCGGACAATGAACTGCTCGAAACAGCGTTGAACACCTTTTTTTTGGACGACAGGACACTCGACGACAACGGCTCCTGTTCTTATCTGCCATGCGGAGCGAGAATCGGTGTTAATCCGGAAAGGCTCATTAAGGGACTTAAAAGGAACTATAAAAAGTATCAACTGCCGAATATGCTCTTTTACCACGACGGCGGCTGCCTTGAGCACAGCGGCACAACGGCTTCGACGGTCAACGAAATGCTTATACAGAGCCACGAGGACATCATCCGCCTGTTCCCTGTCTGGGACAAAAGCCTTGACGCGGAGTTTAATAATCTGCGTGCCGACGGGGCGTTCCTCGTTTCGGCGGCTTTGAGTAGCGGCGAGATAAGCGGCGTTTCAATCGTAAGCGAGCGGGGTTGTCCGCTGCTGCTTCAAAACCCGTTTGAGGGCGGTGCGGAGGTGACGGTTAACGGAACACCGGCAGGAGAATTCATGGGTAATATCGGGCTTGAAACAAGCCCGGAAGATGTAATAAAGGTTGAGAGGAAAATTTTATGAAAAAGGTTCTTTCAAAATCGGTTTCCTTGTTACTTGCAGCACTGATGGTGTTCACTTTTATTCCGATGGTATTTGCCAATGCCGCTTCGGAAGCAAAAGGTCCTTTGTGCGGTTGCGGTTATGCGCCGACGATTCATGTCACGGGTGTCAATACAAAGGATATCCAAAAGAACATCGGCACCGCCGAGCAGAAAGTCATTTTCCCGCCGTCGATGGATGATATCAAGTCCGCTGTGCTCAGCGAAAGCGTTTTTACAAACTTAGGCAAATTCCTCATCACGCAAAACTGGGATTACATAGGCGACGCACTGATACCGGCCGCCAATTCGGTGTTTGCCGACGGCGCTTGCGATAATAACGGTAATCCAAAGGCGGGTACGGGCATCGACTGGGATTACAACACCGCCTACATACCGCAATCCTCAAACCACAGGTCGACAGAATATGTCTCCTTTTATTATGATTGGCGTATCGACCCGATGGTTGTGGCACAGCAGCTTGATGTTTTCATCAACAGGGTTTGCGTTGCGACGGGTCATACTAAGGTAAACCTTGACGGTTTCAGCATGGGCTCCGTCATCGTGATGGCTTACATAGCACAGTACGGCTATAACAAGCTTGAGGGTGTGCTTTTATCGTCGCCTGCCTTTAACGGCACTGTCACATGCGGCGAACCTTATGCTAAAATGATTGACGTCGACGGTTTGGCTGTGGCGCGTTTTATGGACGAAATGCTTGACGACGATGTGCAGGGTCAACTGATAAAGACACTCATAAACCTGCTTTACAAAACAAAGGTGATTGACGGTGCGGGGCTTTTTGTTGATAAGCTGATGGAAGAACAGGGCGACAGGGTCTATAACGAGGCGATGCTTAAATCGCTCGCGACCATGCCGGGACTGTGGGGTCTTATCCCCGACGGGCTGTATGAAAAGGCGCGTGACGACCTGCTTGCCGGAGACGCGCGATATACGGCGCTGATACAGACAATCGACAACTACCATAACAATGTTCAGGAAAAGGGCGACGAGCTTATCGCCGGTCTGCTTGAGAGAAACATCAAGTTCGGCATCATCTCGAAATACGGCAGTCAGCTCACACCGTGCATCGACGGTTGGGACTTGATGGGCGACTCCGTCATCGACACAAAGGGCACAAGCTTCGGTGCGACCTGTGCAACGCTTGAGGGAACTTTAGGCGAGAATTATGTTCAAAAGGTTAACTGCGGACACAATCACATTTCGCCCGACAACCAGATAGACGCTTCAACGTGCAAATACCCTGAGTATACATGGTTTGTGCGTGAGCTGATGCACTCAAACTCCTGCCCGGACTATGACAAGCTTTGCGACTACATACTAAATTCCGGCAGTCAGGTCACAGTCAGGGACAGCGCCGCTTATCCGCAGTTTCTGCTTTATAACAAGGCGGATAACACTATCGTTCCGATGACCGCCGCAAACTGCGCGCTTAAAGAAAGCATAGCCGATTATTCGCTGCTCAGAACAATCAGGGATTTCGGCTCGGCGCTGGTTACGTTTATTAAAAGCAAGAACGAGGCGTGATAATCGTCGGTGTTACTAACTATTTAAGGTAAACACCTCGCCATTAGAGTATCCTCTGCCGGTAATGTCATTAGCTTATGGTCAATATACGATTATGTCCTTTAAGTTAATGACATTGCTCCGACAAAGAGAAATCGATCATTCGTCACTTTATGTTTTTAACCTTGAACGCGACACTTGAGGCACAACATAACAAATATAAACAAGACCGAAATGTAGGAATTCACACACATTTCGGTCTTTTCAATTTCATGTACTGGATTTTTCTACATATATGTCATTATTCGTCTAAACCGTAGGGACACGGCGTGCCGTGTCCGCATTGAATATTGATTTTTCAGCTATATCCACTCGCCCGCAAATTATGCAAGCGGCTGGTTT
>CAZDWM010000127.1:0-487 GCA_964509145.1 uncultured Eubacteriales bacterium | reverse complement strand
CCGCTCACTCGTTTCCTGAACGCGCTTAAAGTCCATCGCTTCGACATAAAACCGCTCGAGCTTGGTGTGAATGTCGAGCGCGTTGGCGAGCGATACAGCGGCTTCGTCAATAAGCTCGCCCTCCGTGCGGCGGCTGAAGCTCAGGCGGCACTTGTGCTCGTGCATGACGGAGTTGTCGGTGAAACGTGTCGCGCGAATTCTTGACGCACCTTTGAATTCAAGCGGGTGGCGACCGTTCGAGGTCACGAGGGCAAAGCCGATGTCGGGGATGAGCAGGTGTTCCGGCGCGCCGGCGGTATTCATCGGACAGACGCAGCTCACAACATCTAACCCGTTGCCCAGCGCGTAACCCCGCACAAGCCCCGTCAGCAGCTGTGAGGCCGCGCCCCAGTCATCTTCAATGACGGTGATGTCCCCGCACAGGCTCTCGACAGTGTCGCTTTTAAAGTCAACGCCGCCGGGCGTGACGGCGCCGAGCATACGGCGC
>CAZDWM010000126.1:0-6664 GCA_964509145.1 uncultured Eubacteriales bacterium | reverse complement strand
GCCGTTGTTATGGTCCGCTCGGTGAGGTTCGACGACAGGTTGAAAAGACCGACGAGCGGATAACGGAATATCATCATGAACGCGCCGACAATCAAAGCAATGAGCGGAACAATGACCGAAAACCTAAGCGCGTCGGAATAGCCCTTTTCTATCTGCCCCGAGCCTATAGATTTGCCGACTATGACGCAGCAAGCGCTGCATAAGCCGATAAAAAAGACAAACGTGATGTTCGTGAAGGTTCTTAGTATTGTTACGGCGGCGTAATACTCATAGCCGAGCCTGCCGAAAATGACGTTGAAAACAACGGTACCCAGCCCCCACAAACCCTCGTTGAGCATGACGGGCGACGCCTTCTTAAAATAATCAAGCACCATTTTGCGGTTGAAGCCGAAGATGTCGCGAAGCCTGCCTATAATAATATTGCGCTGTCTGTATGAAATTATCCATACAAATAAAGGCGCTGTCCATGAGGAAATACAAGTTGCGACGGCGGCACCACGAACACCCATTTCCGGGAAGCCCCAGGCGCCGAATATCAGAGCGTAATTGATTACGCAGTTGAGCGCTGTGGAAAAGGCGGCGGCATACATCGGGATGCGAACGCTTTCGGTTGAACGCAATATGGTAGACAGTATATAGTTCAGCGCGATAGCAGGATATGAAAATACAGCTATACGCAGGTATGACGAGCCTGCTTTCACAACCGCCGCGTCGCTGTTGAAAACGCCGACAATTTTTTCAGGCATCAACAGACCGCATGAAAGAAAGGTAACAGCAACAATGCTGACAGCGCACAGAGAAACGCCGAGGATTTTTTGAATCGACCGTCTGTCGTTAATGCCCCAGTATTGCGCCACAAAAACAGCCGAGCCGGAGCATAGACCGAAAAGCACAAGCTCCATGAGCCAGCTCCATTGCCCCGCCATGCCGACGGCGGCAAGCGGAACGTCGCCTAACTGACCGACCATGATGGTGTCAACCAGCGAAAATGAGCTTATCAGCAGATGTTGAAGGGCTATCGGCAGGGCAAGTAAAAGCGTCGTGCGCCAGAACGCCCTGTCGCCGAGATATTTCTGTATCATTAAATTCTCCGAACAATTCAGATGACTTTTCCTGAAATCATCGTCATTTTGATGTTGATATCGCCGTCGAACAGCACGAGATCGGCGTCCGCGCCGGGGGCTATTGCGCCCTTTTTACCCGCGAGCCCGAGAAGCTTTGCGGGGTTGTAGGTTATCATTTTAACGGCGTCGGCAATCGGCACATCAGCCGTCTTTGTCATGGTGCGAACAAGCCTGTCGGCTGTGCTGACGCTGCCCGCGAACGCGGAGCGGTCGGGCATAAACGCGACACCCTGCTCGACAATCACACGCTGACCGTTTTTAAGGCTGCCTAAAATGCTTTCGCCCTCCGGCATTCCGGCGGCACGCATGGAATCGGTGACAAGAATCAATCTGTCCGCGCCGATGCATTTATAGGCTAATTTTAGAAGCGGGGCGGGGAGGTGACAGCCGTCGGCTATCAACTCCGAACTCATGCCGTCTATCAGATAGGCGCTTTCGACGACGCCCGGCACGCGAAAGCCACCGCGCCGCACGACGGTGGACATGCCGCTGTAAAGGTGGGTTATCAGCTTAAAGCCGTTGTTGTAAGCCCCAAGCACCTCGTCGTAGGTGGCGGAGGAATGGGCGACGGAGGCGATAATTTTATTATCCGACAAAAACTGTGCGAACGCTTCAGAGCCCGGAAGCTCCGGTGCGGCACTCCAGCGCACGATGCAGCCGCCGGATCTTTCAAAGATGCGCCAATACTGTTCGGGGTCGGGGCTGACAATATACCGTTCGTCCTGCGCACCCTTGAATTCCTTTGAAAAGTAAGGTCCTTCAAGGTGTAACCCAAGCATTTGCGCACCGTCGGGACAGTTATCCTTTGCCGTGTTAAAAGCGTCGAAGGTTTTAACAAGCTCGCTTTCCTCTCCGGCGAGTGTCGTAGGCAGAATGGAGGTCGTGCCGTGGCGCGCATGAGTGCGGCAAGCGCCGGTAAATGCCTCGGGCGTCGCGTCCATGAAGTCGTGTCCCCCGCCGCCGTGGCAGTGGATATCAATAAAACCCGGCGAAAGGTAAGCGCCACCGCCGTCAATGACTTTACCCTCGAAGCCCTCCGGCTCCGTACCGACAGACACGATTTTACCGCCGTCGACGACGACACAGAGATTATTAAGCACTTCACCGCCTGTTATGACACGTGCGTTTTTGATAATGGTAAAGCCCGACATATTGGTCACCTATTAGTCTTTAGTCTTTAGTCTTTCTTATCCAAAGTCGTCGAAAACCTGTGTGAACACATCCTCGCTGCCGTACCAGAGGTCGAACGAATTTGACAGTGTCCCGCTGTCTGAGCGGTAATATACTTTGTCCGAGTGGTCTAAAATAACACTGCTGACGTCGTCGGCACCGCTCACAGCTGCTTTTTCACCGCTCTTCTTTGAGAAGTACAGCCTGCCGCTTTCAAGCGCGAAATCCTCAAGGAAATAAACTGTGCCGTTGCTTGCCATCCATAAATTATTGATGTCGCTGCCAAGCTGTGTTGATTCCTCGCCGTCGAAACTGTACAGGGCGTGATCGTCGTTAATATAGCAACAACGGCTCCCGTCGGGTGATATTTCAAAAGTGTTGACCTGAGACGATATTTTGAGCTTTAAGGTCAGGTCGTCTGAGGGACAGCTGTATAAGAATTCGCTGCCATCGATGTAATAAAGCAACCTTCCGGAGGATGAAATACGGACATTTGCGGCGCTTTTACAGACCTCCGTCGCGGCTAAGCTCTGGTCGAGATAATAAAGCGTATCCGCTCCGTCGGTGAACGCCGTATTAGCGAAGGTTTTAAGCGGACAAACGGCAACGACGCTGTCGGTGCCCGGGACGGTCATTGTTTGATTACCGTAGGATAAAACGGGCGTAAAGCCGGTGGAGATACGCTTTTTGTCCGTACCCCCGACAGAAATGAAGAAGTTACCGTTCGTGCCGTTTTGGCTGAACAGGATTTCGGATGCGGTATCGTTGAGATACATACACAGAGAGGACGCGCCGCCGAATTCGCCGAGCTTGATTTCCGATTCAGGGCTTTTTACAAAGAGTTTGATTATGTCGCCGTCGACGCCGGTTTCATATTTAAGATAATAAACATAGGCGGCGTTGTCGGCGAGCGCTGCGACGCAGGTGTTTTTACCGGCGGAGGAATAGATGCCGCCGTTGCAAATATAGCCCTCGAAGCTTCCGGAGTCCGCCGAGGCGATGGTGTATGAAACCGTCTTGCCGTCGGGTGAGACGGCGACGGAGCGGTTGCTGACATTGTTTGCGATGAGCGTCGAGGTTTTTTCGGTACAGTCGTAAAGGAAAAGAGACAACGCGCTCTTATCATAAAGAGTCATAGATGGTTCTTTTACCGTCTCGTCCTTTTCATTGGTCTGTACATTTTCAGTTTGAGCTTCGGATGTTTCTGAAAGCTCTTCGCTGTTGTCGACGAGATAGGGGATGGCCGTACCGTTAGCGGAAATGGAACAGAAAACAACCTTTGAGGCGACGGCGGTTGTGCCGGACGACGAGATGAAATAAAGCCGTCCGCTGTCGGATAAAATGGCACGCTCTCCGCCGTCAAGCGAGGCGGCGAAGGAGACGACGGTACCATCGGCTTTACCAAGCGCTGCGCCGGCGGATACAAACTGCGTATAGTTGCTGCCCTCAGCATAAAAATCCTGAAGCTTGCCGGGCTTAGCCGCGTCGTTATTAAAAATAGAATATAGAAGCACGGCGACAGCTGCCGCGACGACGACAAAGAAAATAACAACGGCGGCGACAAATTTAGGGTTGAGACGCTGCTTTTTTCTGCGCGGCGGCGAAGTGTGCCGTTGAGCCCGGTTTTCGGGAGGGACGGCAAGCGGTGTACCGCATTTCGCGCAGATTTCAATACCTTTGAAATTACTTTCGCCACAGCAGGGGCACATCACCATATCGCTGTCTGACGTTGTGGCGATGACAGGCTTTTTACAGACGCTGCATATGGCGAGGTCGTCCGGGATGATACTGCCGCAATTACCGCACTTCATTTAAACATTTATGTATTCATCGCAAAAAGTGATGAATACATACCCCTTTCTTGAAAATTGTGGTGCCGCAACGCGGCAGACGGGCTTTCAGCCCGTCAACAATTTTTAGGTTGAATTTTTCAGCCTAACCTCACTAAAAACATAAAGATACAAATACATTTTATATTTTATCAAGCTTCAAGTCAAGAGAAAACGACGCAAATTGACAGTTTATTCAAAATCGCAAATGATAAAAATTTGTTTGCCGTTCAGAATACGACAAAATGCGTGACAGCCCGGTAATATAATAAAGCTACGAAAAGAGGTGCTTGCGCTGAGCCGGGCGGTGTATGCGGATGAGCTTGTGTTCATCAACCTGATTGTCAATTATTTTTTGATTCTGGCGTCCGCTCTTTTGTCGGGAACTGACTTTCGCCGCAGACGCGTTCTTCTCGGCGCGGTTGTCGGCGGCTTGTCGTCGCTTATTATCTTTATACCCTCGGCACATATCGCGTTATCGGTGCTGGTTAAGCTGCTGCTTTCGGCGCTGATTGTAATGTGCGCCTTTGAAAACAAAAGCCTTAAGCAGTTTTTAAAAAGATATATGACATTCTTTCTCGTCAACTTTATTTTTGCCGGTATTATGATGGCGGTATGGTTATCCTTTAAGCCGGAGGGCATGGTTTACAATAACGGTGTCCTTTATTTTAACATAAACGCGGCGCTGCTTGTTATGATGACTGTCGTGTGTTATGTCGTGGTGACGGCGGCTTCAAGGCTTCTTCGAAAGCGCGCACCCGAGTCACACTGCGGCAGGGCGGAAATTACGGTCGGGAGCGGAACCGTTCGAGCCGACGCACTGCTCGACACCGGCAGCGGGTTGACAGACGCTTTTACAGGCAAACCGGTTGTCGTGGCGCATAGGGACGCCGTCAAAACGCTTCTGCCGCCGGAACTCGGCGACTTTTTCGGCGGAGGAAGTTTGTCGGCGTGCGAGGTGCCGGACGGCTGGAGCGGACGGCTTCGGCTGATTCCGTTCAACACGGTGGGCTGCAAGGGGCTATTACCGTCGTTTAAATGCGATGTCATAACCGCAGTCTGCGGTAAAAAAACGGCTTTGGGCAGGGATGTCTTTATCGGTGTTACAAAGCAAAAGATTTTTAACGGGGAATACGGGGTGATTCTGAACGGAAATTTCTTCACTTTTTTCGAGAATTGTCAAGACGGAGGAAGCTGTCATGAAGCTGACGGAAATTATCAGGACGGCGGTCATAAAGCTCAAAATAAAGCTGCTTTCGGACGACGTCTATTACATAAACGGACCGCAGACATTGCCGCCGCCGCTGAACAAGGCGGAGGAAGCGTCTGTAATGGAAAAGCTGGCGCACGGCGATGAAAGTGTGCGTGAACAGCTCATTGTCCACAACCTGCGCCTTGTTGTATACATAGCGCGGAAATTTGAAAGCTCCGGTATAGATGTCGAAGATCTTGTGTCTATCGGTACCATAGGCCTTATAAAGGCTGTAAATACCTTCTGTCCCGAGCGCAACATCAAGCTTGCCACTTATGCGTCACGGTGTATCGAAAACGAGATTCTTATGCATTTGCGTAAAACAAGCGTGTCGAGGTCGGAGATGTCAATCGACGAGCCGCTGAACATCGATTGGGACGGAAACGAGCTGCTGCTGTCCGACGTTTTGGGCAGCGAGCCCGACGTAGTCAACCGGGCGATTGAGGATGAGGACGAAAAAAACTGCCTGCTCAAAACCATTAACACCCTTGATGACAGGGAAAAGCTCATCATGCACATGCGCTTCGGCGTAGGCGGGGGGAAGGAGCATACGCAAAAGGAAATCGCTTCGCTGCTCGGCATCTCCCAGAGCTATATTTCGCGCCTTGAAAAGCGCATCATTGCAAGGCTTAAGCACGAGATGGATTTAATGTAAAACAGTAATACATCGATTGGAAGAAAAATGTTTACAAACGGTTAGGTCTGTGCTAATATTATAATAGTTTGAATAATGACATACATGCCGTTTTGTAGAGCATATTATGATGAATGGTAAAAAGATGATATCATCAGGAGCAAGCCGACAGAGATATAAATCTGTTCGGCTTTAAGGTGTTTATGCGTTAAGTGTTCTTAAGCCCAGTGCTTAAATACAATACTATGAAAGGAATTAAAAATGATGATGACCATTTTATGCTTGTTCAGAGGTTTCCTGACGCTGCTGTTCGGTTTTTCATCCCTGTTTCTGCCGTTTGCGAGTTCGATGAGCCCCGAGATATTTGAGGCGGAAAGGCCCGATGAGGTACTGCTTAGCTTTGAGGCAATATCTGACGTTCATATGACGCCAATGCTTAACAGAAGGCTGAACCTTGCTATGGGTCTTAGTGATATGGCGGGTTCAAAGACTGCTGTCGACGCGCTTGTTATGGTCGGCGACGATACCGACGGCGGCGAGGTGGAGCAGTTTGAGAGCCTGTATAATGTGCTCGGGCAATTTGACTTTACCGACAACTATGTAATAGCCTCCGGCAACCACGACACCTGGTGCGACGACGGGTTCGAGACGTCAC
>CAZDWM010000125.1:0-6728 GCA_964509145.1 uncultured Eubacteriales bacterium | reverse complement strand
ACGAGCTGCATATCGGGCTGGGTACAGACATGTTTCGCGGCGCAGTAGAGGCGCGAATGGTATGTCCACTGGTTGAGCACACCAGCACGGAACTTTTCCGTCAGATGGCTGACAGCTTCCTCCGATATGACGGCTGTGTTGAAGCCGGCTATAAGGGTGTCGATGCCGTGGCAGACCTCCTCGTCGATGTGGTACGGTCTGCCCGCGAGTACGACAATCAACATATTGCGTTCGCGCGCTTCTTTAATAATTTCCGCGCCCTTTTTTCGTATGCGTTCAAGATGCCGGTCATATTCGGCGTAGGCATCTTTTACAGCCGACTTAACGGCTTTTTCATCAATGCCTTTAAAGTTTTTTGAAAGGATGGCGGCGAATTTGCGGCTGAAGTGCTTTTTACGGTCGATTCCGACATAATCGTAGATGAAGCGTTTGCCCTCAAGCGTGTCCTTCATGCTCGCGGCGATGACCTCGGGGTAATAGGCGACGACGGGGCAGTTGTAATGGTTGTCGCCCTTTTCCTCGTCGATGTTGTAGGTCATGCAGGGATAAAAAATCGCGTCGACGTTGTCCATCTTGCACAACGCTGCCACATGGCCGTGCAGGAGCTTGGCGGGGAAGCAGACGGTGTCGGACGGGATAGTGGACTGCCCCTCAAGGTAGAGCATTCTGTCCGATCTCGGGGAACGGACGACGCCGAAGCCGAGTTGTGTGAAGAGTGTATACCAGAACGGGTAGGTCTCGTAGAGGTTGAGCCCCATAGGGATGCCGATGGTGCCGCGCGAACCGGAGCAGGGCTTGTATGCGTCGAGCAAGGCGTGCTTGTAGCGGTATATATTAAGCGATTCATCTGTCTTTTTATTTGTAACGGGTCGCTCGCAGCGGTTGCCGCTGATGAATTTCCCGCCGCCGGAAAAGGTGTTGACCGTGAGGCGGCAGTTGTTTTCGCAGGCACCGCAGCGCACGGCCTTCACATCATGCGTAAAGCCTTCGAGTGCATCTTTGCCGAGTACCGCGCTTTTTCCGTTTGACTTTTCCTTGCCGTAAAGCGCCGCGCCGTAAGCGCCCATCAAGCCCGCGATGTCGGGTGCGGACACCTCGGTGTCAAGCTCCTTTTCGAACGCGCGTAGGACAGCCTTGTTGAGGAACGTGCCGCCCTGAACAACGATGTGCCGCCCGAGTTGACGAGGATCCTGCGCCCTGATGACCTTATACAGAGCGTTTTTAACGACGCTGATAGACAGCCCGGCGGAGATGTTGTCCGTAGTCGCGCCGTCCTTTTGAGCCTGCTTTATGCTGGAGTTCATGAAGACGGTGCAGCGCGAGCCGAGTTCAACTGGGGCGGGAGCGAAAAGTCCCAGTTCGGAGAAATCCTCAACGGAATAGCCTAAAGCTTCGGCAAAGGTTTGGAGAAACGAGCCGCAGCCGGAGGAGCACGCCTCGTTGAGGAAGATGTTTGTGATAATACCGTCCTTAATCTGGAAGCACTTCATGTCCTGCCCGCCGATGTCTATAACAAAGTCGACGTTTGGCATGAATTTCTTAGCCGCCGTGAAGTGGGCAACGGTCTCGACGATGCCGAAATCTGCGTTGAACGCCTTTTTAATAATCTCCTCGCCGTAGCCCGTTGTGGTGATGGAGGCAATATGAATATCGGGAAAGTCGGCGTATAACTTTTCAAGGAATTTTCTGACCTGCGGAACGGGGTTGCCGCTGTTTGACTGATAGCTTGAGTGCAGCAATTTACCATTGCTGTCTATAACGGCGCACTTGACCGTGGTTGAGCCCGCGTCGACGCCGATATGTACATCGCCCGTCTCTGTGGTCAGAGTGCCGCGCCCGACCTTGTCCTTTTCGTGGCGGGCGATGAAACGTTCATATTCCTCGCGGTTTTTAAAAAGCGGCTCGTTGAAGCTGAAGCCCGCATCGCCGTCGTATCGCGACAGGCGTTCGGACGCGTCGCTTAACAGGAGCTGTTCGTCCGAGTAGAGCGCCGCACCGGAAGCGACGAAAAAAAGCGAATTGTCTGGGCATACGCCCTCAAGGCCGAGCGTTTTATCAAAGGCCTTTTTAAGCTGCGGCAGGAAGGTGATGGGACCGCCGAGATAGACTATATTGCCACGAATCGGACGCCCTTGTGCGAGACCGCCGACGGTCTGGTTGACCACCGCGAAAAAGATGCTCGCGGCGACATCGCTCTTCTGTGCGCCCTGATTCAGGAGCGGCTGGATATCTGTCTTGGCAAAAACGCCGCAGCGGGAGGCGACGGTGTAGACCTTTTCGCTCTGTGCCGCGAGGCTGTCAAGCTCACCAGCCGACACGTTGAGCAGCGCCGCCATCTGGTCTATAAAAGCTCCCGTGCCGCCCGCGCACGAGCCGTTCATGCGAACCTCCATGCCGTTTGACAGGAAAATGATTTTTGCGTCCTCACCGCCAAGCTCGATTATAACGTCGGCGTCGGGCGTGTATTTTTCGGCTGCCACGCGCGTGGCGAAGACCTCCTGAACAAACGGGATACCGCACTTTTGCGCCATACCCATTCCGGCCGAGCCGGAGATGGACAGGTAAGCGTTTTGGTCGCCGAACTCGCCGATAACCTCGTCAAGCACGCGCCGAACGCTTTCGACAATATGTGAAAAATGCCTTTCGTATTTTGTAAACAGCGTTTTACCGCGGTCGTCCATAACGACGCATTTGACCGTTGTGGAGCCGACATCCAGTCCGATTTTCACACACAAGACCCCCAATTAAGATGTAAGAAGTTAGATATAAGAAGTAAGAAGTCAAAAATAAAAAAGGCATTGAGCTGTATAAGATGCGGGTCACTACTCCGCATTATACAACCCCTTGCCCATTAACGAACGAATGATATCAGATTTTTGACGAAATGTCAACCGATAATATTTTCAAATCAATTTATATTCTGATGCGTAATTCTAAGCCTTGCCATGGCACGGGCAAGCGCTATTTTTGAATCCTTATATTCCTTAATGCTCTGCTTTTGGCGAAGATGCTCACGCTCGGTCTCAAGCGCCCTGCGTGCCCTGACGACGTCGATTTCGTCCGGCCATTCGCATGCCTGAACGAAAACCATTACCCTGTCGTGCAGCACCTCAATAAAGCCCTCGGAGGTGAAAGCACTTTTCCACGTGTCGTTTTGTTTTATCTTGATTTCGCCGACGACAATAGCCGCGACCATCGGCACATGACCCGCCAGCACGCAAAGCTCGCCGTCGGACGCGGTGATAATCAGCCCTTCCGCGTCGCCGCCGAAAAACCTGTGCTCGGGTGTGAGAATGTTCAGTTGAAATGTGCTCATAATGTTTTAGCCTTCTCGAAGACCTCGTCGATACCGCCGACCATATAAAACGCCGCCTCGGGCAGACCGTCGGCCTCGCCGTCCATAATCGCCTTAAAGCTTCGAACAGTTTCTTCAACGGTGACATATCGCCCCTGAATACCGGAGAACACCTCTGCCACGCTCATGGGCTGCGACAGGAAGCGCTGGATACGCCGCGCGCGGAGAACGGACTTTTTATCGTCCTCTGACAGCTCGTCCATGCCAAGAATCGCTATGATATCCTTAAGCTCGTTGTAGCGTTGGAGGCATTCGCGCACACGCTCGGCCGTCTCGTAATGCTCACGTCCGACAATTTCCGGTGCGAGGGTTTTTGAGCTTGAATCAAGCGGGTCGACGGCGGGATAAATACCCATCTCCGATATCTGCCTTGAGAGCACAGTGGTGGAGTCGAGGTGGGAAAAAATAGCGGCGGGGGCTGGGTCGGTCAGGTCGTCGGCGGGAACATAAATAGCCTGAACCGACGTAATGGAGCCGGTTTTTGTTGAGGCAATCCGCTCCTCAAGCTCGCCGAGCTCGACGGCAAGCGTCGGCTGGTAGCCGACGGCGGACGGCATTCTGCCTAAAAGCGCCGACACCTCGTTTCCCGCCTGAACATAACGAAAAATGTTGTCGATAAATAAAAGAACGTCCTTATTGAGCTCGTCCCTGAAATATTCGGCCATCGTAAGCCCCGTCAGCGCGACGCGCATACGTGACCCCGGCGGCTCATTCATCTGCCCGAAGGCCATTGCCGCCTTATTTATGGCTCCAGATTTGCGCATGTCACTGATAAGGTCGTTGCCCTCGCGGCTGCGCTCGCCGACGCCGGTGAAGACGGAATAGCCGCCATGATGTAGGGCAATGTTGTGTATCAGCTCAAGAATAATCGTAGTTTTACCAACACCAGCACCGCCGAAAAGTCCGATTTTTCCACCCTTTGCATAGGGCGCGAGCAGGTCAATTACCTTGATACCGGTCTCAAAAAATTCGGTGGACGGATTGATTTGAGCAAACTGCGGCGAGGAGCGATGGATGTCCCACTTGGGAGCGTCGATTTCGCCGAGCTCGTCTATCGGACGACCCAGTACATCGACAACCCTGCCGAGGGTTGCCTCACCGACGGGCACGCAAATGCCGCTGCCTGTGTTTTCTACCTCTATACCGCAGCATAAACCCTCCGTCGCCTCAAGCGCGATGCAGCGTACGACGTCGGGTGACACATGGGCGACGACCTCCATGTGAATGCCGCCGGACGTGATGAGCAGGTCGTTTGTTTTCGGTTTACCGGACGCGAAACGGACGTCGAGAACGGGGCCGCTGATTTTTATGATTTTTCCCTTTAAATCTTCGTTTCCCATAATGGATTTATTCCCATCCTTTCGAAGATTGAATGATTATATTCAATCTTCCTTCTTGCAGAACGCGGAAGTTTTGGACGGTCGGCGAAGCCGATTTGCGCCGTCCTATATGGCGCAAAAGGACAAAACTTCCTGATTGAAAGTTTATCTTTCAATCTTCCCTCCGCTCTGCCGCAAGTCCACCCGAAATCTCGGCGATTTCCCGCGTGATTGCCGCCTGACGGGCGGTGTTGTATTGAAGCTTAAGCTTTTTTAAAAGCTCGTCGGCGTTGTCGGTCGCGTTTTTCATGGCGTTCATGCGTGCAAAATGCTCGCTCGCGTAGCTCTGGACAAGCGCACCGAAAATGATGCCGACAAGATACTGCGGTACAAGCTGCTCGAACACCTCGCTGGCCGACGGCTCATATAGAATTTCGTGCTTCGGCTCGCTCGACTTGACGTCTTCGTAGTCGTGTATCCTTATAGGCAGAAACCGCCGTATGACCGGCCTCGGCGTCGACGTCATCGTTAGCTGTGTGTAGATGAAATAGACGGAACGAACCTCGTCCGTGGCGTAATGCTCAA
This sequence comes from uncultured Eubacteriales bacterium, assembly GCA_964509145.1. Taxonomy (GTDB): domain Bacteria; phylum Bacillota; class Clostridia; order Oscillospirales; family Acutalibacteraceae; genus UBA1425. The sequence continues at coordinate 1,469 of CAZDWM010000125.1, read as the reverse complement.
TGATGTCCTCCATCAGGGTACGCGCGTTGTAAAGCGACGGATCCTGCGAAAGCCCCGGAATCTCGATGTCGGGCACGATACCCTTATTCCTGAAAAAGTTGTCGGCCTCAAGACCTATGGTTGCGAGCATCACGTCGTTTTGCGGCGCGATTTCGCTGTAAGCAAAATTAAGAATATCTGAATTGTAGGAGCCAACCATGCCCTTGTCGCCTGCTATGACGATGTAGAGCCTGTTTTTGCCGAGATGCGTCTGGAGATATTTATGCTCGACAGCATGTGGGGACAGAAGAATGTCCTTCATCGCCGACTGGACGCGCCTCAGGTATTCACTATTATAGTAAATGTGCTTCATCGCCTTTTGCAGACGCACCTTGGAAATAAGCTCCATGGCGTTTGTGATTTTACGCGTCTGCCCGACGGCGTGGATATGACGGCGGATCTCATTTGTGTTCTGCATAGCCTAAACCCTCAAAGTATTTTCCGGCGGCTGCGAGCAGAGCGGCCTTGTCGCTTTCGGAAAGCATTCCGGCGTTGTCGATGGAACGCATGGCGTCTCCGGCGGCGTAGGCAAGGAACTCAAGCAGCTTATCCTTGACCTCTGTAACGTTTTTGACCTCAACCCTGTCGAATAAATTCCCGTCGTAAGCCAGTAGTACGGCGACCTGTTCCGAAAGCTTGTATGCCGCGTCCTGACCCTGCTTTAAAAGCTCGGTGAGGCGTTCGCCGCGGCGCAGAAGCTGAGCGGTAGACTCGTCGATGTCGGCGCCGAACTGGGCGAATACCGCGGTGTCTCTGTATTGCGCCAGAACCAGACGGAGGTTTCCCGAAACGTCCTTCATCGCACCGTGCTGTGCCGAACGACCGACTCGCGAGACGGACAATCCGACGTTGACAGCCGGACGCACACCAGCGTTGAACAGCTCGCTTTCGAGGTAAATCTGACCATCGGTGATTGAAATGACGTTGGTTGGAATGTAGGCCGAGATGTCGCCGGACATGGTTTCTATTATAGGCAGGGCGGTTAACGAGCCGCCGCCGTATTCGTCGGACAGCTTGGCCGCCCGCTCAAGCAGCCTGCTGTGCAGGTAGAAGACGTCGCCCGGATAGGCCTCACGGCCGGAGGGGCGACGCAGAAGCAGCGACATGGAGCGGTAGGCGGCTGCGTGCTTGCTCAAATCGTCATAGATAATCAGGACATCTCTGCCGTCATACATAAATTTCTCAGCGATGGCGCAGCCTGAGTATGGCGTAAGGTATTGCATTGAGGCGCAGTCGTCGGCGGTTGAGGCAACGATGATGGTGTTATCCATCGCGCCGGCTTTTTTAAGCTTCGCGGCAACCTGTGCTACGTTGGACGCCTTTTGGCCGATGGCGCAGTAGACGCAGATGACATCGTCCTTTTTTTGGTTAATCATCGCCGTGAGTGCTATGGAGGTTTTGCCCGTCTGACGGTCGCCGATGATGAGCTC
>CAZDWM010000124.1:5925-6802 GCA_964509145.1 uncultured Eubacteriales bacterium | reverse complement strand
GCAACCCAAAAAATATGGTCGTCGCGTTCGCCGTTAAAAAAGCCCATCGTCCTTTTTTCGTTTCCGTGCTCAACGTTAAAAAAGGCTACAGTCTCGCTTCCCATCTGGCCGAAAAACTCCCGCACCATTTCACTGTCATGCTTTTCAAGCCGCCTGACCTTTACCTTATTTAATGGCTCTTCGTCCGTAATGTTACACATAATGATATCGCTCACTCCGGTTAATAATCGTATTTTACAGCTGATACCACTTGCCCGTCATAAGCTTCCAGAGGACGGCACCGAACGGCAGGACATTGAACACAAAGATGAGCGACTCGCGAAGACCCGACACCAGCTTTCCGTAGTCGATAAAATGACTGAAATCCTTCGCTTCGGGCGCACCGTCGTAATCAAGCACAAACGCCTGTGTGTAAAGGATACCGCCGTCACCGAATATCTCGGCACGAACATAGCTGCCGATTTTGTCGGAATAACGGTCGAGAGACAGTGGAGACATCAGCGTGCCGTTCTGGCAGTCCGCCGTGGTCGTCACAGCGATTTGCTCGCCGTCGGCTATCCAGCGGATGAGCCGCGCGTTTTCGGCGGTGATGTAAATTTCGTCGTACTGTTCGGACACCTCAACCGACATTACCTTTGGGTTCGGGATGCCAAGCGTATTGCTGACCGTCCATTCTGTGGTGCCAATGGTCTCACCGAGCGCGGCGCTCATGTCGAGCCCAGTCGCGGCGGCGCACCGCATCCTGACAAACTCGATCGGAGCGATGCCGATTGCGCTCTTCCAGAGACAAGGCAAACGGCGCGCGCCGGTTGAAAACCACCGGACGCTGTATCCGCTGCAGGTGCGTGCAAACACGCACATGTCGCCGATGATCTGG
>CAZDWM010000124.1:2275-5915 GCA_964509145.1 uncultured Eubacteriales bacterium | reverse complement strand
GGCGCTCATGTCGGCAAGCTCCTTAGAGTTCTTGATGTAGCGGCTCCCGGCAAAGAGCTCACCGTTTTCCATGCTTGTCTTGAGGTTGTCTACCGACAGAGACGGCATACAGTGAACCGTCCAGCCGGAATCAACAGCGCTTTCACTATGTGCGTCGCTCGAGCCGATGGCAAAAACGGAACGACCGTTAGGGATGCAGTTTTGGAGCAGGATGTCCCAAAGCTTACGGTCATTTCTCGTACGTCCGTCAGTCTTGCTGTTGATATCTATGCCTATACATGAATCGTATTTAAGCAAAAGACTTGTAAACTTGTTTATTTCGTAGGCATAATCCTTATTGTATGCAAGCTCGGGGTTGTCCTCTTTTTTAGCACCCGTATATTCACCCGGGTGGTTGATGACACTTAAGCCTCCGGCCTCCTGAGCGCCTTTGATGGGGCGCTCATAATCGCTTGTGCCGCCTAAGACACCGTTGCCGTAGTCGGCAAACCAGCTGTTGACATGGGCGTTGTCGAAGGATGTCGGATTGTTTTCGATGCCGTAGGGTATACGCAGCATCATCTTGTTGTCCTCTCCGGGTGTTGTAATTTCGTTGTACCGCTCAACGGTCAGACCTGTGGGTTTATATTTCATGTCCTTTTTCTCTAATTTGCTTATAAGCGAAATTAACGGAACGGTGTTGACGTCCGTCCAGCTGTAATCGGTCGTACCGTGGTCGGTAATCGAAAGCGCGTCGTAGCCGAGAGCGTAATACATCTCAACCATCTCATAAAAATCGTTGCTGCCGTCGCTGGCGGTTGTATGGCAGTGCAGGTTGACCTTGTACTGCTTCCACGTTTCCCAGTTGACCGTCGCGTAGGGATTTGTAATGGTATAGTCGACGTCCTGTACCGGGTCACCGGAAGCAAACGACAAAACAGGCGTAACCGAGAAAACCATAACCGATGCCAATACAACGGAAAGCAGTTTTAAAAGCTTATGCGTTCTTTTTTTCATTTTGATTCTTCCTTTCAACCTGCACGAAAAATGTCGGTAAATCCTTTACTTTTTTGTTTGCATGTGCTAACATATAGTTTATCAGAATCGCGGGGAGTTGTCAACTCCCCTCTTATCTTGCATGGGGGTATCTCGTTTGGGTGAAAAACACATCAAGGTCATGTCCTTCAACGTCTCCGGCGTGCCTGTTATAGGTAATTTTCAAGGGTCTAAAAAAATCGGCGGCTTTAAGAAGTCGTCTGCCGTCGGCAGGATGATTAACGGCGTCGACGCCGACCTCATCGGTGTTCAGGAGGACTTTAACTATCATCAGGGGCTTGCCGTTGAAATGACCCTATTCCCCTATCAAACCTACTCGTCCGGCGGTCTGCCGCTGGGCGACGGCTTGAACATCTTTTCAAAACATCCGATTTACAATGTCTCGCGCAACAATTGGGAAAAGCTTTTCGGCGTGCTGTGCGGCGCCAACGACAGGTTGTCGAAAAAGGGCTTTGTCTACGCCGCCGTCGCGCTTGAAACAAACGTCCTTGTCGACTTCATCGTCCTGCACGCCGATGCCGGAAAAGACAAGTACTCGGTTCGCGCCCGCAAGGATAACTTCCGTCAGCTGCGGGAGTTTATCGGGACGCTCAAAGCTGACCGGCCTCTGATTGTCGTGGGCGACTGCAACACAACCGTGTTCAGCGGCAACTCCGACGATATCTATCATAATCTGCTTGTTCCGACGGGGCTGAAGGACGCCTGGGTCGAGCTTTACAATAACGGCGACTACAGCCGCGGCGGAAACAATCACAGCGGCGAATCGATTGACCGGGTCTTATACAGAAACGGCGGCGGCGTTACGCTTGAGCCGTCCGCGCTTGAGCATGTACACATCGCCGACGAAGCCGGCGACACCTACACAGACCATCAGGCCACCTGTGCGCGGCTCGCTTACACTGTTGACGCGGACGGACTGTCCGCCGACCGCGGCGTTCTAAAGCCGCCGGAGCCTTTTAACCCCAAACGGCGCTCGCGCGACCATTTTTTAGCCGTCTGCCGCGCTGCATTGCTTGTCCTGACCCACCTATATGAACTGTTTTATCTGATTTTCACGTTAAAGCACGAGCTTAAGGACAATTATCCGAATTATTAATGGTAATAACGAATTTATTTTGGAGGTGTCCTGTTTTGTACAGAACAAAGGTTATTAAAAAGCTGATTGTTTGCGTCATGTGCGCCGTCATGCTGGTATGCGCCCTGCCTGTCCACTCATTTGCCGCCGACGAACAATGTATCAAGGTCATGGCTTATAACGTCTCCGGTATCCCTGTTATCGGCACATATCAGGGAACTAAAAAGATCGGCGGCTTCGACAAGTCGTCGGCGCTGGGCAAACTAATCAACAACACCGATTACGATATCATCGGCGTTCAGGAGGATTTTAATTATCATCAGGGGCTGGCCGACGAAATGACGCTTTTCCCGTACCAAACCTACACCTCGGGCGGTGTTCCGCTGGGCGACGGACTGAATGTTTTTGCAAAGCGCCCGATATATAACGTTTCAAGAAACAGCTGGGAAAAGTCCTTCGGCGTACTTGCCGGCTCCACCGACAGGCTCGCGCACAAGGGCTTTATCTACACAGTAACCGAGCTTAGTGACGGCGTCTATGTCGATGTTATAACACTCCACACCGAGGCGGGGCAGGACAGGTATTCGGTTTACGCCCGCAAGGACAACTTCCGTCAGCTCGCCGAGTTTATCAACGCGCGTCCATACGAAAGACCGCTGATTGTCATGGGCGACTTCAACACAACCATTTCCCGCCAAACCTCCGACGACATTTATAACAGTCTCATTTTACCCGCAGGGCTGAAGGACATGTGGGTTGAACTTAACAACGGCGGACGATATATATATGACGAAAACAACTGGGGCGGCGAAGCAATCGACAAAGTATTGTATAAAAGCGGCGGCGGCGTCACGTTTAATCCGTCTACGGTTGAGCTTATTTGCCCGACCGACGCCGACGGCTACACCTACACTGACCATTGGGCTGTCTGCGCAAAGCTCAACTACACCGTCAACCCCAATGAGCTTCCAGCCGACAACGGCGAGCTTAAGGCACCGGAACCGTTTGACGCAAACCAACGCGCGTGGGATCAGTTCAAGGCCTCCTGCCACGCCCTTCTGCTTGTCGTGACACATCTCTACGAGCTGTTTTATCTCGTCTTTATTCAAGGCGGCGAGCTGTTTGGTTATTATCCTAAATACTGAAATTAAATAAATGAAAGGAAATGTTCGTATGAAAAAAACACTCTTTAAATCGCTGGCGCTGCTGCTCTGCGCGGCGTTGCTTGTCTCAACCGGTATGTTCACCGCGTTCGGAGCTAATCCCGGCATTATCCCCGAGCGTGTCACCGTCTGTGTCAACGGCGACACCGCAACCTCAAGGGGCTTTTGCTGGTACACCGACGAGGAAACGCCTATCGTCATTAAAATTTTAGACAACGGCATCGACGTGTGCAACTTGCTGGACTTTTCCGATGGAATCTGCGCTGAATGGGAAGGCTCTTATATGCATAAGGTCACCGTCAGCGGCCTTACACCGGGTAAAACCTACACCTATCAGGTCGGCAACGGTTCGGTGTGGAGCGAGGAA
>CAZDWM010000124.1:0-2265 GCA_964509145.1 uncultured Eubacteriales bacterium | reverse complement strand
TCACCACCGACGACGGCGACGATAAGGTCAGCTTCATCGACATCGCCGACGTTCAGGCAAGCTCTCTCGAAAATTTCGAATCGGGAGCCGCTGTTCTGGAAGCCGCCTTCGACGTGATGCCAAATGCCGACTTTTATGCAAACTGCGGCGACTTCACAAATGACTGCACAAACGAGGAGTGGGATTTTTACCACGAGGCGTTCCAATATCTCAACATGAACACAACCATCGCGCCCATAACGGGCAACCACGACAGCAACGGCGACTGGTTCAACAATATGTTCAACCTTGATACGAGCGAAAGCGTCCAGACACAAAACGGCGTCAACTACTCGTTTGACTACGGCAACGCGCATTTTGCCGTGCTCAACACCAACGACATCGGCTCTGTGTCGCTTTCCCAGCTCAAGTGGCTTAAAAACGACATGAACGGCACATCGAAGGACTGGAAAATCGTCTTCATGCACAAGTCGCCCTATTCATTCGGCAAGGACGCAAAATGGCCTGACGCGCTCTACCTCCAGGAATCCGCCGCCGCGGTATTCGACAAATGCGGCGTCGACCTGGTGATGTCCGGCCACGACCACCAGTACCTGCGTACAAAGACGCTTTATAATAACAAGGTTTCCGAAGACGGTACGGTCTATGTCCTATCCGGCACGGCGGGAACTAAGCGCTATGAAATACGCAGTTTTTATGAGGGCACCTTTATTGACACCGAACAACTGGCTGCGCTCGTCGTCCAGAAGAGCGGTTACGGCAACTACTGGAACGGAACCGACTGGAACAGCACAAGGGACACAAATATCGGCGGAGCGTTCAGCTGCGTTTCGATTGACGGCGGCACGCTGACCCTCAACGCATATGTCCTCGCTGACGAAAAGGACGGAGAGGGCAATGACGTTGTTACAAAAATTGATACTCTTACACTAACCAAGGAAACAGGGCAAAACGAGGCCACCTTCAGCGGCGACAACACAACAAGCCCGTTTGAATACTACCTCGGCCTTGTGCCGTCAATCACGTGCCTTGCAGGGTACGCTTTCGGCATTTGGCTGCCGAAATTCCTGTTCATGCTCCCGAAGCTTATATCCGTCTACATCAATGAGGGCGTGTTTTAGAAATATAAAACAGCAATCTTTCTGTTAATTAAAACGCCCGCCGGGATTTTATGTTAATAACATCGCGTTCTCACGGGCGCATTTTTATTTACGCTGTCTTAAGCCTGAGCCTTAGCTTGTCGCTTATCATCGCGATAAATTCGCTGTTTGTGGGCTTGCCCCTGCTGTTTTGGATGGTATATCCGAAATAAGACGACAGAACGTCAACATCTCCCCTGTCCCACGCCACCTCGATGGCGTGACGGATGGCGCGTTCAACCCTCGACGAGGTTGTTTTGAAGGTTTTTGCGACGGTTGGGTAAAGCAATTTAGTAACGGAGTTGAGCATTTCGATGTCGTCTATAGAAAGCAATATGGCTTCGCGGAGGTACTGGTAACCCTTGATGTGGGCGGGAACGCCTATCTGGCGCATAATGTCCGAGACGAGTATCTCAAGGTCCCCCGTTCCGGGGCCTACAACCATACCCTTGTCGCTTGCGCGACCGTACCAGCCGGTGAGCTGTGTGAGGCGTTCGCAGAGGACTGACGGGTCAACCGGTTTGAGGAAGTAATAGTCCGCGCCCGCTGTCAGAATTTCCTGCTCAAGACGCGAATTGTCAACACCGGAAACAACGATGGTAAACGGTTTTTTGATACCCTTTCCCCTGATGGCCTTAAGAACGCCCAGCGCGTCAAGCCTTGCCATGAAAATATCCATTATCAAAATATCAGGTGCGGTGCGCTCCAAATTAACGACGACCTCCGAGCCGTCCTTGGGTGTCATGACAACCTCGTAGCCCGCCGACCGTAAAACTCCCGCGCAGCCTTGGGCACATTCGGTTGAATCCTCAGCCAGCATGACTTTTAATGTTTTTCCCATTTTTATTACCTCCGTTTTTTGTATTGCAATAGCATGTTACCATATATGGTATATATTGTCAACTACTTTTGGTAAATTTTGGGGTTTTTGTGAAAAATATTTACAAGCATGTATATTCACATCAGATTATTATTATGGCTAACATCACATTTATGTGGGGTTGAAGTCGTAAAAAAAGTTAAAATGTCAAACCGCCGAACGCCCAAATGAAGCATGCGGCGGTTATTTCTTATAATCCATTGGCAACATCTAAACTTTAGCACTTTTCAATTGAAACAAACCTCT
>CAZDWM010000123.1:6171-6809 GCA_964509145.1 uncultured Eubacteriales bacterium | reverse complement strand
AATCAATAAAAAACCGATAAAAGCTAGCTAATACTAGGTTCTATCGGTGTTTTACTTTAGACATATAACCTCTATTTATCACAAGCTTCTTGTTCAACAGCCGATAATTTGAAGGATTGTTCTCCAAACATACGTATAAGCTCACGGCGGTTTTTTGCATTAGCTTTACTCAGTATGTTTTTTATATGAAAACGGATTGTACTGGCGCTTAAGTGAACCTGATCTGCAATTTCTTCGGCAGTCAGTGAACTGATTATCAAGGGCAAAAGCTCCCTCTCTTTTTTTGTAAAATGTATGTCCGGCATTTGTCCATCAACAGGCATCAATGTAAGCGAAAGAGACTCCGCAACAACAGTCTTTTGCTCCAGAGAAGCTATAATTTGCCTGTGGTGGTCAAGCTCCTGCTGGCTTCGCCGTTTTTCATAAAGAAAAATGAACCCAAAAAGCATAAGCAGGCACACAATAGTAAAAAGCAATATAATCCCCATAACCGCTTGATAAAATGATTCCTCTATAAAAATGAACAGAATGCTTGTCACACAAAAGCCGCCATAAAATATGCCTTCTCCCACACCGACCAAGCTTATGCCATATTTGCTGATATATGCATAGCAAATTGGTATTATCAAAGTTGCAAG
>CAZDWM010000123.1:0-6161 GCA_964509145.1 uncultured Eubacteriales bacterium | reverse complement strand
AAAAAACGGTAATGATTGTGCTATGCATATAAACACTAATGCCAAAGGAAGTGTAATTTTTTTTGGTATAACGTCAAATAAAAATCCACCAAGCAAATACATTATCGCAGTTATTGGCAATGTAAACTGGTTTATAAACGGCAGCTCAAAAGAAATGTCAAAAAAATAAAGACTATCACCCATTCCCGCAATAAACGCATAGACAATCATTATAACGAGTCCAAGCAACACAGATTTTTCTGAAAATACCGTTTTATGCTTTTCTATATCAACCTGTCTGTCATTGATCGGCTTATGCTGATAAGTGAAAAAGGCACCGACACATAAAACAAGAGCCCCCAGAACACTGATGACATAATAGCTTGTTGTTCCTGTAAAGCATTCAATAAAACTTACTATCAGGGCATCTATAAAATATGCTGTCCCTATAAAACGACCGAATAAGGATTTTGGCACACTATTAAATATGTTTATAAAACAAATACATATACAAATCATAATAGCCGCAGTCCACAGCACTAAAAAAACATATGCACCAATAGTGTCAGAGCAGAGCTGTAACACTCTGAACAAAAAAGCGACACTGATCGATGATATAAATATTTTTTTAAGATGTTTTGGGTTTTCAATAATATGCAGGCGTTTTAAGGCTAAAGGAGCTATAATTGCGGTTATCATAATTGTCGCACTATATAAAATGAAGCCGAAGTTAATATTCTGCCTTGTGTCATTTATAAGCTGTTCATAAAAAAGCATCCAGCCTATATGCCGAAAGGCTTCTGCTGCTGTAAAGGTGAGCAATAAGCATAACAAATGCCGTTGCTTTATAATCTGCTGCACATATAGCCCTCCTTGTAAATATCATTGCTTGTATTTATGCGAGAAATAGTATGAGCTAAATATTAGTTTATCATAATACAATTTAAATTGCAAGATTATTTAGCAAAAATTGATTTATACTAATAATTGAAAGCATAAATAAATTGTACCATAATATAAAAGATGAGAGAATATCATACGCTCTTGCAAACGCCGGCGCTATGGTTATAGATGAAGCGCACAGAGCTGCTATTTCTATATATTCTCGGTTTTTCATATGCCTTCCGATAAATTGAGAATTAATGCAAATGCTCCTCATATATTCCGACGTCTTCAACATCATCCGGTACACAAAATTCAGGAACCATATTTTGCTCAAAATATACGCCTTAATAATGTTATATGATTTTTTTGCGGTGTTGTTTTTTCTAACTGATAACCTCTAAAACCTATCCAAAAAAATAAAAACCTTTAAAACGCCATCCGGTTATTCATGAAAGTGCGTTTTTAGAGGTTCTCAACTGCACTTGGTTCAATTATAAAAATATAATCCATTATAGTTTAACTTCTTTTTAATGGTCTTGTCAAATAATGTGCAGTCGGTTTACACCCAAAATATATTTAAAAGCGTCAAGCTGATAAATTTTGATTTTCTGCCAGTTGTCTGTACGCCACCGGAGGCAGCCCCTTTTTGTTGAAGCTGTTAACCCTGATTGTGTTGTAATAGCCATAAATGTACCTGAAAATTATGCTTTTAACATCTTTTCTTGTCATTCTGTAAGTCGGAATACGGTAGAGCTTTTCTTTCTTGAGAGTGGCGAAGAAGCTCTCCATTCTTGCGTTGTCAAAGCAATGCCCGGCGCCAGAAAGGCTCTGGACAATGCCTCTTTTTCTTAGGGTTTCTTTAAATTCAAAACTTGTGTACTGACTTCCTCGGTCGCTGTGAAGAACTGCGTTTCTGACATTTGAAAGCTGTTTTATCGTGTCAATGCACAGCTCCTTTTTCATGTTGTTTCTCATTTCAAGGGCAACAATTTCGCCGTTATAGCAGTCAAGAATCGCCGAAATATACAGCTTTCCGTCAACACATTGTATCTGAGTAATATCAGTCAGCAGCTTGGTGAAAGGCTTGTCCGACCTGAAATTACGCTTTATCAGGTTCTCTTTTTCTTCAATTTCAGTAGTAGCCTTCGTTATCCCTCGCGGAGTTCTTCTAAGATGCAGAAGATTTCCTTCCTTCATTGCACGATAAACTGTTCTGATGCTGACATTGATCCCACGATGCTGCAAGGCGGTCTGCATTCTGTTTATACCGTAATTTACGTTGTCTGGATGCTCTGCGATTATTTCTTTTATTCTGACCAGAAGAAGCTCACGGGCTGTCTTTTTATGCCTGTTTGAAAGCCATCTGTAATATCCAGACTCGCTGATTTTAAGAAAGCGGCACATCTCTTTGACGGTGTATTTCTCCTTAAATTTCAGCACAAACAGATGCCGTTCACTTGTTTTTACTTCTTCCGGTCTTTTGCGAAAAAACCGAGGGCGTCCTTTAAAATATCATTTGCTCTTTACACAGAGGGCTTTGCTTATCGTCTGCTTTTGAAGATTTTATCGAGGTCGCTGAAAGAGTCGTCGTCATCGTTTGTGTCTACTTCAAGCGTTCTGGAAATATAGTCGCCCAGACTGCCGGAAGTTGTGGTGGAAATCGAGTTATCCTTTGCGTCGGCTTTTCTCGCGCTGTCGGGAGTTTTACCCGCCGAAGGAGTTCCCTTTTCGTCAAAACAGGTGGCGATTATCGTGACTATCATCGTATCCTTGAGTTCATCGTTATAGTCAAGGCCGTATATGGTTTCGACATCGGGGCGCGCCGCGGAAGTAATCTTGTTCATTACGTCGTCGACTTCCTGCATCAGCGTATCCTCGGACATCACGATGTTGACAAGCACCTTGCCCGCATTGTTTATCGAAGTTTCGAGCAGAGGGCTGTTTACAATCTGGCTGACCGCTTCGTCCGCCTTGTTCTCGCCCGAACCTATACCGATAGCGATGTGAGCGTCGCCCGCGTGCTGTAAGGTTGCCTTTAAGTCTGCGAAGTCTATATTCATTACGGCGGTTTTGCTGACAAGTTCAGCTATGCTCTTTACCGCTTTGAACAGAATGTCGTCTACCAATGCGAACGCCTGTTTGCAGTTTATAGCGCGTTCGTTCATCTTGAGCAATCTCTGGTTCGGAACGATAACCAGCGCGTCAACGTGCTTTCTCATCTCCGCTATGCCTTTGAGCGCCTGATTCATCTTGTGTTCGCGTTCAAAATCGAACGGCTTTGTTACGACGCCGACAGTGAGAACGCCCATGCTCTGCGCCACTTCCGCAACGACAGGAGCCGCGCCGGTACCCGTTCCGCCGCCCATACCCGCGGCAATAAATACCATGGTCGCGTCTTTGAGTACCTTTTCGATTTCTTCCTTGTCTTCTCTTGCGGATTCGCAGCCAACTTCGGGATTTCCGCCCGCGCCTCTGCCCTTTGTGGATTTTCTTCCTATCTGAACGCGCTTCATCAGCTCGCGGTTTTTCGATTTCAACGCGGCTACGTCGGTGTTTATCGCAACGTATTCAACGCTGTCCACGCCTTTTATTGCCATATTTTCGAGCGCGTTGCAGCCGCCGCCGCCCACGCCGAAAACCTTTATGTTCACATCATATATTGGATCGGTATCAAAGCTATCTCCCTCTTCAAAAAATTCTTCTTCATCGTATATAATAGCCATTTTTTTACCTCCGATTTTGCATTTTCAACATTAGAACTATTTTAACAAATTTTTGTGATAATTTCAATAGTTTTTTCAAAAAAAGTTTATATTTTGTGGGATTTTTTCTGTTTTGATACAATATATGGACATTTTTGTTCGCAAACGCTCGGATATATGAACAACCGTCACTCCTGTATATCGCTTGTCCCGCCATAATCTGCGAGCGTCGTCGCGGCGGTGATACTTTCTTCCGCTGTCGTGACAATCGGAGCGGTCGTGACCTCTCCCGTTTCGGGCGCGGAAGTCGTTTGCGCTGTCGTTGTTTCGGGCGCGGTAGTGGTTTGTTCGGGTGCTTTGGTCGTTTCGGGTTTCTTCTGTGTTTGCGAGGAATCAGCGCTGTCCGAGGTAGCTTCCGTCGCTTCGGTCGTGGTAACGGTTTCGCTTAATGTGCGCTGAGTTACTTTCTGCGTATCCGAAATATCCAGTTCGACTTTCTGATTTGTGGGGATTTCTCTTTCTATGAGAGTCTTTGCGATTGAGAATTTCTCCGCAAGGTCAGTGGAATTCCCTAGCTTCAATGTAATTCTGTTGTCATAATTAACGGTTATGCTCTGCCTGTCCGTAATGTTTATATCCACGATTTTGCCGATTTCGGCTTCATTCAGCGCTGTGACAAGCTGGGAGGCAAGGTTTGTCTTGTTCTCGTTTGTGGAAACGAGATGTTCGCCTACCGCGGCTTCTACGGGTTCAAATCCGTATACGGTCACGCAGTTTTTCGGCGACGACGTAATTTCAAGCACACGGTTTTTCGCGGAAGTCACATAATATTTCCCGTTGTCGTAAACGCTCAGGTACTCGGCGGCGCCCTCGACGGTTATTGTCAGTCCGTCGGGGAAGTTTTTGCTGATTTTCACGCTGTCAAGGCAGACAAGCTGTTCAAGAATACGTTTTTCGAGATCGTTTGTGTTCATACGGACAAGGTTATCGCCTTTTCCGACTCCGCCCGCTTCAAGTATCTTCTCCTCGGAATAAATCGATTCGCCCTCTATCGTGATATTTCCGATATTGAACAATACCGTCACGGATAACACCGACATAATAATAATCGCAAGCACGGCGAAAACAATATAATACAGCGTATAGCTTCCTTTTCTTTTACGCTTCTTTGTGGGAGTCTTTGCGCTCGTTCTCGCGGCGGAAGTGCCGGATTTCGCCGCCGTCGGCTTTCCGTAAGGGAAAGCGGGCGCGTCCGCCTGCTTTTTCTCAATAGCGGGCTTCACGGATTTTTCCGACGGTTTGCGCGCAGGAGCGGAACTTTCCGCTTTTCTCTGTGGCGAAGGCGACGCCGACGACAGCGCGGGCAGTTTCTTTTCGGCTTTTTTCTCCGCCATCAGCGCGGTAGCCGATGAAGCGCTTTTCTTCTTTTCGGCTACGGGTGATTTTACCTTGTTCTGAATATGAGTACTGTTTTTTGCTTTATTGTTATCGGTAAATCTGCTTTTTGTTTTTTCGGCGTTCTTGCGCACGAGCGGCTTCGGTTCTTCGCTCGGCAGAGGAATCTGCTTTGCGCCGGGTTTTCTGTTCGGCTGTTTGTATTCCGGCATTTTTCAATTCCTCCTTTTATGTTATCCTTTGTATATCCGCTCCTACGCCTCTGAGCGCTTTTTCGAGGTTTTCATAGCCTCTGTCTATGTGAGGCAGTCCGTATATCCTCGTCGTTCCGTCGGCAAACAGTCCCGCTGTCACCAGCGCCGCGCCGCCGCGTAAATCTCCCGCTTCCACATCGGCGCCGGAAAGTCTGCTCTGACCTTCCACGACTGCTACTCTGCCCTCTACGTTTATCTTCGCGCCCAGCCGCACAAGTTCGCCCGAATGTCTGAAGCGGTTTTCAAAAACCGTTTCGACAAATACAGTCGTGCCTTGCACCGCTGAACACAGCGCCATCATCATAGGCTGTGCGTCTGTGGGAAAGCCGGGGTGAACGGAAGTCCGTATCATCTGCGGTGATTTGAGCGGTTTACGCGCATTCAGATAGATATTATCCTCGCCGTAACAATACACACTGCAACCCATCTGTTCAAACACGCCCAGAACTGAAGTCGCATCGGTGAAGTCCGCTTTTGTTATCATTACTTCACCGCCTGTTATCGCGGCGCAACACAGATAGATTGTGGAATTCCCCTGACCTTTTATCTTTGCGCCGCATTTATTCAAAAAAGCCGCTAAATCGACAATTTCAGGCTCTCTTGCGGCGTTGTGGATTTCCGTACTGCCTTTTGCGGTCACGGCGGCGAGCATAATGTTTTCCGTTGCGCCCACAGAAGAAAACGAAAGCGTGAGTTTTGCCCCGTTTATTCCGTCGTGAGCGGTACAGTCGAGATAACCGTGTTCTTCCTTTATCTCCACGCCCATTTTCCGCAGAGCGCTCAGATGAATATCTATCGGGCGCGGACCTAATTCACAGCCGCCCGGAAAAGACAACCTGCATTTCCCCGCCCTGCCGAGTATCGCGCCCAAAAAGACTATCGACGAACGCATTTCCCTCATGAGCGCGGCGGGTACTTCCGTGTCGGAAACGGCGCTTGCGTCTAC
>CAZDWM010000122.1:4892-6911 GCA_964509145.1 uncultured Eubacteriales bacterium | reverse complement strand
GTCGGCGAAGCCGATTTGCGCCGTCCTGTATGGCGCGAAAGGACAAAACTTCCTGATTGAAGATATATCTTCAATCTAACCGCCCGTCTGCGGGTTGACTACATCGGTGACCGTTACCGTCTCTCCGTCTGCGGTCTGCGGCATAAGCCTGCCGGTTTCATAATCAAACACCATAAACTGCGGATACCGGCTGTCTGAACGGACGGTCGGTTGTTCTTTTACGCCCGCAAGCCACATGAGGAAATCGGCCGCCTCTGTGCCGTAGGGATAATCAAGATGCTTCATATCCCGCACAAACCACGTGTATTCCGGAAACATACAGGTTGAAGCGTCAATCATGTTGTCGGGTGAAACGTGGTTGTGTCCGCAGGACATATTCTTTTGGACATACCCGTCGCCCAGCGTGCTGCCAAGCTCCGCGCACGTCGCGCCGCCGCTTGAGTATTTTGTGTCGATGAGAATGTCGTTATTATTGTTTCTCGACGGTGTTATCGGCACGCCGTAATAGTTGTAATTAGAAAGAATGATTATGTTGCATCCGTTTGCTTTTGCGTTTTTCATCAACCGCTCGGCCTTTTGCTGAACCTCGTAATGGTAATAATCAATCTTTTTAATCAGCTTCGCGTTCTTGTCGGGGTCGAGGGCCGCTGCTTTCGCCTGTTCATAGGTGTCGTCGCTGACAAGCGACCACATACCGGGTATATTTGCAAAAACAGGATAAAGCACCTCGTCGCCCAGCTGCATCGCGGTCATGCCTATTATATCCTCCAGCAGCGGAATGATGTCGTCAAACAAGCCAGTTTTCTCAAGAAAACGCTCCAGGATCTCTTTCTTGGCGAATTGCATGATATAGCCGATGGCCGAATCGCTGTCGAAGCTCATGTCGAGCTTTAAAAGCTCGCCGACAAGCGAAGTGCCCTGAAAAGCGGCGTTGTCCATGACAAAGTTTTGGATATCACCCGAGCCGTAAAGGCGCAGATATGACAGTATCACGTTGCCGCCCATGCTGCATCCGACCAAAGTTATCTTATCGTGACCTGTTTCCTTTTTAACATTCTTAATGTAATCGCGAAGAGCTTTCGCGTGGTCTATAGGGTCGAGCCGCCAGTCGTAGCTGAAAAAATAAACGCTGTCGCCGCCATAAGTATCGATAGCAGACTTGACGAATGCCTGCTCGTCGTTTGTGTCGCCGTTGTAAAAGTCGGGATAATGGTCGCCGGAAAGCGGATATTCTTGAACGGTCAGGTCATAAATCGGTTCGCCGTCATCGTCGCAGCGAACCGAATCGAAAATTGAAAGAATTTTTGGATCGGCCTCGTCAAGGAACGCGCTCCAGTCGCTGTTGAAAACAAGACGCGTCAGAGGTGAAATAACGCTCAGTACACCGTCAATGATGGTTTGTGACGAAGGCGACCATACCTGCTTCTCCGCGTCGGTTCCGGCGTTTAATACAAGCGGCACCGTCGCGAATCCGCTGACAACGACAATCGGAGCGATGTCGTCAGAGGTCGAAGCCTCCTTCCGCGCGTAAGCAACAAGACCGCACGAACCGAGCAGCAATGCAAAAACCGTCAGGACAGATATTAACCGCTTCATCAAAAATCCCCCTAAAATAGTCTCCTATATTTTTTCGATTTTTGCAAACTTGGCCATGATTTTTTTAGTACCCGCCTTTTCAAAGGCGATTTCTAAAAGACAATCGTTTGCCATCGCTTTAACCGAAATAACGACGCCCGTGCCGAAGCCCTTGTGCGCCACCGTATCTCCCACACTGAAATCCATTGAAACACCGCCTGACGCCTTTGAAGCCGCCGTGCCGGAAAAGCCCCTCGACGCTGTTTTATCCTGTGTTTCCTCCCCGTGCCGGACGAAGCTGTTCTTAGGCTGCGGTTCTGCTCTTTCAACTGTCCTCTTGAAGGACGAGCCTGTCTGTTCAATCAGTTCGTATGGGATTTCGTTTATAAACCGTGAGGGCGGATTATAGGTTGTCGAGCCGTAGAGCTTTCTTGCCCGCGCATT
>CAZDWM010000122.1:0-4882 GCA_964509145.1 uncultured Eubacteriales bacterium | reverse complement strand
GGTTAGGTACAGTTGCCTTTTAGCGCGCGTGATGCCGACATAAGCGAGCCTTCGCTCTTCCTCGAGCTCGGACGGCTCATATACAGCGCGTGAACCGGGGAAGATGTTTTCCTCCGCACCGGCAATAAAAACGGTGCTGAACTCAAGTCCCTTCGCCGAATGTATCGTCATCATGACTACATTGTCGGCGTCGGCGTTATAGCTGTCGATGTCGGTCATCAGGGCAATTTCCTCGAGGAAGCCGTTTAAGGTCGGTTCCTCATTTTCCTCTGAATAACGCATAAGGTTGTTGATAAGCTCGTTGAGATTCGCGGCGCGGTCGATATAGGTTTCCGCGTCCGCCTCAAGGCTTTTCAGGTAGCCGCTTTCCGTAAGAATCAAATTCAAAAGCTCATGTAGCGGCAGCTTTTCGGATGCCTCAACGAAGCCTTCTATCATTTGCGTGAACGCTTTTAATTTTATCGCGGCCTTTGACAGCGACGGATAATCCTCCGCGGATTTAATCACGTTGAATAACGGCATTCCGAGCCCCGCCGCTATTGCCGCGGCGTTGTTGACTGTGGTGTCGCCGATGCCCCTTTTAGGCTCGTTGATGATGCGCTGAAGCCGGACATTGTCGGACGGATTGCCTACAACGGACAGATAGGCCACTGCGTCTCTGATTTCCTTGCGCTCGTAAAACCTGTGTCCACCGATGATTTTATATGGAATGCTCATACGTATTAACGCCGTTTCAATCGAGTTTGACTGGGCGTTCATTCTGTACAGCACCGCGTTGTCGCTGAACCTCCCGCCAAGAGATTTTGCCGTCATGATTTTTTCAGCGATATAACGTCCCTCACCCGTCTCGTCATCGGCGGTATGGACTGTTATTTTTTCGCCGCCCGCGTTGGCCGTCCAAAGAGCCTTGCCCTTTCGCTGTTCGTTGTTTGCGATAACGGCGTTTGCCGCGTCGAGTATGTTTTGAGTCGAGCGGTAGTTCTGCTCAAGCCTTATCGTAACCGCGTTTTCATACTGATCCTCGAAGCTTAAAATATTTTCAATCGTCGCGCCGCGGAAGCGGTAAATGCTCTGGTCGTCGTCGCCTACGACGCAGATGTTTTTGTGCTTGGCGGCGAGAATAGCTGTCAGGCGGTACTGCGCGTGGTTGGTGTCCTGATATTCGTCCACCATTATGTATTTGAATTTATTCTGGTAATACTCGCGTACATCACTGTTTGTCTCAAGCAGACGGACGGTGTTGACGATAATATCGTCGAAATCCATTGCGTCGGCATTTTTGAGCAACTTTTGATAGCATTCGTAGGCGTCGGCGATGTGCCTTTTACGGATATCGGACACACCTTGCTTGTAAAGCTCGTCGGGCGTAACAAGGCTGTCCTTTGCACGGCTGATTTCCGCCAGTATCGCCTTATGGGACAAAAACTTGTCGTCAATTCCGAGGATGCGCTGGCATTCCTTCATCACACGGCGTGAATCGTCGGTGTCATAAATCGTGAAGTGTGACGTGTATCCTAAAAACTCACCGTAGCGGCGCAGTATCCTTGCGCACGCGCTGTGAAAGGTACATGCCCAGATGTCGCCTATGTTGGACGCTTCGCCGCCGAGCTTCGCAACAATGCGCTCCTTCAGCTCGTTTGCGGCTTTGTTCGTAAAGGTGATGGCGAGAATTTCCCACGGCTTCGGCGCGTCGACAGCTAAAAGCCCCGAAAGCTCCGGCGGATAGCTTTCCGCGCGTCCTTCAGCATAAACCTCAAGCGCTTGTAATTCGCTTTCGGTCGGACTGTCGTAAAATTTTTCGGAACTGTAAGCCCTGCCGTAACGGACAAGGTTCGCGATTCGGTTAACAAGCACCGTCGTCTTGCCGCTGCCCGCGCCCGCAAGCACCAAAAGCGGTCCCTCTGTTGAAAGGACCGCTTTGCGCTGCATACTGTTCATTTTAACGAAATCCCGCTCGATGACCCGTCTGCGCAGGTCAAACAAATCATTGTGCATAATAAAACCCTGTCAAATAGAGATTGTGTGGGCAAGGTCGTAAAGCTCTTTGTCGATTGTTTTCTTCATAGAAAGCGCCTCGTAAATATCGAGGTCGATAATCTGCTCGTGCTGCATCCCGACAACCCTGTTGCCGATGCCCGCTAAAAGGAGCTTGACCGCCCTGTAGCCCATCTGGCTGGCAACAACCCTGTCGCGGCAGGTGGGCGTGCCGCCCCGCTGCACATGACCGAGAATGACGGCTCTCGACTCAACGCCCAGTTCCTTTTCAATCCGTCGCGCAAGCTCCTCGACGCCGCCGATACCCTCGGCTACCAGTATGATAAAGTGCCGCTTGCCCGTCTTCTGCGTTCTTCTCATTCGTTCAATTACGTCTTTTTCGATGTCGTAGTTAAATTCAGGAACGAGAATCGCGGTTGCGCCCACAGCGATGCCCGCGTTAAGCGCGAGATAGCCCGCCTTGCGACCCATTACCTCAATGACGCTGCACCGGTCGTGCGACTCTGTTGTGTCGCGTACCCTGTCGACCATCTGCATTATGGTATTAAGCGATGTGTCATAACCGATGGTATAATCACAGCTGGCTATGTCGTTGTCAATCGTACCGGGAATGCCGACGCAGGGAATGCCACGCATCGAAAGGTCTCGCGCGCCCCTGAATGAGCCGTCGCCGCCAATTACGACGATACCCTCAATGCCATGCTCACGGCAGGAGTCGATACCCTTTTGAAGACCTGCCTCCTCCTTGAACTCAAGGCAGCGTGCGGAATAAAGCATTGTTCCGCCCCTGTGGATGATATCGGACACGCTGCGTAAATCCAAGCGCTCCATGTCGCCGTTAATGAGACCCTGATATCCCCTCTTTATTCCGTAAACCTCCATGCCGTTTACACAGCCGGTTCGCACAACGGCTCTAACAGCCGCGTTCATACCCGGAGCGTCGCCTCCGCTTGTTAAAACACCGATTCTTTTCAAAAAATACTCCCCCTTGAACAATACATCACAATAATTTATCACCAATTTTACACCCAAAGACCGGTAAAGTCAAACAGTTTCGGAACAATTTCGTACATTTTCTATGATTTTCAGCGTTGAACGACATTCTCTTCGCCTAATATATTCCTAAGCTCGTCAAGTAGCGGCTCGTTGAGATATACGCCCCTGTCCGACGACAGATAGTCGTATCTGTCAGCGTCCTTATAATAAAAAACAACTTTAGTATAGCCCTCGAAAATATCGAGAAATTTTTCTGCTTTTATTTTCTGAGGGCTGTCCTCGGACGGAAAACGCAGGTAAAGCTTGCTTTGACCCGGCGCTTTTTTAACAGGCGTAACGGACGCGGCGGTTTTGCCGAACGCCCCCGACGCGGCGGCTTCAAGCAGCCGCTCGGAAAAGGGTTCTACAAGCTCGCAGACAATTTTCGCGTCCTCGTCCTCGCGGATGCTCAACCGTCCGTGTATGAGCACTATGCCGCCTTCAAAGAGGAACTGTGCGCATTCTGTGAGCGTTTTCGGGAAAACAATCACCTCAACCGAGCCGTACATATCCTCGACGGTTATGAACGCCATCATGGTGTTGGACTTCGTGGTTTTTTTCTTAACCGAAGTAATGATACCTAACAGCTTTATATGTGTGTTATCCTTGTAGAGTGCGGGCTGCTCGTCGCTGCCGCCCTCCGTAATATCGGTAGTGCGCACACTGTGGAGCCTTTCGGAGGCTTCGGCGTAACGTGCCATCGGGTGACCGGAAATGTACAGTCCCGTGACCTCCTTCTCCTGACGCAGCATTTCATCGTTCGGGAATTCCGACACATCGGGCAGCGGCGGCTCTGTCTGCGTCACACCGGCCAAGTCGAAAAAGCCGATTTGCCCCTCAACGCTCTGGCGTTGGGTGATATCAAGGCCGGCCATAACCTCCGGGAGCATTTGAATCATCTGATTTCGTCCGGCACCTAAGCCATCAAGCGCGCCGCATTTAATGAGGCTCTCTACGGCACGGCGGTTAAAATCACGTCCGTAAAGGCGCTTGCAGAAGGTGTAGAAGGATTTATATTCGCCGCCCTTGAAGCGCTCTACGATTATCTCGCGGATGAATCCCCTGCCGAGGTTCTTGACAGCGAGTAAACCGAAACGGATATTACCGCCAACGGCGGTGAAGTCCTCGGCGCTCTCGTTGACGCTGGGGGGCAGCACCTTAATATTCAGCCTGCCGCACTCGGCGATATAACTGACGACCTTGTCCGTTCTGTCAAGCACACTGCTTAATATGGCAGACATAAACTCACAGGGATAATTGCTCTTGAGCCACGCCGTCTGGTATGCCACAAACGCGTAGGCTGTGGCGTGTGCCTTGGGGAAAGCGTAAGAAGCGAATGAGGTCATCTCGTCAAAAAGGCTGCTTGCCGTCTTCGCGTCAACGCCTCTCCTAACAGCACCCTCGCATTCGACAGTACCGTCCTCACTGACAAGACCATTTATAAAGACCTCGCGCTCGCGTTCCATCACGTCATGCTTCTTTTTAGACATGGCACGGCGAACGATGTCGGCACGCCCGTAGGAGTAGCCCGCGAGTTTTCTGAAAATTTGCATGACCTGCTCCTGATAAACGATACAACCATAGGTGACATCAAGAATATCCTCTAAGAGCGGTGTTTTATAGGTGACAAGCTCGGGGTTGTGGCGGTTTCGTATATATGTCGGAATTGAGCCCATCGGTCCCGGGCGGTAAAGCGCTATAACGGCAATCAAGTCCTCTATGCTTTCCGGCTCAAGACCCATTAAGGTGGATCTCATACCCGGGGACTCGAACTGGAACACGCCCTCCGTAATTCCCTTCGACATCATCTCGTATACATTTTTGTCGGCAATGTCAATCGTATCAATGTCGA
>CAZDWM010000121.1:4041-6945 GCA_964509145.1 uncultured Eubacteriales bacterium | reverse complement strand
TTGATTACGACGGGCTAAATTGAGCAGTCAGCGCGGAAAGTGAGTGCAGTCGTCGCGGGATTTGAGTGCGGTGGTCGCGGCGGTGAGTGCAGTTTTGGTAAAATGGTTATATGCGTTTCAGTAATGGAACGTAAATAATCATTTGGAGGTCTGTGAAATGACAGACTACAGCGAAATCCTGCGGCTGCACGGAATGGGACTCAGCCGCACGAGTATCGGCGTTGCGCTCGGATACTCGCGAAACACAATCGCAGATGTACTGCGAAGGGCGCAAATTAAGGGGCTGGTGTCACCTGTACCGGACAGTATGGGCGACCGGGAATTGGCCGACCTGCTGTTCCCCGAAAAGGCAAAGCCTCAAAACCAGAGGATGCCCGACTACGAGAAGGTTCACAAAGAGTTGGGCAAAAAAGGCGTGAATCTGACGCTTCTGTGGGAAGAATACTGCGCAGAATGCCGTCAATTCGGAGAAATTCCCTACGCCTACACGCAGTTTAGGGTGTATTATCACCGCTTTGTCCAAACCACAAAGGCTACGATGCACCTGAACCACAAGCCTGGCGAAAACATGGAGATTGACTGGGCAGGGCAAACCGCCGTCGTTGTTGACCGCCTGACGGGAGAAATCATGCCCGTCTATGTGTTTGTTGCCACGCTGCCGTGCAGCGGGTACAGCTATGTTGAAGCGTTCCTCAACCGAGAGCAGGAAAGCTGGACGGCAGCGCACATTCACGCTTTTGAGTTTTTTGGCGGCACGCCGCGCATTCTCACGCCGGATAACTTGAAAACGGGTGTGGACAATCCTAATCGGCGTGCGCTGACCATCAACAAAAGCTACCAAGAACTTGCCGAGCATTACGGTTGCGCCGTTATTCCTGCCCGGGTTCGGAAGCCGAAAGACAAGCCATCCGTGGAAGGTACGGTCGGAAAAATATCCACTTGGATAATTGCCGCCCTGCGGAATCAGCGGTTTTTCACCCTTGCCGACCTCAATGATGCAATCTTTGAAAAGCTGGCAGAGTTCAACGAAAGACCGTTTCAAAAGAAGCCGGGAAACCGCTTGACGGCGTTTATGGAGGATGAGAAAGAATATCTCAGCCCGCTGCCGCGTGACCGCTATGAACTTGCTGTGTGGAAAAAGCTGACGCCCGGTTTTAACTACCACATTGAGGTTGACAAGAATTTTTACAGCGTCCCCTATGAGTACATCAAACAGGAAATGGATGTGCGGCTTACAACCGCCACCGTGGAGGTGTTTTTCGGGAATCTGCGGGTTTGTTCTCACCCGCGCCATCACGGCAGACCCGGTAAGTACATGACAATCCCAGAGCATATGCCGGAAAAACACAAGACCTACACCGAATGGAACGCCGAGCGGTTTTTATCGTGGGCGAAGTCTATCGGAGAAAACACAAGAACCGTCATTGCCTCAATTTTGTCCTCCCACAAGATTGAGCAGCAGGGATACCGCGCTTGTATCGGGGTGTTAAAGCTCGCCGACAAGCACGGCGCAAAGCGGTTGGATGCGGCCTGCGAAAAGGCTCTGACCTACACGCCAAGCCCCAGCTACAAGAACATTGACGCGATTCTAAAATCCGGCAGCGACAAAGCCGTGCAGCAAAAATCAGCTGAAAAGCCTGTGGACGAAAGCCATTCGTTCATTCGCGGCGCCGAGTATTATGGGAGGAAAAAATAATGTTAAACGAACAGACCTTTAATAAATTGGGAGACCTTCGACTCCGGTCAATGGCAAAAGCGTTCCGCGAACAGCTTACTGACGCGGCGATGGCGCAACTTACCTTTGAGGACAGGTTCGGTATGATTGTTGACCGCCAGTGGAGTGACCGCAAAAACAGCCATATCGCACGGCTCACAAAAACAGCGACGTTCAAATTGCCCGGCGCGTGTGTTGAAAACATTGAGTATCATCCTGATAGGAACCTGAACAAGGAACAGATTCTGCTGTTTTCCACCTGCAAGTATATTAACGCGAAAAACAACATCATTGTGATGGGTGCGTCAGGTGCGGGCAAAAGCTATGTGGGCTGCGCTTTGGGGATTTCGGCTTGCCGCCAGCTTATCAAAACCAAGTATATCCGCCTGCCGGAGCTCTTGGAAGATTTAAATATCGCACGCGGAGAAGGTATTTACAAAAAGGTGCTGGCCGCCTACAAGAAGTACCAGCTTCTCATTTTGGATGAGTGGCTGCTCGCCCCTCTCAGCGAAGGGCAGACGGCGGATTTGTTTGAGATTATCGAATCCCGTTACGGAGAGGCCTCCACCATTTTTATAGCGCAGTCGGCTCCGGCGGGCTGGTATCAGATGATTGGCGAAAGCCGAATCGCCGATGCCATTTTAGACCGCATTGTCCACAATTCATACGAAATTATGATTGAGGGTGACATTTCAATGCGGGAGCGCATGGGACTGGCTAAGTAGCGGCTGACGCCGCAAACGCGCCTTCGGCGCAAGGTTTATCGCATTTGTTTTCCAAGGAGAGTGATGTTTGTGCGAAACAAAAAAGAAAAGAGTGACAACCAACCGGCGTCACTCTCCTTGCCAAACCTCATACGGCGCTCATGTCGCTCCTCAGCGTTGCACTATCCTCTGTATGAGTAAAAGCAAGTAAAGTTTACCGCATTTTGTGGTGGCGGTCAAGGGAACACACCGCACTATCCGCCGCGACAACTGCACTGTTTTTCCGCGTCCGCTGCACTAAAAACCCGCGAAGTCCGCACTAACTTTGCGCGTTAAGCGCACTCAAAAGGCAAAATAATCACTCTGATTGAGTAAAAGGCTCATCCTGATGTCTTGTCTGTGTTTTTCGTTTTGTCCGTTCGTGGGAATAGGTCAAGGCTATTTTTTACATTTTCTGCGTTCTGGGGAACAAGTCCACTAATTATG
>CAZDWM010000121.1:0-4031 GCA_964509145.1 uncultured Eubacteriales bacterium | reverse complement strand
CACTCAAAAGGCAAAATAATCACAAATCCACCCGAACAGCAATATCTTTATCAGCCACTGCCACCACGCCATTTTGACGGTCACGTTAATACAGGCAGCGATTCTCTCCCGCGAACGTTTCGCAGTTGTTCTCCCTGCGTCCATGATTTCAGTATACACACCGCACAGTCGCCGCCGTAGGGCGGTTTTTACACATGCGTTTTAACGAATATTAAAAAGTCGTTACGTAGTTTTCTGCTACGGAACGGCTTTATAGTGTTTGGATGTTAAACGAGTTAGGGTTTCAAGATGATTATTGTAGGCGACACATGTTCAAATAATCTTAACGCTATCCCTCATAGGACTTTTCGAGTACCTCCGCGTAGGTGCCAAGCGGGCAGTCGGTTAAAATGCACATCAGCAGAAAACTTTCGTAGGGGTTGGCGATGTACAGCCCGCCCATGTTGCATTCGTCGAGGATTTTGTTCGTTTCGTCGATGAACCGGATGTACCTTGTCTTGTTGTTGCCGACGGACTCGTCCTGCGATAAAATGAAAAAATTCAGGGTAATCAGGTCGAAGCGGTCAATTTCAACCCTTCGGTTGAGGATATCAAAAATATGCTGTCTGCTCATGCGCTTGTTGCTGAAATGCGCGGACAGCCGGGACGACGAGAGCTTGACAAGGTTTCCTTTGAGGTCGACGGGTGTGCCGCAACAGAAGAACTTTTCCGTGTCGCCCTCCGTGATGTCCTCCTCTTGCCATACACGTCGGTTTTTCCGAATATGTTTGATGTGCGCTACCTTTTCCTCGTCGGACAGGCGCACCGAATTTTTTGTCTGCGTGATATAGCTTTCAACCGCCGCCTCGGCGCGTTCCTCCTCGTCCCTGTTGAAGCAGTCCGCGACAAGCTGTCTGCACCTCGAGTAAAGCGTGTCGAACCAAAGCCTTGATGTGACGCTGAAGCTGTTCTCGTTTTCATTCGTCTTCATGCCGGACAGCAGGTTCATCAGCGCGTTGTCGTCGCCGACGGACTGAAACGCGCCGCGCACGCCGATGGTTTTGCCGCCGCCTATAAAGACCGGTTTCCCGGGTTCGAGCGCGTCGTAAGCTTTTTTTAGTTGCCGCAGCTTCGGAAATTTATAGCCGTTCTTGAAGCAGTACCAATAAATGATTTCCGACGGATCCTTGAAGTTGAAGCCGCGCTCCTTCTGGGCGTTGACAAGGAACGATGTTACGTCCTCCGCGCTCATATTAAGCCCGAAGCCCAAAAGGAAAACTACCTGCCTGTTTACGGAGGATTGCGTAAGCCAGTTCTTCGCTAGCGCGCTGAGCTTCGCCGTCGTCTCCCCGAAGGACGGCGGCGTACCGTTTTCCTTGAAGGACTCGACGATGATGTTTTGATACTCCCGG
This sequence comes from uncultured Eubacteriales bacterium, assembly GCA_964509145.1. Classification (GTDB taxonomy): domain Bacteria; phylum Bacillota; class Clostridia; order Oscillospirales; family Acutalibacteraceae; genus UBA1425. Next base: position 2,640 of record CAZDWM010000121.1, on the reverse strand, counting down.
ATTTCCGTGTCACCGTATTTCCCCGTCAGACCGGCTTTTTGAAATATGTATCTTTTCAGGTATTCGCAAAACGGGATACAGCGCAGCTTCGTTCTCAGCGCCTCATAAATGATGTCCGCATCCTTGTCGGCAAAGTCGCGCAGGTCGACGGTATCGTAAAAGCGCTCCTGATAGTTCTGCGTAAAATCCAGCTCGTCGCCAACTTCATCGGCAAAGCATTTTTCTTCGTTCATGTCACAGCCCCCAATCCGACCGCTAAACAGCCTCAAAGTCGATGTCGTTTTCCTTGGCGTAGGTTTCGGCGTAGGAACCGGCGGTGCCTTTGATGATGACGGGACCACAGTTAAAGAAGGCGCCATAAGATATTGTTTCAACGCTTTTCGGAATTGTTATCTCCGTCAGACTATAACAGCATGAAAATGCATTATATTCAATGGTTCTCAAACCATCAGGTATATTGATATTAGTTAATCTTGTGCATCTGTCAAAAGCGGACGCATTAATCGCTCTTATGTTTTCTGTCAATGTTATGGTTTTTAAACTGTCGCAGTCTTCAAAAGCCCACTCGTCAACTTGAGTAATGCTTTTAGGAAAATCGACAGACCATAGCATCGTGCAGCCTTTAAAGGCGTATGCGGCAATTCGAGTTATTCCCCCTGGTATTGTGAACGAGCGATTTTCATTACCTGCCGGATATTGAACAAGCGTTTTGTTATCCTTGCTGTACAAAACTCCATCCTGACTTATATAATAGCTATTTTCGGAATCAACCTCTATACTTTCAAGGGATGCACAATTTGAAAAAGCCTTAGATCCAATTTCCGTAACATTTCTTGTAATAAACACAGTCGTCAATCCGCTGCTATCGAACGCTTCATTGCCAATAACTTCAACACTATCCGGAAGAACAATATTAGTTATATTATAACAATTTGAGAAAGCTTCCTCCCCAATAACCTTTAAATTCTCCGGAAAAGTTATTTCTTTTATACTGCAACCATTAAAGGCCATCTTACTGATAGATGTCATATGCTTTGGCAACACAACCGACGTAAGCGTTTCGTTGGCAAAAAAAGCATCTATAGAAATCTCTACTGTATCCTCGGGGAAAGAAAATTCAATTTCGCTTTTTCCTTTCGGATATAGGACAAGTTTCTTCAAGCCTTTTGTATACAATACTCCATCAAGGCTCTCAAAATGTTCATTTTCAACATCAACTTCAATTCTATATAGACAATTTCCATCAAACACCTTTTCACCGAGTTGGTAAACGTTTTTGGGTATATATATATTGGTCAAGTTGCAAAAACTAAAAGCATTTTCACCAATACTATTCAAACTATCCGGCAGTTCTACATCAGCGATACTAGAACAGCCATAAAATGCATAATTGCCAATGCTTCTTATTCTGTTCGGCAAATTAACGCTTTTAAGCATTTCACAATAGCCAAACGCATATTCACCAATGGACTCCAAATTATCCGGGAGCTCAATGCTTATAATGGTTTTACATCCTGAAAGAGCATGATCCCCAATTTTTGTTACTGTGTCGGGGACTACATATACCTCCATTTTCAACGGTACGGTATAACTGCACAATGTCGTTTTGTCTTTGTTTAAAATAATCCCGTCGTCATCCATTGTCAGATACTTATTGTTACTATCCAGCGTTACACTATATAAATTGGAACAACTAGAAAAAACAGCACCGTTTATATAGCGTAAGCTACTGGGTAAATATACTGTCTTTAGATTGGCACAGTCACTGAAGGCGCTGTCGCCGATTGTTATAACGCTATCCGGAATCACAACACTTTCAATGTTTGTTCCAGAGAAAGCTCCTGCGTAAATAGAAGTTACCTCATGCCCGTTAATTTCCAGCGGTATATTTACATCAATGTCGCTGCCGGTATATAATGATATTTCAATTTTCCCTGCGTTTAATACGTTATATTCAAACATTTTCGCACTCGTATAATTCACACTTTTTGTTTCAGCCGCAAAGTCGTCCATAACTTTCGGCAAAAGCTTAATGCCAGCTATAACAGCTACGACAACAACAGCAAGAACGGCAACTATGATGCCGATTGTTTTTATATTATACTTATTTTTCGTGTCTTTTTCGTCTACGGTATCCGTAATTTCACCGCCATATGTTTCGTTTTCCTCAACCGTTTCGGCTGCGCTTATATCTTCATCTGTCGTTTCATCAGACGCAAATAGTTTCATCGTTTTGCTATCTTGTTCAGTTTCCGTTTCGTCGATTATATATGCTTCCGCCGCATTGAGGTCTTCCATCGCAGCGTCATTTTCTACCGTCTCCGTTTCGTCTAATAAACTGACTTCCGGCGTATCACGGTCTTCCGACGCATCCGTGCTTTCAGCAGGTTTCGGTTCACTGACAGCAGTTACTTTTTTATCATGATATGCAACCGCCTCAAGCGCTTGCTTGAACACCGCCGCGCTCTGATGCCGCTCCATCGGATTGTATGCGCAGGCTTTCAGTATCACCGCCACCAACGCCTCATCCACATTCGCCGGTGCGGGCAGTGCTTCACCGCACATTCTCTTTTCAAATGCCACGCTTCTTTCGCCATAGCTGATTAACTGCTTGTCGGGGTCTAAAAACGGCAGGCGGTT
>CAZDWM010000120.1:4580-6953 GCA_964509145.1 uncultured Eubacteriales bacterium | reverse complement strand
CCCTCAAGCTCGGTTCTGTAGCTGCCGTTAGTCATCATGTCCTGAAGCGCCCATACCCTGTCGAGGAAGCGTTTGCAGCCCTTGATGCTTGACGAGTTCCACGGCGCCGTTTTTTCAAAGTCGCCGATGAACATCTCATAAAGGCGCATCGTATCGGCGCCGTATTCGCTCACTATGTCGTCGGGGTTGACTACATTGCCGCGCGACTTCGACATCTTTTCGCCGTTTTCGCCTAATATCATGCCGTGGCTTGTGCGCTTGGCGTAGGGTTCGGCGGTGGGCACAACGCCGATGTCGTAGAGGAACTTGTGCCAGAATCGGCTGTAAAGCAGATGGAGCGTCGTGTGCTCCATGCCCCCGTTGTACCAGTCGACGGGCGTCCAGTATTCGAGCGCCTCCCTTGAGGCAAGCGCCTTGTCGTTGTGCGGGTCGCAGTAGCGCAGGAAGTACCATGACGATCCCGCCCACTGCGGCATGATGTCCGTCTCCCTTTTCGCGTCGCCGCCGCAGACGGGGCATTTAACGTTAACCCACTCGGTCAGCTTCGCGAGCGGCGACTCGCCGTTGTCGGTCGGCTCGTATTGTTCAACGTCGGGCAGACGCAGCGGCAGCTCGCTTTCGTCGAGCGGGACAAAGCCGCATTTGTCGCAGCAAATCATCGGAATCGGCTCGCCCCAGTAGCGCTGGCGCGAAAAGACCCAGTCGCGCAGCTTAAAGTTGACCTTGGCCTTTCCCAGTCCCTTTTCGGCGAGCCATTCGGTGATTTTTACCTTCGCGTCGGCGACGCTCAAGTCTGTTAAAAAGCCGGAGTTGACCATGATACCCGTTTCGCAGTCGGTGAAAGCTTCCTTTTCGATGTCACCGCCGCTGACGACCTCGATAATTGGCACATTGAACTTTTTCGCGAAGTCCCAGTCCCTTGTGTCGTGACCGGGAACGGCCATGATTGCGCCGGTGCCGTAGGAAACAAGAACGTAGTCGGCGATAAAAATCGGTATTTTTTCGTTGTTGACAGGATTAATAGCCTCGACACCGTCAAGCCGGACACCCGTCTTGTCTTTATTGACCTCGGTGCGCTCAAAGTCGGACTTGCGCGCGCACTCGTCGAGGTAGCTTTTTACCTCGTCTGTGTTTTTAAGCTTATCAGCCCATTTGCCGATAAGCGGATGTTCGGGCGAGAGGACGGCGTAGGTGGCACCAAACAGCGTGTCGGGACGCGTTGTATAGACGGTGAAGCTGTCGCCCGCCGTAGTGCCGAAGTCGACCTCCGCACCTGTGGAGCGGCCAATCCAGTTTTTCTGTTGAATTTTAACCCGCTCGATGTAATTCAAGTCGTCGAGGTCGTCAATGAGCCGCTGGGCGTACTCGGTAATTTTGAGCATCCACTGGCTCTTTACCTTGCGCACAACCTCGCTGCCGCAGCGTTCGCACACGCCGTCGACAACCTCCTCGTTGGCAAGCACGCACTTGCAGGAGGTGCACCAGTTGACGGCCATTTCTTTTTTATAGGCAAGTCCCTTTTTATAGAGCTGGAGGAAAATCCACTGCGTCCACTTGTAATAAGCGGGGTCGGTGGTGTTGACCTCGCGGCTCCAGTCGAATGAAAAGCCGAGTGATTGCAGCTGTTTTCTGAAACGCTCAACATTTTTATCCATTGCCTGCTTGGGATGCAGGTGGTTTTTGATGGCGTAATTTTCGGCGGGAAGACCGAACGCGTCCCAGCCCATTGGATACAGCACATTGTAGCCCTGGAGCCTCTTTTTACGCGCAACGATGTCGAGCGCCGTATAGGAGCGCGGATGTCCGACATGAAGCCCCTGACCCGAAGGGTAAGGAAACTCTACAAGACAATAATATTTAGGGAGCGAGTAGTCGTTTTTAGCGTGGAAAACGCCTGTTTCCTCCCATTTTTCCTGCCACTTTTTTTCAACAGCCTTGAAGTCATAGCTTTTCATCTTTGTGTATTCATTCCTTTCGGTTGGTTCCGCGTTGGCTCAATCGGTCATAAGCCCCGAAATATCGAGGACTTTGGCATCCGTCCAGAGACGCTCAAGGTTGTAATACTCCCTGCTCTCCCTGTCGAAGACATGGACGAGCACCGAGCCATAATCAAGAAGAATCCACCCGGTCGCTCTTCCCTCGGCGTGTCCCTCGGTGATGCCCATCTGCTTGAGCTCATATTCGACGTCGTCCGCGAGCGATTTTGTGTGAGTGTTTGAGGTGCCGGTGGCAATGACGAAATAGTCCGCGACAATCGTTTGCTCACTGACCTCAATGGCCTTAATATCGACCGCCTTCTTCTTGTCAAGTATTTTCACGATGGTTTCGGTCAGTTCCCTCTGTGTCATATTTTTCATATCCTTTCAAGAGTTT
>CAZDWM010000120.1:0-4570 GCA_964509145.1 uncultured Eubacteriales bacterium | reverse complement strand
CAGTTCGTTATAGCACGCTACGCTGTCGGGATGAATCAGTAGGTTTCTGCGTGCAAGGTCTTCAACGGTGAACTCAAGGCCGAACAGCATCGCGTCCTCAAGTCTTGTTTCAGCCAGCTCGCGCATTTTACCGACGCCGTCATATGAACGTTCGGTCGAAATATAGTCCGCAATAAAAATAACCCTTTCGAGCAGGCTCATGCCCGCCCTGCCGGTGGTGTGATAACGTATCGCGTTGATGATGTCCGCGTCGTCAATCTTGAGCGCCGTTTTAACGAAGGCCGCGCCCGCCACGGCGTGCCACAGCTTCGGGCTTAACAGTTCCTGCGCCGTAAGAATAAAATCCGCGTCTTTTATAACATTTAACTGCTCATCCCTGCCGGCGTCCTTCATGATGTCGTGCAGCAACCCCGCTGTGTAGGCTTTGTCAATGTCCGCGCCGTATTTTTCCGCGAGATAACGCGCGCTGTCGGCGACGTTTATCGAATGTATAAACCGAAAGCCAGTGAGGCGCTCCTTGAGCAGTTTTATATAGTCTTCATTTACAGGCATACAGACCTCTCTCTGATATATATCCGGCGACCGCCTCGCCGACAAACGGGACGATGTCCTCGTTTATCATGACCTTTTTACGAATTTCCGTCGAGCTGATTTCAAAAGGCTTCATGTCGTCTAAAATAATATTGTCCGCGATGTTTCGCGGCAATCCGCTGTCGTCGCGCGCCGCGGCGCACAATGTGCAAAGCTTGAGGATGTCGTCGGGTCGGTACCATGTGTTAAATGAACGGAGCATGTCTGAACCGACGATAAAATAAAGCGTATCGTCCGGGTGAACGGTTTTGAGTTCCTTTAAGGTGTCGTAGGTATAGCTTTTTCCGCCCCGGTCAATTTCAAGTGTGCTGATTTTAAACCGACTGTCGTCCGAAAACATCAGGCGGCACATGTTGAGCCTGTCCATGCACGAGGCAAGTCCGGCGGCTTCCTTGTGCGGCGGCAGATAGGTGGGTATAATTTGCACCTCAGACATCGAAAGCCTGTCCGCAAACCGGCGGACAAGCCTCAGATGACCCAGATGCGGCGGATTGAACGTTCCGCCGAAAACACCGATGCCCGCCATTACTTAATGTTGACTCGCTTGTTCATAATCGTACCGGTGATGCTGTAAAGGATAAAGCAGATAATCAGCTCAAACACATAGCCTATGATCGGTACGGAATAAAAGATATCCGCGTTCGCGGGGAGCCCCATGAGCGAGCCGCCAAATGAAAGCCCGATGCCCTTTGAAGCCACAGCAATCTGAATGGGGATAAAGGTTCCCGCAACGTTGCATATCATTATAACGACGAAAACGACGAAGAAAACAAGGATGGCAGCCAGTATGGTGTTCATCTTCTGGAAGGTCTTTGTATTAGCAACCGTCAGCGCGAACGAAACCTTGAAGATAAGAAGAATAGCCTTGATGAAGAAAAAGATGACCATGACGATTATGCCCTTGAGAGCCGTATCGGCATCTGGCACGCCCTGCATCGTCTGAAGCATATTGTAAACGGTGTCGACGATGTTCTTAATATTGTCGCTCGTCTGGGCAATCCAATAAAAGATGAGGAAAACCGTAACGACAATAGCAAAGACAAAGCTTATGAGCACCCAGCACATCGAGACGATTGTCTTCGACGCGAGAAGGTTGCCGCCGGTGACCGGCAGCGTAAAGCTCAGATAGCCCTGGTTGCCGTAAAGCGACTTGTTGAACATGCCTATTATCATGAACAGCGTAATGACAAGCGCGGCGACACAGATACCGGCAAGCGCGACGGAGCTGATAACCATCAATGATTTGATTTTTGTAAAAAACAGCAGACACATCACGACAAACGCTATAAGTGCCGACAGATAGATGCCGAACATCGAATGCGCCGTCGACTTAAATTCGTGTTTAATTAACTTGCCAAGCATACTGGAACACCTCCTTGAATACATCCTCAACCGAACGTCCGCCGCTGCGCAGTGTGCCGACGTCGGATTTGACGAGCACATGACCGCGGCCTATCATCAGCACCGAGTCGAAAATCCGCTCGACGTCGTTGATTAGGTGGGTCGAGAGCATAACCGTCGAGCCAGCCGGGTGGTTTCTCATAATCGTGTCGAGAATAAACGCCCTGGCCGCCGGGTCGACGCCGCCCAAAGGCTCGTCGAGGATATACAGCCGCGCGTTGCGGCACATGACAAGCAGCAGCTGAAGCTTTTCCTGCATACCCTTTGACATGGACTTAATGACCTGCTTATGCGGCAGCTCAAAACCGGTAAGCATTTGATAGGCCTTCTGCTTGTCGAAATCGGCGTAAAAGTCGCCGAAAAACTCGATGGCGTCTGTGGGACGCATCCATTCGGGCAGATAGGTCTTTTCGGGCAAATAGGCTACAAGGCTCTTGGTGTACGGTCCCGGCTTCTGCCCATCGATGAGCGCGTCGCCGGAATAGTCGTTGATAAGCCCGACGAGAATCTTAATCAGCGAGGTCTTGCCGCTGCCGTTGGGACCTAAAAGACCGATAATCTGACCCTCTTCAAAGCCGAAGGAGATATTATCCAAAACAAGATGCGAACCGTAGGACTTGCTCAGGTTTCTGACTTCAATTAGTGGTGCCATGCTTTGCTTTATCCTCCTTGTCAGGTTGAATGATTTGCTGTTTAATCGTCCGCCATAGCTTCCTTGATGACAGCATCCGGAATGGTCTGAACCTCGCCGTGTTTAACCTGCGAAATACACAGCAGCGCGAGCGCGAAGCAGATGGGGCAGTAGGCGAACAGCGACCAGTAGGTCTTTGTTATGTCGAACATAGCGCCGCACACGACGGGACCTACGATGGAGGCGGAGAAGGTGGCCGTGTAGTAATAACCGGTGAACGTGCCGACCTTTTCGACGCCGCCGAGCTCAAGCACGAGCGGCAGGGTATTAATGGTGACAAAGGCGATTAGCGCGCCGCCGCAGATGATGGCAACATATAAAAGTGCCTGTGCCCTTGTGGCAAAATAGAGCAGGAACAGAATCAGTATGCCCGTAAGTCCTATCATAATCGTCTTTTTACGACCGAGCTTTTTGCCGAGCTTTCCGGCAGGAAACGCGGCTATAACGGTGGCGAACGCGAACATCGTTATGAACAGCGGCGCCTGCGACTCGGTCATTTTAAGCTCAACCGTCGCGAAGGTCGTGAAATAGGTTGAAATTGAATCAGTGGCGTTCGAGTTGAAGAAAAGGGCGATGAGCATAAAAACAAGGCTCCTTTTCTCGGCCTTGCCCAGGTGCATCTCCTTGAACTTTTTCTTTTCGTCCTTCTTAGCCTGACGCATCTCAAACTCATTTTTAAGACGCTCTGTGCCTTCGAAGGTCAGCCGACTGTCGGGTTCGCGCACGGCGAACACAACGACTATAAGGCAGACAAACATTATGACTGCGCCGAACACAAATACATAACGGCGCACCGTCTCGTTGTCGTTCTGGTCGAGCTTGAAGACGACCGACATAATTTTGCCCGCCACAGTGCCCAGTACGGTGCCGACGGCACCCATAAGGTTGATGACGGCGTTGCCCTCACTGCGCAGGGCAGTGGGTGTAAGGTCGGGCATCAGTGCGACGACGGGCGCGCGCCAGGTGGACATGATAAAGGTGAAGGCGATGACACACGGCATGAGAAAGTAAATCTTCGACATCTGCGGAATCATGATGAAGAACAGCATTGCGGCGGGAATGCCCACCATTAAAAACGGCGTGCGTTTACCGAAGCGAGTGTGGGTCGTGTCGGATATCCTGCCGAAAAGTGGCTGGAACACGACGCCGAACACATTGTCGATGACCATAATCATACCGATGACCGTACCGGAAATGGCTAGGCTGCTGATGACGCCGTTTTCTTTGAGAATCAGCGGCACATACGCGTTGTAAATCGTCCACGCAATCATGCTCGACATGAAGCCGAAGCCGATGAGCGCCGTTCGCCCGTATTTCAGTTTGAGTTTTTCTGCCATATTCTAATCACAATGTATTCATCGCTTGTGATGAATACATTCCCCCCTTTTTAAATTGTGGTGCCGCGTTTGCGGCAGACAGGCTTTCAGCCCGTCAACAATTCTGTCGGCTGAATTTATTCAGCCTGTCCTCCAAAAGCAAGTTTGAATATTATAACACCGATAATTGTTATTGAAAAGGTTTTTTTATTAACCGACTGTAAATTTTACCGTTTAGTTATTTAAGGAACCCGTCTATAATCACCTTTTCGGCCTCCTCGACGGTCATACCGAGTGTCTGGAGCTTTAACAGCTGGTCGTTATTGATACGCCCGATAGCCGCCTCGTGGACAATCTGCGCGTCGCTGTGGTTGGCGGAGATTTCGGGAATTGAGCGGATTTTGGCGTTGTTCATGATGATTGAATCGCATTGGATATGAGCCCGGCAATCGCAGTTGCCCACGGCTACGGGATTGAACACCTGCTCGGAGCTGTCCTTTGCGACGGAGCGCGAAATGACCTGAGCCGACGAACCCGCGCCGTTTAGGTTGACGACCATATCGGAGCGCAC
>CAZDWM010000119.1:3352-6995 GCA_964509145.1 uncultured Eubacteriales bacterium | reverse complement strand
ACGAATGCGGCCACCGCAACGAACCTGAAAACAAGGTGCGTTCCATCGAGCTCATCGACGAGCTTGTGCTGCCTGTGCTGCTCGACTACCTGCGCGCGCAGGGCGATTTCCGGCTGATGATTTTACCCGACCACCCGACACCCATCGTAACAATGACGCACGCGTCCGACCCCGTGCCTTACATGATTTACGACAGTACGCATAAGCGCGAGGGCGTGGAGACGATAAACGAAAACACAGCCGCGGCAACAGGCAATTTTGTGCCGGTCGGACACGAGATGATGAAAAAGTTTATTGACGGCAGCATCGGATAACATTTTTTCTTGTTAGGGCGATCTGTGTTCGCCCGTTTGTGCACACCATGTAAAATATACGGGCGAACGCAGTTTGCCCCTACATCGGAGGATTCATTCTTTATGAAAACAAAGGCAGTCAGGATTTACGGCAAAGAAGATTTGAGGCTTGAGGAATTCGAGCTGCCCGACATCGGAGACGACGAGATTCTCGCGCGCGTCGTGTCCGACAGCCTGTGCATGTCCTCCTTCAAAGCGGCCGAGCAGGGTGCGGCGCACAAGCGCGTTCCCGACGATGTGGCTCAAAACCCCACCATTATCGGCCATGAATTCTGCGGCGAGCTTGTTACTGTCGGCTCAAAATGGGCGCATAAATATAAAAGCGGTGATAGATTTGTCATCCAGCCCGCGCTCAATTACAAGGGAAGCCTTGACGCGCCGGGCTATTCCTTTCGCTACATTGGCGGCGACGCTACCTACATAGTTATTCCCAACGAGGTCATGTTCATGGACTGCCTGCTGCCCTTCAACGGCAACGCTATGTTCGAGGGCTCGTTAACCGAGCCGCTGTCGTGCGTCGTCGGTGCGCTGCATGCGTCCTATCACACCGTCAGGGGCAGCTATACCCACCAGATGGGCATCAAAGAGAGCGGTAAAATGGCGATTCTCGCGGGCGTGGGGCCTATGGGCTTGGCGGCCATCGATTATGTGATTCATTGCGACCGCCGTCCGTCGCTGCTTATCGTGACCGACATCAACGACGCGAGGCTTCAACGCGCCGCCGACATCCTTTCACCCGCCGAAGCCGCTAAAAACGGCATTGAATTGATTTACCTCAACACAAAGGACATTGACGCTGTCTCGGAGCTTCGAAAACTGTCAAACGGCGGTTTTGACGATGTGTTCGTCTTCGCGCCCGTCACCCCTGTCGTTGAGACGGGCGACGCTATTTTGGCACAAGACGGCTGCCTCAACTTTTTCGCGGGTCCCATCGACCCGAATTTCTCCGCGAAGTTCAATTTTTATAACGTCCATTATGCCTCGACGCATATCGTGGGCACCTCCGGCGGCAATGTAGACGACATGCGCGAAAGCCTCGACATGATGTCAAAGGGGCTTTTAAACCCGTCAATTCTCGTCACCCATGTCGGCGGACTTGACGCGGTGATTGAGACAACGCTAAATCTGCCAAAGATACCGGGCGGCAAAAAGCTCATTTACACAGGCGTGTCCCTGCCGCTGACGGCAATTGCCGACTTTGAAAAGCTCGGCGAGAGCGACCCGTTTTTCGCGGAGCTCGCAAAGCTCACCAAGGTAACAAACGGTCTGTGGAATGCGGAGGCTGAAAAGTATCTTCTTGCCAACGCGCAGTCGATATGAAAGCTATCTATCCTGTCAACATAAGAGGTAAAGCGCAGACACGTCACGCCGTGACCGAAAATATATCAGTTGTTTATTATTTCACATAGAAAGGTCTGGTTTGATTGGCAGCAGGTGTACTGATGCCCAAGGCCGGCATCACGGTTGAAGAATGCATGATTACAAAGTGGGAGAAGAAGGTCGGAGACAAGGTCAACATCGGCGATATTCTTTTTACCTACGAAACGGACAAGGCCGCCTTCGAGTGTGAAAGCACGGCACAAGGCGAATTGCTTGAGATTTTCTACAACGACGGCGACGACGTGCCTGTGCTCGTCAATGTCTGCGCGGTTGGTGTTAAGGGCGAAGACGTTTCGTCCCTGCGTCCCGACGCGGTGGGCAAGCCCGTTCCGGCGGCTCAAGCGGTTGTCGAAAAGGCGGAGGACGCGCCCTCTGTGGCAAATGCTCCTGTTGACGTGAACACCGCTTCGGCGGAGCAGACGACAACAGCTGACGGTGCGCTGAAAATTTCTCCGAGGGCTAAGAACCTTGCAGAAAAGAGCGGCGTCAATCCTTCGCTTGCCGCGCCGACGGGACCCTACGGCAGGGTTATAGAGCGCGACATTATCACGTTTCTTGACAGCAACGCGGGTTCAGGTATCGGCGGTAGACCGCTGTCCGGCGAAACAGTAAGCACTCCCGTGGCGGCATCGGCCGCAACAGTGTCTCCGGCTGACGGCGGCGATTATGAGGACATTGCCTTTACAAAAATCCGTCAGGTCATCGCAAAGTCGATGGCTAATTCTCTTTCGACCATTCCGCAGCTAACACATCACCATTCATTTGACGCGACAAACATCCTTGAGTTCCGCAAATGTGTCAAGGCAAGCGCCGAAAAGCTCGGCTTACCAAACATTACGTTAAACGATATAATTCTTTACGCCGTTTCACGCGTGCTTATTAAGTTTCCCGACTTTAACGCGCATGTCCTCGACGGCAAAACCGTCCGCCGCTTCAAGCATGTCCACCTCGGCGTCGCCATGGACACGCCGCGCGGGCTGATGGTGCCAACCATTTTCAACGCTGACCAAAAGACGCTGACGGAAATTTCGGCGGAAGCAAAGGCTTTAGGCAAGCAGGCACAGGCAGGCTCAATAAGCCCCGACGCTTTACAGGGTGCGACATTCACCATATCAAACCTCGGCAGTCTCGGCGTCGAGATGTTCACGCCCGTCATCAACGTGCCGCAAACCGCCATTCTCGGTGTCTGTAATTTGATTACAAGATTCAAAATGGACGGCGGGGAGGCAAAGCCCTATCAAGCGATGGGTCTTTCAATCACCTACGACCACAGGGTGATAGACGGCGCGCCGGAGGCGAAATTTGCCGCTGAGCTTGCTTCTTATCTTGAAAACTTTACGGCTATGCTCGTTCAATGAGGTGAATAAAATGGATAAGTTTGATTTAATTGTGCTCGGCGGCGGACCGGCGGGCTACCTTGCCGCCGAACGCGCGGCGCAGGGCGGCTTGAAAACAGCCGTGTTTGAAAAACGCGCCCTCGGCGGCGTGTGCCTAAACGAGGGCTGCATCCCCTCCAAGGCGCTTTTAAATTCCGCAAAGATTTTTGATTACACCAAGCACGCCGACAGCTACGGCGTTCATGTAAGCGGCTCCGAAATCGACCAGGCTGCTGTTGTGGCACGTAAAAACAAGGTGGTTAAGGCGCTTGTTTCCGGCATCGGCATGAAGATGAAAAAGGAGAAGGTCACCGTTGTCGCAAAGGCGGCTTCAATCACCGGCAAGTCAGCCGACGGTTTTATCGTCACTGACGGTGAGGAGACATATTTATCTGATAGACTTTTAATTGCGACAGGTTCCGTTCCCGTCCTGCCCCCCATCCCCGGGCTGCGCGAGGGCGTGGCGAACGGCTTCTGCCTGACTAACCGCGAAATCCTTGACCTCACGGAAATACCCGAAAGTCTTGTCGTCAT
>CAZDWM010000119.1:0-3342 GCA_964509145.1 uncultured Eubacteriales bacterium | reverse complement strand
GGTAACGGTTATTGAGATGCTCGACAAAATCGCGGGGCCGACCGAACGCGAAATTTCACAAATACTGCTCAAGAGCTATAAAAAAGCCGGTGTCGACTTCAAGCTCTCCTGCAAGGTTGTTTCCGTCGGTACCGACATCGTCACTTATGAGGAAAATGGCGTACAGCAGTCCGTCGCGGCCTCAAGGGTACTTGTCTCCATCGGCAGAAAGCCGTTCACCGAGGATGTGGGACTTGAAAGCATCGGCGTCTATACTGAACGCGGGGCAATTGTCACTGACGACAAGCTTCGCACAAACGTGCCCAATGTCTACGCAGCGGGCGACGTCAATGGCAAGCTTATGCTCGCCCACACGGCGTACCGTGAGGCTGAGGTCGCCGTTAACCATATGCTCGGCAAAAAGGACGTCATGCGCTACACCGCCGTTCCATCCGTCATATACACCAACCCAGAGGTGGCAACCGTCGGCGAAACGCCTGAGAGCGCCGCACAAAAGGGTATCGAAGCAAAAACTGTCAGCGTAAGCATGAGATTAAGCGGGCGCTATCTTGCCGAGACTGAGGGCGGAACTGGCATCGCGAAGCTCGTCGTCGATGTCAAAAACGACCGTCTGATAGGCGTCCACCTCATTGGCAGCTACACATCGGAGATGATATACGGCGCGGCGCTGATGCTTGAAACTAATCTGAAAATCGGCGCGCTGAAGGAGCTTGTATTCCCTCACCCCACGGTCTGCGAGGTCATCAGGGAAGCGCTATTTGAAATATAACCCGAAAGGATGAATATAAAATGCCAAAATCAATGTATGTCGACCCTGCCGCGACTCTCGCGAGCGGTAAAATATCCTTTGAGGATATTCCCGTAAACGCATATAGTAAAACCGTCAAGGACGAGCTGAAAGAGAAAAGCTACAACAAGGACGACCTTGTGCGCATATACCGCGACATCACCATTCTGCGCGAATTCGAGTCGATGCTCAGTCAGATTAAGACACAGGGAGTCTACAACGGCATCGAGACGACCTATCCCGGTCCCGCGCACCTTTCTTTAGGTCAGGAGGCGGCAGCAGTCGGCGAGGCCTATCTGCTCGGCACAGATGATTACATCTTCGGCAGCCACCGAAGCCATAGCGAAATTCTCGCCAAGTCGCTTTCCGCCATTGAAAAGCTCTCCGACGACGAACTGATGAAAATTATGGAAACGTTCCTCGGCGGCAAGACTCTTCACACTGTCGAAAAGGTCTCAAAGCCCTCGACGGTCAAGGAGCTTGCTATTGAGTTCATCATTTACGGCGCACTCGCCGAAATATTCGCGCGCGAAAACGGTTTCCATATGGGATTCGGCGGCTCTATGCACGCCTTTTTCCTGCCCTTCGGCGTCTATCCGAACAACGCCATTGTCGGCGGCTCGGCCTGCATAGCTACGGGCGCGGCGCTTTATAAAAAGTGCAACCACAAAAAGGGTATCGTAGTATGCAACTCCGGCGACGGCTCGCTGGGCTGCGGTCCTGTATGGGAAGCTATGAACTTCGCCGCGATGGAGCAGTTTAAAACACTCTGGGAAGACGGTAAAAACGGCGGAATGCCCATCATTTTCAACTTTTTCAACAACAGCTACGGCATGGGCGGCCAGACGCGCGGCGAAACGATGGCATACGACATGCTTGCGCGTATAGGCGCGGGTATATCGCCCACACAGCTTCACACCGAGCGCGTCAACGGCTTTAATCCGCTCGCCGTCATTGAGGCGTACCGCCGCAAACAGACGCTTGTCGAGCAAGGTGAGGGTCCCGTGCTCCTCGATGTGTTAACCTACCGCTTCAGCGGCCACTCCACCTCCGATCAGAACGCCTACCGTGCGAAGGAGGAAATCGACGCGTGGCGCGAGCTTGACCCCATCGTCACCTACCGCAAGGCGCTGACAGACGCAAAGGTCGCGGGCGACGCCGACTTTGAAAAAATCCTCGCCGAGACGGCGGAGCGCATGACAAAGATTTGCAAATGGGCGTCCGACACGGAGCTTTCGCCCTATGCCGACTTTAAAAACGACAGCTATGTTGTCGAGCGCCTGATGTTCTCAAACGAAAAGGTTGCGAAACTCGACGACAGAGCACCTGAAACCATAACCGCCAAGGCGGACTGCACCGCCTATACAAAAATCAAGGAAAAAATCCGCACAGCAACTGTTGACGGCAAGCCCACACCGAAGCTGAGGCTTTTCAACCTGCGCGACGCGTTATCCGAAACCATTATCGATAAATATTACGAAGATCCGACGCTCATTTCCTACGGTGAGGATGTGCGCGACTGGGGCGGCGCGTTCGCTATTTACCGCGGCATGGCCGACTCCATCCCTTATTCACGCCTGTTCAATTCCCCGATATCCGAGGCCGCCATTGTCGGTTCGGCGGTCGGCTACGGGCTGTGCGGCGGACGCGCCATCGTCGAACTGATGTACGCCGACTTCATCGGCCGCGCGGGCGACGAAATTTTCAACCAGCTTTCAAAATGGCAGGCGATGAGCGCCGGTATTCTCAAGATGCCGGTCGTCCTGCGCGTCTCCGTCGGCTCAAAATACGGCGCGCAGCATTCGCAGGACTGGGTCGCCCTCTGCGCCCATATCCCCGGCTTAAAGGTCTGCTTCCCCGCCACTCCGTGGGAAGCCAAAGGCTTGATGAAGACCGCCTTGAACGGCACCGATCCTGTCGTGTTCTTTGAGAGCCAGCGGATTTATGACGTCGGCGAACAGTTCCGCGAGAGCGGTGTTCCGGCGGAGGATTATGAAATCACCATAGGCGACACCAACATTGTTAAAAAGGGCAGCGATTTAACCATTCTCACCATCGGCGCGACGCTTTACAAGGCCGTTGAGGCGGCAAAACAGCTTGAGGAAAAATACGGCGTTTCGGCGGAGGTTATCAACCTCCACAGCCTTGTTCCTCTCGACTACACAAAAATCATAGAGTCCATTAAAAAGACTGGCAAGGTTGTCCTCGCGTCCGACGCGTGCGCCAGAGGCTCGTTCCTCAATGACGTGGCTCGCAACATTACGGAGCTTTGCTTTGACGACCTCGACGCCCCGCCCGCTGTCGTCGGCGCACAGAACTGGATAACACCGCCGTATGAGTTTGACGAATATTTCTTCCCGCAGGCCTCGTGGATTATCGACGCCGTCAACGAAAAGATTATGCCGCTCAAAGGTCATGTGCCCACGGCGAACTTTACACCGGTCGAGCAGTTGAGAAAAGCTAAGCACGGCGTGTAAACACATATTTATACCCTCAACCCCAATATATACGACAAAACAAACAGTTGTATTAGGTGACGAACAATGGTCTTCAAT
>CAZDWM010000118.1:0-7064 GCA_964509145.1 uncultured Eubacteriales bacterium | reverse complement strand
AACATGAATTTTTCAGTCAGCTCAAACGGAGTGGCCGACGGCTATTGTCTTATAAAAAGCCTTGACAAAAAGGTGACGGCTAAGGGTATACCATATCTCGATATCATTCTCACCGACAGCGCCGGGGAAATATCGGCCAAGCTCTGGGACTATAAGGAGGACATTCATGGCTGGATAACGGCCAACAGCCTCGTTAAGGTTAGGGGCACTGTTTCGGAGTATAACGGCTCCGACCAGATGCGGGTTGAAAAAATCCGCCCTGTCACGGAAGCGGACAACATACGCTTTGAGGATGTCATACCCTGTGCGCATTACGACAGCGGCGTGATGCTCGACGAGCTGATTTCCGTTGTCGCCGCCTTTAAAAACGAGGAGCTGCGCGCGCTGGTTAACGACCTGTTAAAGCGGTACGAAAAACAGCTGCTCTACTGGCCCGCCGCCATCAAGCTCCACCACGCGGTACGCGGCGGATTGCTGCTTCACACGCTCTCCATCCTGCGCCTTGCTCAGGGTGTTTGTAAAATTTATCCGTTTATCGACAGCGACCTGCTTTTTACAGGCGTCATTCTGCACGATATCGCAAAAATCGAGGAGCTTGACGCAAAAGAAACCGGTATCGCCACCGGTCACACCACAGACGGGGCGCTCATAGGTCATCTCGCGCGAGGCGCGATGCTTGTCGAGTGCCGCGGCGAGGCGCTCGGCCTTTCTAAGGAAACACGTACGCTTGTCGAGCACATGCTTCTCTCACACCACGGCGAACCGGAGTTCGGCTCGGCTGTGCGCCCGATGTTCCTTGAGGCGCAGGTGCTCGCGGAGCTCGACATGCTCGACGCCCATGTAAGCGAGTTTACCGCCGCTGTGAGCGGTGTGGAAACAGGCGGCTTTTCGCAAAAGCAGTGGGCGCTCGACAACCGCAGGCTTTATAACCACGGCGGTGCCGATGTTAGACCCGAGGCAAAACTGTTTGACTGAATTATAAACAATATATAATGAAACGGAAGTGGATTTTTATGAGAAACCATGAGGTCACCGCCATACAACCGCTTTTAAAGGATGACGGTTCACTGCGAGAGCCCGGTTGGTCAAGAAAGCCGGTTCAGGTTTACGACAGAAACAAAATTAAAGTACCCGCCTTAAAAATCAAGGAATGGGATTATTACATCGCCATTTCCGAAAAAGGTGAGTTCGGTGTGGCAATGACCATCTCCGACGACGGCTACATAGCGCTCCAGAGCGTCACGCTGTTCGACTTCAAAAAAAAGTGGGAGCACACAGAGACAATTGTCAAAGCCTTCCCGCTGGGCAAATTCAAGCTGCCGTCAAGCTCCTCCAACGGCAGCACCGTCTATCACGACAAACGGCTCGACATGGAATTCATCGTGTCCGAGGGCAAGCGCAGCCTTTCCTGCAATTTTAAAAGCTTCTTCGAGGGCAAGGACTTTTCCTGTGAGCTTGAGCTTGAGCAGCCGCGCATGGACACCATGGTTATAGCCACCCCGTGGGCTGAGAACCCGAAGGCTTTTTATTATAATCAAAAAATCAACTGTATGAGAGTTTCCGGCAAGGCCGTGTTCGACGGCAGGGAATATGTCTTCGACCCCTCAACCGATTTTGCCACGCTCGACTGGGGGCGCGGTGTGTGGACGTATAAAAACACGTGGTACTGGGGCTCGGGCAACGGCATTGTCGGCGGTAAGCCGCTTGGCTTCAACATAGGTTACGGCTTCGGCGACACAAAGGCCGCCAGCGAAAACATACTCATATACGACAGCAAATGCCACAAGCTCGACGACGTCACCTTTAACATCCCCGCCGAGGGTTATATGAAGCCGTGGAAGTTTACATCGAGCGACGGCCGGTTTGAGACGGACTTCGTACCCATCCTCGACCGTGCGGCGAAGATTGATCTGAAGGTTATCACGACCGACCAGCATCAGGTTTTCGGTCGCATGACAGGCAAGGTTATACTCGACGACGGGACGGCGCTTGAGTTCAAGGATTTGCTTTGCTTTGCAGAGCATGTTTACATGAAATATTAAGCATCGTGACCGTGTCGTACTTTAATAACAAACACCCCAAGGACGGTATAAGTCTGAAAGATAAATCTTTCAGACAGGAAGTTTTGTCCTTTCGCGCCATACAGGACGGCGCAAATCGGCTTCGCCGACCGGCCAAAACTTCCGGCTTCTGATGAAGGAATGGTCATATTAATGAAAAAAGCGTACCTTTACGATTTTGATAAAACAATCTGTTCGGGCGATGCCGGCTCCGGTTTCTGGCTTTTCTGCCTCGTGCGCAAACCGTGGCTGGCGGTGTTTCTGCCTGTTCAGGCTGTCGGCGGTGTTTGTTATATGCTTAATATTTTTCCGAAGATACAGAGGAGCTTGAGCATTTACTGCTTTCTCCGCGTGACAGACACCGAAAAAATGGTGAAAAAGTTCTGGGACAGGCGGGAGATAAAGATATTTCCGTTTTTCAACCAACGCAAAAGGGATTTGCCGACCGTCGTCTGCACCGCGTCGCCCGATTTTCTCATTGAACCTATTTGTAAGAAGCTCGGCGTGGAAAAGGTTGTGGCAACAAGGGTTAACACCGAAACCGGAAAAATCTTATCAAAGCCCTGTAAGCGCCACGAAAAGGTGGTCAGATTGGGGGAGGAGCTGCCGGATTGCGAATTTCCGGAGGTTTATTCCGACTCGATGAAAGATGACATTTTTATTTTAAGGTTAGGAGAAAAGGCGTTTCACACCGTTCATGGCAAGGCGACGGAAATTCAGCTTGACATATGACGAAAAACAAAATATAATATATGCTGTGGGTGAAAGTTTTGCCGCCACAAAATGCTGTAAAACGACGGATTGATTGAATCTGATATAAGGGATGTTTCGCTATGAAAAATGTCAAGGCTTCGTCTTTGGTTGTGACGATATTGCTGATTGCGCTTTGCGGCGCGGCAATATTCGCGATACATCGCGTCCCGGAGTCCAACCCCCTTTCGGCGGAAGCTGAAAGCATCTCCGACGTGTCGGCGGACACCACAAGAACTCCGCCTGCCGACAGTGCAAAAATAGCCGGTCTGGCAGAGAAAATCGCCGATAAGGACGACTCGCTCTCCGTCGAGCTGCTCACCTACTGCGGCAAGACCTTTGGCGAGGACGCGCTTTCAACCGTTTTATCGGCGCTTAACGATGGCACCTATACGGTGGATATGTGGCACACATTGACGGGAAACACCCTCAACGTCATGGGTGACATGATGAGCGGAGCCGTCAAATCCGATAAAAACATTCATGTTCTTGAGGATTCGGAGGACGGCGTCATTGAGCTCGGCTTTGTCGGCGACGTCAACCTCGCCGACGACTGGACACTCATGCAACACTACAAGTCGACTTCTGGTCTGTCCGCCTGCGTTTCACCCCAGCTGATTAAGCTGATGAACGGCGTGGATGTGATGTTCGCCAACAACGAATTCGCCTTCTCCGACGGCGGCAAGGCGCAGAGCAATAAAAGCTACACGTTCAGGTCGAGCCCGAAAAACACCTCAATATTAAAGAGCCTCGGTATAGACATCGTTTCGCTCGCCAACAATCATATTTACGACTACGGCACACAGGCGTTTGCCGACACGTTCAAGACGCTCGACGGCGCGGGCATCGCTTATGTCGGTGCGGGCAAAAACCTTGAGGAAGCCTCCGCTGCGCAGTATTACATAGTAAACGGCAGAAAAATTGCTTTTGTTTCCGCGGGCGAGAGCTACGCGCAGTATATGACTCCCGCCGCGGACGACGACAGCGAGGGCATCCTGCCAATTGAGACCAAAGCCGAGGCGGTCGCCGCCGTCAAGGCCGCTGCGGTTAATAGCGACTATGTCATCATGTATGCCCACTGGGGCTTTGAAAATGTCACATGGTATTCAGACGAGCAGATTGATTTGGCAAAGGCGTTTGTCGACGCGGGTGCCGACGCGGTTGTCGGTTCGCATCCCCACGTTTTGCAGGGAATGGAGTTTTACAAGGATAAGCTCATCGCCTACAGCCTGGGCAATTTCTGGTTCAACACCAAGACGATGGATACGGGGCTTTTAAAGCTGTCCATCGACGAGGGCGGTAACATCACTCCCGTGTTTTATCCCTGCGTTCAGTCGGGCGGTAACACGACGCTCGTGACCGGAGCCGACGAAAAGGAAAAGGACTACTACTTCATTGAGAGCCATTCGAGAGATTGGGGTATAGACATTAAGGACGACGGAACAATAACAGAGGCAAAATAAGAGACGAGGGCGGCTTTGCTGCCCTTGTTTTATAACGAGCGGTCAATCATAAGTGTTGGGCGAAAGGTTGAGATATATGGGCATCAATATAGGGATATTGGGATATGGCAATCTCGGAAGGGGCGTTGAGCTGGCTGTCGCTCAAAACCCTGATATGAATCTTTCGGCGGTGTTAACGCGCCCCGGTCATTCGGGTATCAATATCCTTACCGGCGGCGTGGGCGTTTATAGCTTCACCGAGGCCGATTGCCTGGCAGACAGGATAGATGTTCTAATCCTGTGCGGCTCAAGCGCGGCGGATCTCCCCGAGCTTTCTCCCCAAATGGCTCTTATGTTCAATATTGTCGACAGCTTTGATAACCGCGCAAAAATTTCCGAACATTTCGCGCGGGTGGATGACGCGGCAAAGAAGGGCGGCAAAATCGGCGTGATATCGGCGGGCTGGGCGCCGGGTCTGTTTTCGGTCAACAGGGTTTACGCAAATGCCGTCCTCGAAAGCGGCCGCGACTATGTCTTTTGGGGTAGGGGAGTCAGCCAAGGCCACTCAGACGCGGTGCGCAGGATAGGCGGTGTGCTTGACGCTAAGCAATATACCGTTCCTGTAGAAAGCACGCTTGATGCAATAAGAAACGGCGAGGCGCCCAAGCTCAGCGCCACGCAGATGCACCGGCGCGAATGCTTCGTCGTCGCGGCGCAGGACGCGGACAGGGAACGGATTGAAAATGAAATCAAGATCATGCCGAATTTTTTTGAGGGCTACGATACCACGGTACATTTCATCACACAGGAAGAAATGGATAGAAACCACAGGGGGATTCCCCACGGCGGCTATGTTTTTAGAAGCGGTAAGACAGGCAGTCAAAACGAAAACAGACAGGTTATTGAATACAGCCTCAGGCTCGGCTCAAATCCGGAGTTTACAGCCTGTGTGCTTGTCGCTTGCGCGCGGGCGGCCTACAAAATGAATAAGTCCGGTCAGACAGGCTGCCGGACAATGCTGGATATCCCTCCGGCGTATCTGTTGCCGATGTCTGACGAGGAGCTTAGAGAAAAGATGCTTTGATAAAAACGGAGGGCTTTCAATGATAACGGATTTTTTTAAATCATTTGACGGCGGGATGCTGACCAACGCCGTCTTTAAGCTGCTGTCGCTCATGATGCCTCTGGCTCTGTTTCTGTCGGGCACCCCGGCGGAGACGCTCGACTATTCCGACCGGCTCAAAAACAGCGATTATGCGGGGTTGTGCGCGGTGTATGAGGACTATTTCCCGATTGGCTCCGCCGTCGGATCAGGCACGCTGGACAAGCCGGAATATGCGGAATTCGTCCTTAAAAATTTTAATTCGCTCACGTTTGAATATGAACTCAAGCTGCCCATTATATGCCCGCGCGAAGGCGCGTGGGATTTCAGAGGTGCCGATAAAATCGCGAACTTTGCGCGTGCGCACGGGCTCAAGCTGCGCGGTCATACGCTTCTGTGGGGCATCG
The DNA here is from genome assembly GCA_964509145.1 of uncultured Eubacteriales bacterium. Lineage (GTDB taxonomy): Bacteria > Bacillota > Clostridia > Oscillospirales > Acutalibacteraceae > UBA1425. The sequence goes on along the minus strand of CAZDWM010000118.1, from coordinate 1,303 downwards.
AGTCACCCGACAACTGGATGCTTTACGACGAAAATAAAAACCTTGTCGGCAAAGAGGTCTTTTATGACCGTCTTTACGATTACATGAGCGTCATTATTTCAAGATATAACGATATCGTCGATGTCTGGGATGTTGTCAACGAGGCGTGCCAATGGGACAGGAGCAGCGTGATTCACGACGATATACTTTATGAGCTTTGCGGCGACGAATATCTTGAGAAGGTCTTCACCTTCGCGCGGGAGCTTGCGGGGGAGGGCGACACGCTAATTTTCAACGAAACAAAGGTTCTCAACAACCCCGCCAAGGAGGACAACCTGTATAAGACGCTGGAAACGCTGCTTGAGAAGGGCGTGCCTGTCGACGGTGTTGGCATCCAGTGCCATGTCGATACCTTGAGCTTTATGGAAACCGCCCGCAGGCTTGAGAGAGTTATAAAAAGGTTTTCAAAGCTCGGGATTGAAATACAAATCACTGAAATGGACATGACCGTTTACACCTACGACGGGCAGGAGGAATATACAAAGCTGCCCGAATGGATTGAGCAGCTTCAAATCAAAAAGTACAAGGCGTTTTTCGAGGTTTTCCGTGAGTATGCCGATGTTATAACAAGCGTCACGTTTTGGGGAATCGATGACGCACACAGCTATCTTGCCACAGGACCCGGACGTGAGGACTGGGGACTTCTTTTTGACAAGGAAGGCAATCCGAAACAATCATATTATTCCGTGACAGATTTTTAAGGAACCCCCGATTGAATCGGAGATTCCTTAATTGAAATGATGTAATCAAGCGGTGTATTATTTTGTCATCAGCTTGCACACAAGCGAACAAAGCTCCGACGGGTTTTCGACGGGCATACCCTCGATGAGGCGCGCCTGCGCGTAAAGAATTTTGGCGTATTCGGCCACATCGTCCTTGTCACCCTCAAACAGCGATAACAGCTTTTCGGCCACGGGATGGTTCGCGTTAATTTCGAGGATGAGCTGAGCCCTGACCTTTTCGTCGGTCGGCATCGAGTTGATGACTTTTTCCATCTCAAGCGACAGATTGCCCTCGCTCGTGAGGCAGACGGGGTGGTTTTTAAGCTTGTTGGTGAAACGGACGACCTTAACCTCGCCGTCGAGGCTCTCTGTCATGAACGTCAACAGATCTTTGTCGGTCTCGTTCTTTTCCTTAAGCGATTCCTTTTCCTGCTCTGTGTCGAGGTCAAGCTCGTCGGCGCAGATGTTTGAAAAATGCTTGCCGTCATATTCGTCGAGCATCTTGAGCGCGAATTCGTCGACGTTCTCGGTTAAATAGAGGA
>CAZDWM010000117.1:0-7085 GCA_964509145.1 uncultured Eubacteriales bacterium | reverse complement strand
GACAACCATGGATCCGCAAACGCGCACTATGCTTCGAGTAACCCTTGAGGACGCAATGGAAGCCGACGAGACCTTTTCCATCCTCATGGGCGACAAGGTCGAGCCGCGCCGCGAGTTCATCGAAAAGAACGCAAAGTATGTTCAGAATCTTGATATATAAGGAAGGAGGGTAATGCGCTATGAATAACAAAGGCAACGATGAGCAGGCTAAACAGGATGACTTTAAAGAGCACCTGCTCAACCAGAAAATTATCAATGTCGAGCTCAATAAGGAGATGCGCCAGTCCTTCCTCGACTATTCGATGTCGGTCATCACCCAGCGCGCGCTGCCAGATGTCCGCGACGGATTAAAACCCGTTCACCGCCGCATTCTTTACACCATGTACGAAAACGGATTAATACCCGAAAAGGCCTACAGAAAGTGCGCAGACACGGTTGGTTCCGTTCTCGGACGCTACCATCCCCACGGCGACGCGTCCGTATATGACGCGATGGTGCGTCTCGCGCAGAGCTTCTCAATGAGATATATGCTTGTCGACGGCCACGGCAACTTCGGCTCCGTCGACGGCGACCCGCCTGCTGCCTACCGCTACACTGAGTCGCGCATGAGCCGCATTGCGCTGCGGATGCTCACCGACATCGACAAGGAAACTGTTGATTTCACCTCAAACTACGACGACCGTCTCAAGGAGCCCACGGTTTTGCCGTCGCGTTTTCCGAACCTTCTCGTCAACGGCACAACGGGCATTGCCGTAGGCATGGCCGCCAACATTCCGCCCCACAACATGGTCGAGGTAATTGACGGCATGTGTTGCCTCATCGACAACCCCGACGCCGGGCTATCGGAGCTGATGGAGTACATCAAGGGACCCGATTTCCCGACCCGCGGCATCGTTATGGGTAAGGCCGGTATCCGCGCAGCCTATGGCACGGGTAGGGGTAAGATAACCGTACGCGCGCGCGCGGAAATTATCGAAAAAAAGAACGGTCGCTTTGAGATACAGGTAACCGAGCTTCCATACATGGTCAACAAGGCGCGGCTCATCGAGAGCATCGCCGAGCTTGTCAAGGATCACCGCATTGAGGGCATTTCCGATGTCAACGACTATTCGTCGCGGAAGGGGATGCAAATCTCTGTCGATTTAAAGCGCGACGCCAACCCGCAGGTCGTGTTAAACCAGCTTTTCACCTACACACAAATGCAGTCCACCTTCGGCGTTATCATGCTCGCGCTTGTCAACGGCGAGCCCAAGGTGCTCACTCTCAAGGAGGTTCTTCGGAACTATATTGATTTTCAGTGCGAGGTCATCACGCGCAGAACGCGGTACGACCTCCGTAAGGCGCAGGAGCGCGCACACATTTTAGAGGGTCTGATGACAGCGCTCGACTACATCGACGAGGTCATTGAAATCCTCCGCCGTTCAAAGGGCATCCCGGAGGGCAAGGAAGCGCTCATAACGCGCTTCGGTCTCGACGATATTCAGGCGCAGGCCATCGTTCAAATGCGCTTCGGTCAGCTCACCGGTCTTGAACGCATCAAGATTGAGGAGGAGCTTGCAGAAATGCGGGCTAAAATAGCCGAATACACAGAAATTCTCGCAAGCGAAAGCCGTATACTCTCCATCGTCAAGGAAGAAGCCGTAGCGGTACGCGACAAGTTCGCCGACGAACGCCGCACAGAAATCCTGAATATCAGCGGCGAGGTCGACGTAGAGGACCTCATCACTGAGGAAAACTGCGTCTTTACGCTCACAGACAAGGGCTACATCAAGCGCATGACCGCTGACACCTACCAAATTCAAAACCGCGGCGGCAAGGGTATAAAAGGCATGACGCGCCGCGAGGAGGACGTTGTTCAGACAATGTTCACCTGCTCAACGCACGACTTCGTGATGTTCTTCACCTCCGCCGGGCGAACCTACCGCCTTAAGGGCTATGAGGTTCCCGAAAGCTCACGCACCGGCAAGGGTATGAACATCGTCAACATTCTGCCCATATCCGGGGACGAAAAGGTCTCCGCCATGATACGCGTTCCCCAGAACGAAGCGGGCAGCTATCTGTGCATGGTCACCCGTAAGGGCATTATCAAGCGCACCGAGCTTGAGGCCTATAAAAATGTCCGCAAAAACGGCGTCATCGCCATCAACCTCGACGGGGACGACGAGCTGGCTTGGGTCAGGCTTACCGACGGCGACGACGATTTGCTTGTTGCCACAAGGAACGGCATGTCTGTGCGCTTCAACGAAAATGACGCGCGACCCATCGGCCGCACGGCACGGGGCGTCAAGGCAATCACACTGCGTGAGGGCGACGAAGTCGTCGGCATGGACGTTTTATCCGAGGACAAAACTGTACTCACCGTCAGCGAAACGGGCTACGGCCGACGCAGTGTTCCATCCGATTACCGTGAACAGTCGAGGGGCGGCATCGGTACCATCAACTACCACACGAAAAAGTACGGCAGCGTCGCGGCGGTGTCGGTCGTCGGCAACGACGAGGACATCATCATGATCTCATCCGACGGCATCATCATCCGTATCCCCGCCGACCAGGTAAGCACCTTTGCCCGTCCGTCAAAGGGTGTGCGCGTGATGAAGGTCTCCGAGGGCGAAAAGGTCGTCACCCTCGCCTGCGTTGAGCGTGACGAAAGCGAGCAGACGGGCGACGCCGTCGAAGCAGACGAAGAACCCGAAACGGGCGAAACGGAAAACGAAACGCCGGAAATCGACAGCGAGGAATAATCGCTGCTTCATAAAACTATTGCAAATCAAAATAATATCTGTTAATATATAATTTACCACATCCTCCGTTAAAAAACGTCTGCCGGAGGGTCATAAATCAAAAAGGAGGGCACAAATGAATATCGCCTTAATCGCACACGACGCCAAAAAGGAACTGATGACTCAGTTCTGCATCGCCTATTGCGGCATTTTAAGCCGACACCAGATTTCCGCCACCGGCACCACCGGCAAGCTGGTCAGCGAGGCAACCGGCCTTGAGATTTTCAAGTATCTCAGCGGTTCCCAGGGCGGCGACCAGCAAATTGCCGCGCGTATTGCCTGCAACGAAATCGACCTGCTTATCATGTTCCGCGATCCGCTCACGCCCAAGCCGCATGAGCCGGACGAGGCCAGCCTTTTAAGGCTCTGCGATGTTCACAACGTCCCCGTCGCGACCAACATCGCCACAGCCGAGGCGCTCATCCACAGCCTCAACAGAGGCGATCTCGACTGGCGTGATATCGTCAACCCAAAGAAATAAGGAGATACCGCCATGGCGTTAATTACAAAAGCCATCAAGGGGACACAGGATGTGCTCCCCTGTGTTGTTTATGAGAACCAATTCATCGAACGGGCGATGATAGACATCGCAGGCAAGTTCGGTTTTCGCGAGATACGCACACCCGTTTTTGAACACACCGAGCTTTTTAAGCGCGGTGTCGGAGGCACAACCGATGTTGTGCAAAAGGAAATGTACACCTTTGAGGACAAGGGAGGACGTTCCGTAACGCTGCGCCCCGAGGGCACGGCGGGCATTATGCGCGCTTTTCTTGAGCGCGGTCTTTTCAACGAGACGCTGCCGCAGAAGGTCAGCTATCTCATTTCCTGCTACCGCTACGAAAAGCCGCAGGCCGGCCGGCTGCGCGAGTTCCATCAGTTCGGCGTCGAGTGCCTGGGCACCTCGTCGCCCGCCGCCGACGCCGAAATCATCGCGGTCGCGAACGCCATTTTCGATTTCCTCGGCATTACGGGGCTTCGTCTTGAGCTCAATTCCATTGGCTGCCCGTCCTGCCGCGCCGAATACCACAAGGCGCTGCGTTCCTATTTCGACGCCAATAAAAGCGAGCTTTGCCCAACCTGCCTTGAACGGCTTGAAAAAAACCCCATGCGCATACTTGACTGTAAAAGTCCCGTCTGTGCCAATATCGCCGGCGGCGCACCGAAAGTTATCGACTACCTCTGTGCCGACTGCGCGGAGCATTTTCAAAGCGTTAAAAATTATCTTGAAGAGATGGGCATCGCCTATGTAATTAATCCGCGCATCGTGCGGGGGCTTGACTACTACACACGCACCGTCTTTGAGTTTGTCTCGTGCGAAATCGGCGCACAGGGCACCGTGTGCGGCGGCGGCCGTTACGACGGGCTTGCCGAGGAACTCGGCGGCCAGCATACTCCGTCGCTGGGCTTTGCTTTGGGGCTTGAACGCCTGCTGCTTTTAATGCACGCGCAAAACACGCCCATACCTGCGCCAGAGCCGTGCGAGCTTTACATCGCGCCCATGGGTGAGGCGGCTTCCCTCACAGCTGCGCGGCTTGTAAACGACCTACGCCTCTCCGGCATTAGCGCACAGACGGACGTCTGCGGTCGCTCGTTAAAGGCGCAGATGAAATATGCCGACAAAATCGGTGCTGTCTACACCGCCGTGCTCGGCGACAGTGAGCTTGAAAGCGGTGAAATATCCGTTAAAAGGATGGAAGGCGGCGAGCCGACAAAGCTCGGTCTTGAGGATTTCGCCGAAGCGTTTTTAGAGCTGTGCGTCAGCTACGCCACCGACCCACTGACCGAGTTTATCGCTTCCGAAAACCCCGATTTCAGTAAGTTTATTGGAGGCTTGTTATAATATGGACTTTATGTCGGGTATGAAAAGAACACATTACTGCGGGGATATCCGCCTTTCGGATTGCGGCGGTGAAATCACCGTCGCCGGTTGGGTTCAGCGTCAGCGCGACCTCGGTTCGCTGATTTTCATCGACCTTCGCGACCGCTCCGGCATTATACAGCTTGCTTTCGACGACAACACGGAACGCGCGGTTTTCGATAAGGCGTTTTCCGCGCGCAGCGAATATGTTTTAATGGCAAGGGGCATTGTGCGCGAGCGTTCGTCAAAAAATCCCGAGCTTCCCACAGGCGACGTCGAGCTTGAGGTCACGGAGCTCAAGGTGCTTAATAAAAGCGAGACCCCTCCGTTTGAAATTATTGAAAACTGCCCCACGTCGGAGCTTACGCGGCTCAAATACCGCTACCTCGACCTGCGCCGCCCAGACCTCCAGAAAAATATACTTATACGCCACAAAATCTGTAAAATCACGCGCGATTATTTCGACGATAACGGCTTTATCGAAATTGAAACGCCGATGCTTATAAAATCCACGCCAGAGGGCGCGAGGGATTTTCTTGTGCCCAGCCGGATTCACAGCGGCACGTTTTATGCCCTGCCCCAGTCGCCGCAGCTTTACAAGCAGCTCTCGATGGTGGCCGGTTTCGACCGCTATATGCAAATAGCCCGCTGCTTCCGCGACGAGGACCTACGCGCCGACCGTCAGCCGGAGTTTACGCAAGTCGACTTTGAGATGTCCTTTGTCGACATCGAGGATGTTCTCCAAATCGGCGAGGGCTACATGAAGCGCGTCTTCAAAGAAGCGCTGGACATTGAAATTGAAACGCCTCTCAAACGGCTGACCTATCAGGAAGCTATAGAACGCTACGGCTCCGACAAGCCCGACACACGCTATGGCATGGAGCTGTTTAATCTCTCCGACATCGTCAGGGACTGCGGCTTTGGCGTCTTTTCGGGCGCCGTTTCCGGCGGCGGCTCCGTGCGCGGCTTCACGGCGAAAAACGCTGTTTCAAAGCTGACGAGAAAAGAAATCGACAAGCTCACCGAAAAGGTCAAGGGCATCGGCGCAAAGGGGCTCGCGTGGTCGAGGCTCAATGAGGACGGCACAATAGCGTCATCGTTTGCGAAGTTCCTCACCGACGACGAAAACGCCGCCATTCTCAAGGCAGCGGGTGCCGAGGCGAGCGACGTCGTGTTCATCGTGGGCGACGTTAAAAATGCCGTCGTGCTTTCGGTGCTCGGCGCGTTGCGTCAGGAGCTCGCGCGAAAGCTCGACATCATTCCGAAGGGGCGCTACGATCTGCTTTGGATCACCGAGTTCCCGTTCTTCGACTGGGACGAGGAATCGCAGCAGTTTGTCGCGATGCATCACCCGTTCACCTCGCCCATGGACGAATGCCTCGAATACCTCGAGTCCGACAAAGCAAAGGTTCGCGCGAAGGCATACGACCTTGTTTTAAACGGCATCGAGCTGTCCTCCGGCTCTATCCGAATCACAAACCCAGACCTTCAGAAGCGTATGTTCACGCTGCTCGGTTTAAGCGATGAGGAGGCAAACCGTAAATTCGGCTATCTCCTTGACGCGTTCAGATACGGCGCTCCGCCCCACGGCGGTATGGGCATAGGTCTCGACAGGCTTGTTATGCAGTTGCTCGGCTGCGAAAGCCTGCGCGATGTCGTCGCGTTCCCCAAGGTTCAAAACGCCTCCGAGCCGATGACGGACTGCCCGTCTGTCGTCGACACCGTTCAGCTCGACGAGCTGGGCATCGCGCTCAAGACAAAGGCGTCAGAATAACAGAATTAATTAAAACAAGGCATCTTATCAACAGTTAATGATAAGATGCCCTTTTTCATTGTTGTTAACATTACGTGCTTTCGGTGGTATCTGTCTCTGTCACGGTGGTTGTGGTGGTGGTCGTCGTTGTGGTCGTCGGCTTCGTTGTTGTGGTGGTCGTGGTTGTGGTCGTCGGCTTGGTTGTCGTGGTGGTCGTTGTGGGCACCGTTGTGGTCGTGGTCGTTGTGGTCTCAAGCGCCGGGAACTTTTTAGGATAGGTCGCTAATTCAGGAAACAACGCCGCCTTGTACAATCCGACCGACGACGAACCGCAAGCAATACTTCCGGCTGACGCATCGACCGACAGCGTTTTGTCGCTGATTTTCAGCCGCATATTTGTCTGAACGGTTGACCCGCTTTTACTCTGATAGTTAACGCTGACAGTGCCGTTTTCCCTGTAATAAATATTACCGATTTTCATGCCGAGGCTTTCAATATCTTTAAGCAGTTGCTCCGCTCCTTCGTAGGTTAAAAGCTCTTTTCTGCTGATTTTCAGCCCGCCGTATTCCTTGATGCCTTTGTCCTCATAGAAGTAATACTTCACCCTGACGTAACCGACACCGGTGTCTGTTTTGTCGTCGCTATAATAGACGCTGTAGGCTGTAATATTTTTACCGGACTCGACGGCAACCTC
>CAZDWM010000116.1:0-7107 GCA_964509145.1 uncultured Eubacteriales bacterium | reverse complement strand
AACGGAAACAAGTAGAACGGGTGCATTTTGTATTAAACTCGTGTTCTTCTCCAAATCAAAACGTCAAGAGGAATACTCTTGGCGTTTTTTATTGTCCAACCGGCATAGCAAGGCGAAGTACAAGCCAAAACCTTACATTATATACAAGCTGTTTTGCGCAGAATAAGTTTTTTATATTATCATCCGTAATCATTCATATCTTAGTTAGAATAATTCTATGCTTATTTTAAATGTCAATATCTTCTCCCTATACTCGTCAGTAAGCAAAATCGTCTGAATACTTATTTTGTATATAATCGGAATGAAAATCACCTTAAGGATATGGACTTTTTGCAACAAACAATGATATACCAAATTTAGATTATACGAAGCAAGTGGCTTAACCTGACCCTGCGAAAATTTCGTTCAGCAAAAAAGGAGTGAAACATATTGATGCTTCACATTCATCAACCTCCCATTGAAGAAACGACCTGTTGCGATTCTGATGTTTCAATAAACGGTGAAAAGACATCACCGTATTTTGCCAGAGTCTCCGCGATTCCGTATAATACCGTCCGGCCTGGTCGCCAGCGTCCGGAGAACCAGACCGAGAGTGCATCTTTTATAAGCTTTGAGGCGGACGGCCCTGCACATATTGAGCGGTTGTTGACTGAACAATATCTGAACGCTGATAAAGTTGTTTTTGTCATGGATAATCTGAATACGCATGGTATTGCATCACTTTATCCTGTAATAAACATTTAGAAGTTACAAGATACTACTACACTTTTTCCGCAACAAAAACCCAATCGCCGCCGTCGGGCTTGTCGGGTATTTTGTAGCGCCCGTTTTTAACGGTACAGTCTCCAGCGTCTGTGTAGTCGCCCGTCCTCGGGTTTAACCAGCTAAAACTGTACGCAGCGCCCTTTTCAAGCCCGTTGAGGCGTCCGGTGAATGTGGTTTTGTTGTAAAAATATGCGATAAAGGAGCCGTCGCCGTCGGTCACAACCGAATAAAACGGCTTGAAGCTTATACCGTTTTTAATCTGTGTCCAATAGTCGCCAAACTTATTAAACCTGAAAGCCGCCAGCCACTTCATAAAATTGTAAACGTTGCTTTCGGAAAAGCAGGTCCTGTCGTCAAAGCAGGGGGTAAGTGTCCACCATTCATGCTCTGTCAGAAATTCTTTCATAATGCCGAGCTGTGCTGCCGTCTCAAATTCTACGCTTTCGCTCCAGTAAACCGCTTTGTCCGCGGGCGTTATTTTATCTACGCCGTCGTTCGAGGTTGTGTCCGTATCGTATGTGCTGTGATAAAGCCAGATGTCGGCGCAGCCGTAGCCGTAGCCGTACATACCGTTAAGATACGCCGCCCATCCCTGAACACGCGCGCCGAAATTCTTCGTCCAAAGGTTTTCGTAGCGTCCCTCGTAAAGAATTGAAATCTTATCGCCGCCGTTGATCCAATAGTCCTTGGGAACGTCGAAATTGATGACGCTTTTCAGGCTCGGACTCCATTGCGCGGCGTACCAGTCGTGGTCGGCGATGTCACGGAAAATCGAGCTGGACGCCGTGGTCTTACCGGCGTTCTCCTGATGCGCCGAGAGCGGATGATTGTAAGGGTCGTACTTTGTAATATAAGCGCACACGTCAAGATAAGGGTTTGTCTCACGGTCAAAAACGCCGTAAAAATCCGTGTCTGTCTCCTGCCCCAGCGTCCAGAGAACGGGATAAGCGGCGTAGCGCGCAACCCAATAGCGGCAGAGCTTTTCAAGATAGGCTTTGTTCCTAAAAATGTCGTTCGCCATCTCGGCGGGATAGAAAAACTCGGCGTTGGCGTGGACAAGCCCAGCCTTTGCGATGTAGTCAAACTGACGGTCAAGATAGCCGAAACCGCCGATGTCGCTTTGCGTTACGCCGTCGGAGAGGTTATAGGTCGCGCCGATGGGTTCGGACTGATAAACGGTGAAGCCCTGCGCGGCGCGGCGGTCGACGATATACTTGAAATGGGACGCGGCGCCCGTTTCACCCGCGTGATCGCCCGGGCTGTCGAGCTCCTCGCTCGCCATACCCCAATGTGTGTCGCCGAGATAGAAAAACGGCGTGCCGTCGGCGTAGGTGAAATAACGCTTGCCGCTTTCGGCGGTGACAAACCCGCGCCGGAAAATTTCAAGCGCGCCGCCGTAGGGTGTGCAATCAATGAAGCCGCTGACATTGTGAAGCCCGCCGTCGCCGCCGCTTGAGCAGACAGTGCGGTATTCCCATTCTCCCGCGCATGTCAGCGCGAAACGTACTTTCCATCCGTTCTCGCCGTCCCAAAAAGCCGGAACGGTAAGCACAACATTTTTCCCGGCGTTGTAAAAGACGCAGTCAACGGTTACATCGTCAAACGGCACGGCATAGCTCCCTTGAGCGGTGAGCGGAATTTCGTATGGGTACCACGTCTCACACGACATGGTACGCCTCGAGAAGCCCGGCTGTGTAGCCATCAACCGCGCGGCCTCCTCACAGGAATAGCCATACTCCCCCGCGTTCGACGCTATAGCGGGAACGGACAAAACAGGAAACACCGCCGCAGATAAAAGTATACACAGTATTTTTTTGATATACATCCGAAATCGCCTACTCTCTGTCGATAATCATAAATATTATACCGCGCCGAGGAACCATTCTCCGGCGGGCAGTTCTATATGATAGGCTCCGTCGTCGCCGACGCTTAGCTTTCCGCCCTCAAGCGGCCTTAAAAAGCCGTCCTTAACGCGGACAACCGCCGCATGTGTACCCTCGGGCAGCGCCTCGTCGCCCTTTTCGACGGTTCGTCTGATGCCGTCGTTGTTGAGGATGACAAGGTACCGGCCGCCGTTTTGCCGCTTGGTGACAAACCAGTGGACGCCGCCGTTTACCCAACACGGCAGTAGCCTTTCGAGTATGTCCCGCACATCTTCCTGCTCGATTTCCTTTTTACCGTCAATCTTTTTATCCGTCAAGTTGACTATATAGTCATAACGGCTCAAATCGCAGTCGGCGTGGAGCAGATCGACGGCGTCGGGTGTGTCGGAGTTGATGAGTGACGCCGTTTCGTTGCCGCACATGGGAACGGCGTCGGATAAAATCTGTCGCACGCCACGCCGCACGCGCCGTAACGTTTCCGCAAAGCCGCCAAAGCATGGATAGCCGAGGTATTCGTCGTTGTCGTTATAAATGTTCTCAAGCACCGGCAATGCTTCGGGCAGCACCACGGCGACGGGCGTATATATGTCGCCGGGATCGGGGTATTTGTCGACCAGCCGCAGGAAGTCCAGTTTGATTTGACCGTAAGGCGTCAGTTCGAAGTCGCGCCAGTCGTAAAAGGTGTTGCACATTCCCCATTCCTCCGAGATGAACTTTGCTCCGGCAAAGTAGGCGTAGAGAAACATCCGCCTCTGCATTGATCGCGAGCTGCCGCCGTTTTCGCCTATCGTCTCATATGGGAAGTCCGTACTCTGCCCGATGCTCCACTCGTTGAGACCGCCGCGCTGATAGCAGCACGCGGAAAAAGGCTCGCCGCCCCACGGCTCGTAATAAGCGCCCAGCGGGACGCCGAACGCCCGCGCCATGCCGCGGGAGTAGGCCATCTGCACGCGTGTACCCGGCGTCTGGCGTCCGATTTCCGGCATGAGCGCACTCGCGCCCATTCGCAGCTCAAGCTGAGGGGCAAGATAGTAGCTGTCGCAAGGGATAAGCGCGTCGGACGCCGTCTTGAGCCGCCTGCGGTAAAGCTCCGCACTGTTTGACAAAAACTGTTCCCATGTTTCCGGCAGCCCGAATCCTGCCAACTCGCTGGCGTTCATCGACTCAAGGAAGGTGATAGGATAGGGGTATTGAGAACGCACCGACCGCTCGATTTCCTCCGCCGTCCAGCTTCGGACGCCGCCGCTTTGCGCCTTGCGGATATCGCCGCGGTAGTTGCTCATCCACTCGTGCATCTGAAAGCCCAGAAAACGCTCGCCGAGCAGTTGTTTATATTGATCAACAAGACTGTCATCGTAGTCGTAGTCCTCATAAAACGCGCCGCCCTGAAGCCTGTCGATATAAAAAGGGCAGCGCAGTTCGTTGACGATTTGAAAAAGCCGTCCGCCCTGCGCGGTGGCGACGTTGAATTTGTCGCAAGGGTCTCGTAGCGCGCTTTGCGGGAAGCGGATACCGGCATGCGCGTCGATGAGCCCGCGCTTTACCTGAGCATCCCACGTCTCGCGCATATAGGTGTGTAAAAACGTAAACATAAGCCGCCTCCCTTCATGATTTGATTATAAATGACGGGCGTACATTAATCAACCGTCAGGTATTAAAATTTTGACGTCATTCGTTCCATTGACAATTTGCTTGTCGTCAAATATAATGAAGCTAATCCTTATGGAAAGTGGTGAATAATATGGCTCCGCAAAATATTTCAAGAGACAGTGCGGCACGCCGAAACTATAACGCGCTCGACCTGATAAAGCTGGTGATGGCGCTGATGGTTGTTGTCATCCACCGTCCGCTGTTTGACGAAACGCATGTAGCGTTTAACTATTTCAGCCAAATAACCATCGCAGGGCTGGCCGTTCCTTTTTTCTTTGCCTGTGCCGGATTCTTGTTCTATAAAAAGTGGCAAAAGGAATCGGGCTATACGTTCCGTTATGTCAAGCGGATACTAATCCTATATATATTATGGTCTATCATCTATATGCCCTGCACGTTTGTTAAGGCGTTTTCGGGACATTACGCCGAAATCACCCCGCGTTTGCTCGCAGGGCAGGCGGTCATATTTGTCCGCGACTTTTTTCTTGACACATCTTTTGTACAGTTCTGGTATCTGGTCGCCACAATTTACGGCATCCTCATTTTTTCGCTTTTGTTGAAAAAGTTTTCGCTACCGTTAATCGCCGCCGGAAGCGTCGCATTAAGCGGCGTGTTGACAGCACTGATGTTTTTCGGCGTTGCCGCATCCGTTGTTTCACGAGTTCCCGATGCGGTGATGAACACGCTGCGTTATGCACTGCCCTGCATCGTGCTAGGTGCGCTGTGCACTGGGCGTGAAGCGGAACCCGGACGAAAGCGCGGCAATGTCGTCGCAGCCGTAGCAATTGCGGGTTATTTTCTGACTGACATCCTGATGTTCAGTCTGTACGGCTCCGAAATCAGCGGTGCGGTGCGCAATTTTACCAAGCTTTTCGCGGCGGCGTCCGTCGTCTACATTGCCTGCGGATATATCGGCGCGGACATCTCTGGAAGATACCGCACCATGCGCAGCCTGTCGACGCTGATTTACTGCTCGCATCTGCTGCTGATGACGGAGGGCTACCGCTGGCTCGCGGCTGTGACGGGGTTTAGTCTGCTCGATGAAAGCTTTCCGCTCCGCTTCTTTCTGACAGTTTTATTTGCGGTGTCGGTCTCGTTTCTAATTCTCCGTCTAAGCCGCATGAAAACTTTCAGATTCTTGAAATACCTGTATTAACCGCCTTATACAGAAAAAAGGAGACGCTTATGACCGACCGTGAAAACATGCTGCGCATTATCCGCTTCGAACGCCCAGAATACATCAAGATGTCGTTCCATCTCTCCGACTCTGTCTGGCATTTCTATGAACATGAGGCGGTTTTGGAGTTACTTGAAAGCCACCAGCTGCTGTTTCCGTCGTTCAGCCGTGCCGAAAAGGCAGCACATCTGCCCGAAAAAGCGACGGATAAGCGGCGGTTTCACGATGCGTTCGGCGTATTGTGGGAGGAAGTGATTCCGGGGCTGCGCGGCGCGGTCGTCGGTCATCTGCTTCAAAACCTTGAGGACATCGCGAGTTATAAAATGCCCGATGTCCCTGTGACCGATATCGAGGTCGAACGGGAACGTGTCGCGAAACGCAGGGCTAACGGCGAATTTACCTGCGGCGGCTTCGGACACGGCCACACCTTTTTACGTCTCACCGACCTGTGCGGCTACGAAAACGTCCTTTACGCCATGACGGACGGTGACGAACGTCTTTCGAAGCTTCTGACGATGATTGAGGACTACAATCTCGGCATCACCTCGCAGCTCGCGCAGTGCGGCTATGATATGATTGACTTCGGCGAGGATCTCGGTATGCAGGTCGGACCGATGCTGTCGCCTGATTTATTCAAGATGTATATCAAGCCAGCGTACCATAAAATAATGAAGCCCGCCATCAACGCGGGCGTGATTGTCCACATGCATTCCGACGGCGACATCCGTCTGCTCGCGGACGATATGCTCGACGCGGGCGTCGAGGTGATTAATTTGCAGGATTTAGTTAACGGTATCGAATGGATACGCGGCCGTTTCGGCGGAAAAATCTGCGTCGAGCTCGATATCGACCGCCAGAAAATCACGCCGTTCGGAACGCCTTCAGAAATTGAACGGCTTATCCGCGACGAAATCACGGCACTCTCATCCCCTGCCGGCGGGCTATATATGATATACGGCTGGTACCCGGGCGTTCCGCTTGAAAATGTCCGCGCGTTGATGGATGCCATGGAAAAATATATGTTCTACTGGGATTGATGTTTAATTTATATATTCTCAGATAAACCGACTTGAAAATCTATTTGAATGAATTGTTGGTTACAGCTCCAAATACATTTTATAATCGTCCTCGTTGCCCTCGCCTGTGATAACAAAGCCGCAGCTTTTATAAAGCGCCTGACCGGCGATATTGTCCTTGTCGGTCGTAAGGCGCAAGACCTTTTTACCGTTCGCTCGGGCTTGGTCAATCATGTAATGCATCATTTTACGACCGACGCCGTGCCCCTGCCAGCTGTCGCGCACGGCGATGCCCAGCGACGGGACATCCTCCCGCCACGCCCACATAAAGCAGTAGCCCGCGGCCTCGACGCTGTCGTTCGTTTTCGCGACGCAAAGGAAGCGGACACAGTCGGGGTTTTGAAGTCCCTCACCTGTGAATTTTTCGGCAACCTCATGTGTAAAATCGTGCGGGCGGAACTTTGCCCGGCTCCTTTCGGAAAGTCCGCGGAAAAGGTCAAACAGCAGCTCGGTATCACCCTTTTCGAGCGGTCTGACGGTTAAGCTGAAATCAATATTTTCGTTCATGTTTATGACCATCCCTTTCGCTGCGCTCAAGGCACAAAAGGGAATGAAA
>CAZDWM010000115.1:0-7142 GCA_964509145.1 uncultured Eubacteriales bacterium | reverse complement strand
TTTGATACGCCTTGCGTAGGTTTAAATTGATTTTTGGCTTTATTTCGTTTATTTTAATATTCTTGTGCAAAACGGGACAATCGTAATCGCTGCCGGTGAATATGAGATGCTGACCCTCGTAGGTCATAACAGCAATCGCTGATTGCTTGTGCTTTTCAAAATCCTCCGAAGCGGCGATAACCTGCGCGGTAAGGTTTTTTTCATCCTTTGCATTTCCGTCAAGGTCGGTGAACAGTCTTTCGCTCACAACCTGACTTTTACCTTTTGTGGGGACGTTTCCAATGGTACTTTCGTTTGGACTGTGTGTTTTCAGTCCACCGAGCCGAGCCGACAAGCCCGATATATCAATCAGTTTATCGTCCTCCGGAATAAGCGGTATAATGATATCAAATATCTTTTGGCAAAAGACGTAACGTTCATCGGGTGACGGCGCCGCGCTGCCCCGTAAAAAAAGCGGCTTTGATTGGCTGACATAATCGGCGATTTCCTCCGGCGGCGTATCCTGCGCAACCATAGGATACAGCAGGAAAACAGCCATATAGTTGAGATAGGTAACGAGCGGTATAACCTTTTTGGTTTCACCGTCCAAGTCCTTTTCGAACGCCCGATTCGCCGTCCCGTCCGACGGAGTGTTGGCAAACAGCCTTGAAACGCGTCCAAATCTAAGATACAACTCAAGGTTGTCAAAGACGCTGCAGCCCGCGGCCTCGATATACGCATCTTCTATGATATTTGAAATGAGTGCCATGGTTGTAAGCTTTGCCTTTGTGTCACATCGGCTGTCACTTAACGCATGTGTCGGGAAATCGGTATACAGCAGGTGCAGACATTCATGGATGTTTTGGGCGCGTGTAACCATGCGCAGAGCGTACCATGAATCTGTTGAAAACACATCGGGCAGCTTCATATATTTTTCGGTGTTCGTAAGCGCCTGTTTGTCGGCGAAAAGTCCGTCCAGCGCCGGGTCGACCACGATATTTTTTCCGTCGGTAAACGCTTCATTTTCGTTGATAAAAAACAAGCGAACCGCCTCGTTTTCAGAGAGCGTCTGCGCGAACATCTCCTCAAGCCCGCGGTTATAATCGCACTGGAACAGGCGTAGGGTTTCTTTGTCTTCCTTGTTCAACGCGCCGCCTCCCGTCCGTCAGTTCCATTTATACAGCACAATGATGCCTCGTATGATTTCCTCCAACGCTCTGTCGCACTTTGCAATGGGGATAATCGTTTTTTCAGCCGCTCCGACATAACCGTCATATTTCGCGAGCCTTGCCCAATTTTCTAGATTGCGTGGCGAAATGACGACGTCCAGTTCCTCAGCTTCGATCTTCTTTTTTATTTTATGGTACACGCCCAGAAGCTTATCGACAACAGGCACGCTTTCGGGGACGCGCGCTGTCAGCATCCGAGAAATCGCCTCGTCGGACAGTGCCGCGATTTCGATGATACCATTGAAGCGGTTGTAGAGCGCCTGGTTCAGTTCCTTTGTTCCAAAATAACCAAGATTCATTGTGGCAAAGAAGCGGAAGTTTTTATGCCGCCTGACAACCTCGCCATTATCAAGTCGCACAAATCCGTTATCATCGAGCAGCGAGTTGAGAAACGCCAGATACTGCGGCTTCGCAAAGTTGATTTCCTCAAACACCACCGCGCCGCCGTCGCGTATCGCTTTTGTCACATAGCTTTCCTTGAAAACGATTTTATCCTCCTCCGGAATAAACTTCCCCAAGACAAACTCATCAAGATTTTCAGTACAGTTGATTGTTTCCATAATCGGAAGACCTATCGCCTGACAAATCAGCTTGCAGGACATTGTTTTGCCGGTTCCGGCGGGTCCGTGTAAAAGCACCGTGAGCATGTCGCCCCGCGCCACGGCGTTACAGACGCTACGCAAATTTTTAGGCAGAACAAACTCTTTTGAAAGCTTCGGTATAAAACCCCTCTGCTCCGCGCTGAAAGCATCGGCAGAAAAGGGGATAATATCAGCATCATTTATGAATGTCATCTGCGCCTTGTTTTCCTTTATCACCTGATAGCTTGAGGAAAAAGAGCGCAGGGCGGCGGTATCTACGTCGGAGATGTCTGTATACTCGACGTCGTACTCTTCCGTCTTATGGTTTTGGTAAAAATCCTCGTGCAGGTTAACAAAAGCATCGGCGACGGGATTCTCCACAAAGCTGTCCATGACGGCATGATAGTTTGGCTCGGTTTCAACCTCTCTTGCCAGCAGCATGCAAAAGCAAGGAAGCAGCTTGTACCACGGGTGTAGATGCTCCATGTCCCCGTCAATCCACCTGCCGTAACAATCGTAGGCGGCAATTTTAATGTTGTCGCTTTCGCAAAGTGCGCGATATTTACAGACCATCTTATCAACCACGCCGTTATCCCGATAATCCTGCGGAACATCTATTTCAAGAAATATCGTATCACGGTTATCACTGACGTAATAGTCCCCAAACCCTTTGCCGGACATAATCCCCGATAGCATGGACGCAAACAAAATAACCGCTTCACCGATAGGCTGGCAAAGCGTTGTCGTGCCTTTAAAAGACTGGTTGTCCGGATGGACGTAGTATTGGGTGGCGTCGGACAAGTGCTTAAAACCAAAGCCCTTATAGATTTCATCCGAGTTTGCCCGAACGACCTTGTATGATATTTTAAATATGTTCATTTTTGTTCATCCCCATCAAGCCGCCTCTACGGCTAAATTAAAAAACACTTAACCGCTTAGCAGACATTTCTTATGACTCATTTGCGGTCATTTGGTTATTACAAATTCGATTATACTCGGCATTTGTCAAAATGGCAAGAGCTTCTTGATGACCGAGTTTTTAAGAAACATATTTGACCGCATTCATTCAAAGTATTGGCACGGTTATCACCGACGGCTGATAATTGCCGAGGCTTTTTACGGCGTGTGAATTATACTGTCGGCGAAAAGCCTGCGTTCTGCCCGGCAAAAAAATAAGAAAAGGCACGAAAACGCAGACCATCGGCATCAACACATGGGTGGCCGTTGACATGCTCACGGCTGTCAATTAACGCCACATATTTTTATTGGTTATGACAAATATTTGCGCTTAAATTTTGTGCGATTTATGACTTAATTCATGTTGATATATACTGCGTACAGAGGTAACATGTGTACTGCGTTAAAGGAATAAATAACAGAAAGGACTAAATATATGGCCTCGGTTATCAAGAGCGGCGACGCATATCGCATCCGCGTTTCGTCAGGCTACGACGTCAACGGCAAGCAGATTATCAAGTCAAAGACCTGGCGTCCGGAGCCCGGCATGACGCCGTACCAAATTGAAAAGGAGCTTGAGCGGCAGAAGGTCGACTTCGAGCGCGAGGTACACCTCGGCAGTTCGATTGACCGAAGCGTCCGCTTTTCGGAGTTCGCGAAGCGTTGGATGGACGACTGCTGCGTCCCGAATCTGCGCAAACGAACCATCAGAAATTATGAGGGTTGCCTGCCGCGCCTCAATCAGGCGTTCGGAAACAAAAAGCTGTGCGAAATTCAACCTGTCAGCATCGTCGGCTTCTACAACGCCCTGAGCCGTGAGCCTGTCGGCAGCGCGGCAAAGTTCGCCCCGCGCGTCGACTTCGCGAAGCTTCTCAAGGACAGGAAGCTGTCACAGCTGGCACTGAGCAACGCGTCCGGAATCTCAAGGGAAAGTATACGGAATCTCTGCGCTGGCGGTTGCGTTCATCAAAACACTGCCGAAAAACTCTGCGAGGCACTTGAGGTTGAACTGAAGTCCGTTTTCAAAACGTGTGACAGCAAGGTGATGTTGTCCGGCAATACAATGCTTACATATCATCGCGTCCTCTCGACGATATTCACAACGGCGGTACAGTGGCAGGTCATTGAATCGAACCCGTGCGGGAGGGTAAAACCGCCGCGAAAGGAGCACAAAGAAGCTGCGCACCTTGAGCCGGAGGACGCGCGGCGGCTGATGGCATGTCTGGAGGGTGAGGACTTGAAATACCGCGCAATGATTGCGACGCTCCTGTATTCGGGGATGCGGCGCGGGGAACTGTGCGGGCTGACGTGGGCGGACGTCGACCTCGAAAACGGGCTGATTGACATCAACAAGTCGGAACAGTACACACCCAAGGACGGCATTTTTGAGGACGAGACAAAGAACGCGTCGTCGCGGCGCGTCATCAAGGTGCCGGAGGAGGTAACCTGCGCACTGAAAGCGTACAAAGTACAGCAGAACACCGAGCGGCTGAGGGCAGGGGAGTGGCATGACACAGGCAAGGTGTTCACGCAGCGGAACGGCCTGCCGGTTCACCCGGACACGGTGAGCAAATACCTGCACCGGCTGACGAAAAAAAACAACCTGCCGCACATCACCGTCCACGGACTTCGGCACACAAACGCCTCACTGCTGATTGCCGGCGGCGCGGATATCCGAACGGTGTCAAAACGCCTCGGTCACGCCGACATGTCGACGACGATGAATATCTACACCCACGCGATACGCAAAGCCGACGAGACCGCCGCTGAAACGCTGAGTTTGGCGCTGCTCCGGCAGGCGTGAGGTTTTAAAAATAACATCGTACAATAAATCAAGGCTCGGAACTGTGAAGATATTTTTTATCGGTTCCGAGACTTTTTTGTTTTGTACCTATGTGCTCGACAATTATCGGTTCCGAGCCTTTTTTGTTTTATATTGACATATAGGGCAACTTATGTTATCCTATATTCGTTGTTTGTTATAATTATCGTTATTTTACTCAATGTTTGGCTAATATACGTTGAAGGTTAAGCACTGTCTATATATTATTTGTTGATAGATATATTGTTTTTATGGGGGCTTTAACTTGGATTTGTTTACAAAAATAGTCCCAATTACAATTTCACTGATTTCTCTTGTCTTTTCATACTTAAACTATAGGCGGACAAGACGAAACAGCTCCTATCTTGAAATAGACAAGCAATATTCATCCTTACTGAATTTAGGAATAAGCAATCCGCAATTCCGCGATCGAAAGATTACCGAGAGCTATGAAACGCTCATGAAAAATGATAATGAGCTTTATATTAAATATAACACATATGCATATATGATATGGAATTTTTTAGAAACGGTTTATGATATTTCAGATACAAGAAAGCGTTTAAGCAGCATTGATAAGGTGTGGTTTCCTGTTTTAATTGAAGAAAACAAGCTGCATTATTCGTGGTTTAAAAAGAATCCTCAGCTTTTTCGACAAAAGTTTCAGAATTATATTCATCAAATAAACAGCATAAAATTATCCGATGGTTCCGATTCCGATTTTAGACAAGTTCTTGAACTTTATGAAAAGGATTTTCCCGAAACTGAACGTAAGACGAGGAAGCAGCTCTTAAAACTATATAAAGAGTGCCGTAATTATAAGTTGATTGTTGCAAGACATCCGAAATGGAGCAATAACGAAATTGTCGGATACGCTTTCGTTTATAAAATGAGAAGACGTAAAATATTCCTTTTGGACTATTTCGCAATAGCGCCACAATACAGATCATGCGGTTTTGGCAGTGAGTTTATCGAGACGTTGCTTTCAGTGCAATATAATGAATTATCAATGGTGTTTGAAATTGAGGACACATCAAGCGGCGGTACAACAGACGCTATCAGACGAAAAAAGTTCTATCAGCGCCTTGGCGCAAAGCAAATTCCAATTGATTATTATATGCCGTCGGCAAACGGAAAAGAAAAAATGGAGCTTATGGTTATTCCCGGCAACAAAACAAATATTGTTTCAGGGAAAGATATCAGTGCTTTAATGGAAAATGCAATTAAAACAATACACAGTGATTATCCGCACACTGAATCAGTAATTAACGGTTATATCAATAGAATACCCGATGTAAAAAACTCAGCCGACGGCCCGGCAGAGATCATTGAAGGCTCTGTCGAAAAGCTTGATGAAATCTATCAACGGATGGAAGAAGATTTTCCGTTGATAGAAAAAATAAGCAAGCAGCAGATTAAAACCTTGCTGGAACAAAAAAAGTACAAGCTCATTTTGGTGATTCAACCCGACGGAAGAAAAAATGATATCATAGGATACGCCTTTATTTATGAGACGACCAATCATTGTATTTTTGTGGACTACCTTGCCATAAGCAGGTATTACCAACGTAAAGGATATGGTACTCTTTTAGTTCAGTCAATTCTCGAGATGATTGCGCAGGACGGTTTTGGCTTAATGTATGAAAGAATCGTTTCAATCGATGATATGCCTGACAAAATAAAATCATTTGATTTCGAGGCAAGCTTTTGTGCACGGAAATTGGGCATTAAATATATGTTTCCCGATTCAAAAGGAACCCTGCTTGAACTGGCAATCATACCTAAAAAGGGTCAAAAGAGAATTGAACAAAAAACGCTTCAAGGCGCTATCGAAGACGCCATATCATATATTCACAGCGATTACGATAAGGTTGATGAAATTATTGATGGCATCATTAATCATGTAAACGATGTTGTTATTTGAGTACGTTTGGTTTATACTATGAAGTACCCGCCGCAGCGTTATATTTTTGCTACGGCGGGTTTGTTATGTTTAAATTTTTATCAATACCAAATCCACCCAAACAGCAGTATCTTTATCAGCCATTGCCACCAAACGAGCTTGACGGTTACCGTGCAGCTTGCCGTCTTGCCACCGTCCTCGGTTGTGGCGGTGATTGTTGCCGTGCCGCTGCCCGTCGCCGTAACATTGCCGCTCTGGTCGACTGTCGCCACGTCGGTGTCGCTCGACGTCCATGTGACATTCTTGTTTGTCGCGTCAGTCGGGCTTATTGTCGCGATGAGTTTTCCCGTACCCTTATACTGGAGCGACAGCGTCTCCGCACTGAGTGTGATACCCGTGACCGCGATAGTAGTCACGATTCTAAATGTTACTGTCTTCGTGCCGGTAAAATTGCCGATACCTGTTACTGTCACCGTTGCCGTTCCCGCGTTTGTGTTGTCCGAATAGGCAACGGTATAATCCGTACCGAGCGTCAGGGTGCTGCCGTTGTACTTGACCGTCGGAACCGGCTTAATTTGGCTGCCCGTATATATCTGGTCAGGTATCGCCGCCACTGTAAATCCGCTCGCGTTCGCCGCGTTTATCGTGAACGTCACTGTCGTTGTGCCGCT
>CAZDWM010000114.1:4860-7193 GCA_964509145.1 uncultured Eubacteriales bacterium | reverse complement strand
AACATCCTTAAAAAGCGTGAACCTTACAATCCTGAGCTTTATCGCAAATCCGACAATCCTCCGGAGCATCGTAACGTGACTGTTGAGGAAGCCGTCTTTATCTTACAGCGTCAAGGGTACATTATTTCATCTCCGACTCCTGTCGGTTAAAGGGATATCTATATAGTTTATGACCACTTTTGGGGTGGTCTGGTTTTGTGCACTGTTTTTACCACGTCAGCGAAATTAAAATGTTTCAATCTTAACTCCTCAATTGCTTATAAAAGTCCAGCGTTTTGAATTTTCGTTGCAAATGCGTCAAAAGATAGCCTTCCGTTACGGCGGCAAGCGTGTTAAGACCTTCATCCGACAACGTAAAGGCAAACAGCTTTTTCTGCTCTGCGTAGCAGATGTGGCGCATGGCGGTGACGACGCCGATACCGAGCCGCTCGCCCGGTGCGGACACGCCGCATTTAGGGCAAAGAAGACTGCCTGTATCGCGGTTGAACACCATATAATCCCCGCCGAACGCGCCGCATTCGGAACACGCGACGAGGTCGGGCATGTAGCCGGACAGAGACATCATCCGCAGCTCGACCACAGCCTTTAAAAACGGCTGTGGACGCTTGGCGGCGGTTAGCAGATGAAGCGCGTTGAGTATCAGGCTTAAATAATCTCCCGCTTCTGTTTCCTGCGGGGCAAGCTCTCCGGTCAGCTCGCAAAAATATTGCGCGAGCGAAAGCCGTTCAATATCGCCGCGCAGCCCGAAGAAAATTTCAATGGGCTGCGCGTCGTCAACTATGTAGGCGTCCCGGTTTCGGTATATCGACAGCTTTGAGTACCCGAGCAGTTGCGTCGCGCTGACCGACCGGCTCCGGATACTTTTTGCGCCCCTGACAAAGGCACGGATAACCCCGAAATCCCTCGTCAGGAGCGTAATGACGCGATCGTTTTCGCCCGTCGTGTTTTCCTTAATCACCAGTCCGTCGGTGTTCTGATTCATCTTCGTTCTCCGGGTCTTCAGGCTCGTCAATGTCCGCCGATATTTCGCTTAAAAGGCTTCGGCGGTAGTCGATATAGTCGGACACCTTGCCGCTCTGCGAAAACCGCTGCCATGCGTCCTTGTGCTTTTCCATGCCATCACTCCCGTAGTAATTTTTCCTCATTGGGAGCTGTTATGACAGGAAATGTTTGAAAGATAAATCTCTCAAACACGAAGTATTGCCCTTTTGCGCCATACATGACAGCGCGAATCGGCTTCGCAGACCGGTCAATACTTCCGCAAAAAATGGTTATTGTTATGAAAGCAGATTTTTATATTGATAAGCTCTGACATAATCGACAATGAATTCGGCCGGAAGATTTTTGTTGTTTACTATATTTTCATTGACGCCGCCGGAAAGAATCAGGTAAAGGGGAACCTGACACACCCCGCCGAAGTCCGTTCGCGCCGTCTCGACGCCGTTGATGTAAAAGATATAACAGTCCGGGTTCCACTCGACGCCGTAGGTATTGAATTCGTCGTATGGGTTGTTTACATAAAAGCTGCCCTGCCGGTGCGCGTCGCCGTAGGCGTCGATATGAATGGTTTGATAAATTGAATTTTCATTAAATCTGTTGTGTTTGTACAGCGTTTCAAAGACATCAATTTCGCAGCCGGACACGCCTCCGTCGGTATCGTCGTCCCACATACCGTCGGTTAGCAGCCAAAAGGCCGGGTTCAAACCTTCGCCCTTCGGGAGGATACAGCGGCATTCAAAATAGCCGTAAAGCTGTTCGTAGCCGGGCTTGGTCTGCCCGTCGGTGTAGGGATTTGTGTCCATACCATAGGTGTAATAGCCCCCGCCTTCCGGTCCCTCCGGACCTTTCGGACCGTTTTCAAGATAATCGGCGGAAATAATAAGGCAGTCGTCGCGGAAGCTTGTCATACAGCGGTTCCAGTAAGCAATATCTCGCTGATAGGTGGCGTTGTCGCCCCAGACATAATGCCCCGACCAATAGGTCTTATTAAACGTACCGTCGGAAAACTCGTCGGACCACGCGAGAGAAAACTGCGATAAGTCGAGTTTCTGACCGTCCGCCCATGTCGGCAGGTCAAAAAGTATCGCGCCTAAAAGCTGACCGATGACGATGAACGACATCGCGACGCTCACTAAATCACACTTTATAAAGCTTGACGGTATGCCGCGGAATCGGTCGAAAATCCGTTGAAACTGTGATATCTGCCGCTTGTTTAAGATTTCCATATACTTCCCCCTATTATTCGTCCAGCCCGAATATTAGAGCCAACAGCGTTAATATTAATCAATAGGTTATCAATACCCGAAGAAATAGCATCCGGAATAGCCTTTATA
>CAZDWM010000114.1:2464-4850 GCA_964509145.1 uncultured Eubacteriales bacterium | reverse complement strand
TCCTTGACCTTGACCCAGCATCTTAAATTGATGTGGCAGCAGAAAAATCGCTCCATATCCTCACGCGCTCTTGTGGACACGCGCTTGAGCATCTCGCCGCCCTTGCCGATGATGATGCCCTTGTGGCTTTCCTTTTCGCAGTAGATAGTTGCCTCTATGTCGGTGATGCCGCTTTCGTCGTCGCGCTCGTGCATTTTATCGACGCGGACTGCCGTGCCGTGTGGAATTTCCTTGTCGAGCAGTCGCAGAAGCTTTTCACGGATTATCTCCGCCGCGATAACCCTTTCCGGCTGGTCGGTCAGTTCGTCGTCCGGAAAGAAATGCACCGACGGCTGTGCGAGCTTTTCAAGCTCCTCCACAAGACCTGGGAAGTTGTTGCCGCGAAGTGCAGAGACGGGCACGATGGCCTCAAAATCGTAATAGCCCGACAGCTCAGCTATCCTTGCCATCAGGTTTTCCTTGTTTGCCACCTTGTCGACCTTGTTGATGACAAGGATAACAGGCATTTTCTCGCGGCGAAACCTCTCGATTAGCTCCCGTTCCTTGTCTCTAAGCTCGCCCTCCGGTTCCACAACCAGAACGCAGGCGTCCACGCCGCCTATGCTGTCGCTGACGGCCTTAACCATTTTTTCACCGAGCTTGTTGTGAGGTCTGTGGTAGCCGGGCGTGTCGGTAAAAACAAGCTGTAGGTCGCCCTCTGTGAGAATGCCGGTAATTTTTGTTCTCGTGGTCTGCGGCTTTTCAGAAACGATGGCTACCTTCTGCCCTAAAAGCCTGTTTAAAATTGAGGATTTGCCGACGTTCGGACAGCCGACGATGGCAATAAACGCGGTTTTTGTCATTAAACGGTTTTTCCTTTACTTTTCAATTTTTTGAGATTTCCGAGAAATATGTAGGGTCCCGAAAAGATGTAGACACAGCTTAACGCTATGCTTGCCGCAAGGACTGCCAGCATCCACGGCTTCTCGGTGTAATAGTCGAACAGCTTTTTAAACGCCTCCGGTTGTCCGAGAACCACGATGCCGATAATAACGGAAAACACAGCGCTCACAAGCACCGCGGCCGCCGCCGTATCCTTGGCGATTTCGCAGAATTTGTTGTATTTTGTCTCAAGCATATTGACGGTGTTTTCGACAGCGGTGTTGATAATTTCTGCCATAAACACCAGCGCGTTTGTCAGCAGCAAAACGGCAAGCTGCGTCCGGCTGACGATAAAAAAATCATAGACAAGAAGATACGCGTACATATAGACCGATATTGTCAGATGAATGCGCATATTACGCTCGTTCGCGATGCAAAATAAAAACCCACGCCACGCGAAAACAAAGCTTTTTCCGAGTTCTCTCATTTAGCCGTCTGTTCCTTTCACGCCTCGTCGTCCATAAAGTAGCTGCCGTTGCGTTTAAGCCCGAGCTGCGTGAGCGCCATCTCCTCTTTTTCCCGCATATGGACATTGTCGAGCCCGCCAGCGTCGTGGTCGTAACCCAACAGATGGAGCATTGAGTGCACCGTTAAAAAGCCTATTTCGCGCTGAATGGAGTGGCCGAAGCGCTTTGCCTGGTCGAAAGCGTGTTCAATGGAAATAACGATGTCGCCGAGCATCTGCGCGCCGGTATCGTTGTTGATGTCGTACACCCCGTCGATGCCCAGCGGAAAAGACAAAACGTCGGTGCTCTTGTCGAGGTTCCGATACTGCTTGTTGAGCCGCTGTATCTCCTCGTCGTCAACGAAGCTAACGCTTATTTCGGCGGAACCGTCGAAATCTTCGTTGACCAGCACGGCCGTACAGCAGCGGCGAATCAGCAGACGGATGCCCGTAGGGACTTTGATTTCCTTCTGGTCGTTTGAAATGATTACCTTTACCTTATGAATCATTTTCTTTTACGATCCTCCTCGTGCTTTTCGTATGCTTTAACGATGTCCTGCACAAGCCTGTGACGGACAACATCCTTTTCAGTGAAACGTACCGTTGCGATGTCGTCGATATTTTTCAGTATCTTAACCGCCTCGACAAGCCCGGACTTTTTACCCTCCGGTAAATCGATTTGTGTTATGTCGCCCGTGACAACCATCCGGGAGTTGAAACCGAGACGGGTTAAAAACATTTTCATTTGCTCGGTCGTAGTGTTCTGCGCCTCGTCGAGGATTATAAAGCTGTCGTCCAGTGTACGTCCGCGCATATACGCCAGCGGAGCCACCTCTATACCGCCCTTTTCCTGATGGCGCTGATAGCTCTCGGCACCCAGCATATCGAACAGCGCATCGTATAGCGGACGCAGATATGGGTCGACCTTTTGCTGTAGGTCGCCGGGAAGGAAGCCGAGCTTTTCGCCCGCCTCTACGGCGGGTCGCGTGAGGATGATTCTGTTGACCTCCTTGGCGCGAA
>CAZDWM010000114.1:1718-2454 GCA_964509145.1 uncultured Eubacteriales bacterium | reverse complement strand
GCCATCGCAACGGCCAGATAGGTTTTTCCCGTACCTGCGGGACCGACTCCCAGGGTGATTGTGTTGCTCTTGATGGCTTCTATATATTTTGTCTGTCCGAGCGTTTTAGGCTTGACGGGCTTGCCGCGCGCGGTGATACAGATGCAGTCGGATATCATTCTCTCAAGCTTATCCTCTGCGCCCTCCTTAACGAGCGACAGAATATAGCGTACATTTTGCTCGCTGAGAGACTCCCCTTTGTTTATGAGCGTCAGCAGACCGTTGACGGCGCGCACACCCTTTGAGACGTTTTCCGCTTCGCCAACAACCTTCAGCTCCGACCCGCGGCTGATGACGTTGATGTCAAACTCCTTTTCAATCAGTTTGATGTTTTCGTCGAAGCTGCCGAAAAGCCCTACGGCTTGCTCCATTCTTTCAATATTGACAATCTGTTCGAACATTGACACACTCTCTTTTAGTCAGTCTAAATAAAAACTGACATACATTTTGTACATTATAACATATCTTATCAACAAATTCACTATAAATAAAATTTTTTTATATTTAATACTAACTAAACTTTTTCATTATAAATTGGTGATTATGTACATATTTTTATTGCATTCGTTGAAATTTTATGATATAATTGTAAATAGACGAATGGAGGGGTTCTGTGGGAAGCGATTCACTAAAGGAGCGGCGGCAGCTCGACCGTGAAATTGACCGCAAGCAAAAAGCGCTGCGAAAGCAGGAAGCG
>CAZDWM010000114.1:0-1708 GCA_964509145.1 uncultured Eubacteriales bacterium | reverse complement strand
TGAGGATTATCTTTATTCGCACTTTTGGCCGGCGCTTTACAAACGGTTTTCAATTCTGCCGATAAACGATAAGCAAATTGTCTTTGTCAGCGCGTCATCCCGCACACTGACGCCGAATCTGCGGCCGGTGTTCAACGCGCTAAAGGCCAAGGGCTATAACTGTATCTTTATCGGTAAGTTCGACTATCAAGGCTCAAGGTTAACGCTTAAGGCTGCCGAGTTCAAATATTACAGACGTTTTTTCAAAGCCTACGGGCGGTGTAAATGCCTTTATCTCGACGACGTTTTTCTGCCGGTCTGTGCGCAGAAGCCGCGCGAGGGGCAACAGGTTATTCAGCTCTGGCATACTTTCGGCACGCTAAAAAAGTGGGACTACGCGCTGCACGAGCGCGAGCTTTCGAGCGATATCCTCGACAAGCGCCCAGTCCACAACACCTACACGTCCGTCGCCGTGGCTTCGGACGCTTCGAAGCCGTCTTTTGCCTCGGCGTTCAACTGCGGCGAAAGCATCCTTCATGCGTGGGGTGTCCCGAAGACCGATATATATTTCAACAAGAGCTTTATCGACGGTGCCCGCGACGAACTGATAAAGAGTGTACCGAATCTTTTAAGCCGAATCGACGGGCGAAAAATTCTCCTCTACGCGCCAACCTACCGCGGCAACAAAAAATCTCCCTCAGTATATACTACGCTTGACTATATGCTCTTAAAAAGGCTGCTCGGAGACGATTATGTCCTGCTGATGAGATATCACCCTTATCTCAAGGAAGAACCGTCTGTCTGCGAATATCTCAAATCGATATACGGCGACTTTGTGTTTGAGATTCCGGCCTTCATCCCAACCGAAACGGCGCTGTGCGGGGCGGACATGCTCATTACGGATTATTCGTCGGTTATGTTCGAATATGCGCTGCTTGAACGTCCCCAAATTTTTTATGCCTACGACCTGCGACATTATAAAAAGGAACACGACTTTTTCGTCAAATACGAGAGCTTCGTCCCGGGTTCGGTCGTCACCGATTCCCTCATGCTCGCCGAAGCCGTCCGCACCGCCGAAACAGGTGCCGACACGGAAAAACTCGGTCATTTCAAGCGCAAATATTTAAGCGGCTGCGACGGACAAGCCACCGGACGGGTGATTAGTTATACCGTCGATGGTGTAAAGGGTAAAACAAAATAGAGCTTAATCAAAACTTAATCATATCTTAAGGAATATACACCTTGTTTGTTAATTAAAAATAGCTCATAATAAAGACACAAAAACAAGCGAGGTGATTGTACCATGAAAAAAATATCAACCGTTCTTGCAAAATTCAAGGCTCTTTTAAACAAAGCGGTGGAGCTTTCATCGTTCGAATACTTTGACGACGACATCTGCCAAAGCGAGCTGGACGAATACTGGTGCAGCTTCGCTTATCAAACAGCATAATCCTTATAATCCTTTCAATATGTACCCCCCTTCCCATTACATACTCACACTACAGCAACGCCGCCGGATAAAAACTCCGGCGGCGTTGCTGTATTTATTGGCTCAGCGCTGTGCGCGCTCAATCATCGCTGTTAGCTGCTTGCCGATGTCGCAAAGGTATTTGAGTCCTGTCGGGATAAAATCGACCGGCATTCTTTTTGTCATTCCGTCTGCCTCAAAGGTGAAAACGCCATCGTAATTGATGTCGACTAGCGCCTGCGTGATGGCGTTCCAGTCCAT